>CAYFMF010000017.1:0-34846 GCA_964344135.1 uncultured Piscirickettsiaceae bacterium
ACGAATCAGGGTCATGAATACTGGTCGAGGCAAGAAAATTGACTCCGCCTGGAAGGCACCTGAGGGCAGTCCACCTCCGACCTGCCTGACAGGAAAAATTGGTCGGGGCGAGAGGATTCGATCCCCACAGGGGAGACAGCTCTGCTGTCCACCTACGACCCATTCACGTCAGTGAAAATTGGTCGGGGCGAGAGGATTCGAACCTCCGACCACCGGCACCCCATGCCGGTGCGCTACCAGGCTGCGCTACGCCCCGAAAATGGAGGCTGGAACCGGAGTCGAACCGGTGTACACGGCTTTGCAGGCCGGTGCATAACCACTCTGCCATCCAGCCAGTATGACCTTCAGCTAGTCAAACCAACTACACTCATTGGTCTGGAAAAAAAAGAGCCTGATCAACAGGCTCTTTCATTCCGAAAATTTGGAGCGGGAAACGAGATTCGAACTCGCGACCCCGACCTTGGCAAGGTCGTGCTCTACCAACTGAGCTATTCCCGCGTAAGAGTTGGCATATTCTATGCGCTGCTCTCCTTCTGTCAACCCCTGACTGCGAAAAGAGCGTGAGCGATGGATTACTCGGAGCGGATCAGCACCGGCCATGCGGCCCGCAGGTACATCACCATCGACCAGAGGGTGAGAAGCATGGCCACATAGAGCAGCACCATCCCGACAACCGACACCGGGAGCTCCCCAATCGGATCACGATAGAGCAACATCACGATTGCAACCATCTGCACCGCCGTCTTGACCTTGCCGATCATCGAGACCGCCACATTGGTGCGACTCCCCATCTCTGCCATCCACTCCCGCAGTGCAGAGATCGCGATCTCGCGCCCAATAATGACAATGGCCGGGATGGCGACCCAGAGGTTGGGCATATCCGTCACCAGCAGCACCAGGGCTGCGGCCACCATCAGCTTGTCGGCCACCGGGTCGAGGAATGCCCCGAAGGGTGAGGCCTGATTCAATTTCCGCGCCAGATAACCATCCAGCCAGTCGGTAATGGCTGCCAACACGAAGATTGTGGTTGCAGCAAGCCGCCCCCACTCCACCGGCAGATAGAAGGCGATAATGAAGAAGGGGATCAGAATGATCCGCAGCAGGGTGAGAATGGTTGGCAGGTTCATTTGCATTATGAACCAGATAGTACATCAGTTACCGTGGAATCCAACCCTCAGCGGCCCATTACTCATGAAAACGGTCGTAGATACGCTGTGCAATCGCACGACTGACCCCGGGAACCGCCGAGAGATCCTCCACACCGGCCCGTGCCACCTCCTGCAGTCCGCCGAAGTGGCTGAGGAGCTGTTGACGCCGTTTCGGGCCCACCCCGACGATCCCCTCCAGCGGGGACTCTTTCCGCTTTTTGTCCCGCCGCTGGCGGTGGCCGGTGATGGCAAAGCGGTGCGCCTCGTCCCGAATCTGCTGGATCAGTAGCAGTGCAGGGGAGTCAGTGGGGAGGGTCTGTGCCGCACCCCCATTCAGAAACAGCTTCTCCTGCCCCTCCCTGCGATCCGCCCCTTTGGCCACACCCAGAATGGATACCCCATCCACCTGGAGCTCCTCGAGCACCGCATGGGCCTCCCTGCACTGTCCGGGACCGCCATCAATCAGCAGCAGATCGGGAAGCTTTCCCTCTCCCTTGATCAGACGTGTATAACGCCGCTCCAGTGCCTGACGCATCGCTGCATAATCATCCCCCCCAGTGATCTCGCGAATATTGAAACGACGATAGTCCGACTTCAATGGAGCCCCATCCTCAAAAACAACGCAGGATGCGACCGTCTCCTCCCCCATGGTGTGGCTGATATCAAAACACTCCATCCGCTGCGGAGTCTGCTCCAGCCCAAGCAGATCCTGCATCGCCTCCACCCTGGCAATGGCACTGGCTGCATGGGAGAGCCTGCTCTGGAGGGCAAGCTGGGCGTTCTCCTGTGCCATCTTCATCCAGCGCGAGCGTCCCCCACGCAGTTGATAACGAATAAAAACCTTGTGTCCCGCCTGTTCCGACAGTACCTGCTGCAACAGCTCCTGGTCTCTGGGGGGGTGGCTCACCAGAATCTCGGACGGCGGCTGATGTACCAGATAGTGCTGCGTCAGAAAGGCATAGAGCAGTTCCGAATGGTCCTGCCCCTCCACATTTCGGGGGAAATAGCTGCGGTTTCCAAGATTCTGCCCATGACGAAAATTGAAGAGCTGGATCGATCCACTCCCCCCCTCCATCGAGAGGGCCACCACATCCAGATCCCCCCGCTCCCCGCTGATGTACTGCCGCTCCTGAACCCTGCGCAGTGCAGCGATCTGGTCCCTGAAGCGGGCCGCGGCCTCATAATCGAGTGTTGCTGCGGCCCGCTCCATCCGGCCAGCCAGCTCTTCAATCACCTCGCCACTCTTCCCCTCCAGAAAGAGTACCGCATGGTGCACATCCTCTGCGTATCTCTCTGCTGAGATCAGCTCTACGCAGGGGGCGGTACAGCGCTCGATCTGATATTGCAGACAGGGACGCGAACGGTTGCGAAAGAAGCCATCCTCGCACTGGCGTACCGGAAAGAGCTTCTGCATCAACCGCAGGCTCTCCCGTACCGCACCGGCACTGGGGTAGGGGCCGAAGTAGCGCCCCTTCCCCCTGCGGGCCCCACGATGGAGACCCAAACGGGGGAATCTGGTGCGGATCGAGAGGTAGATATAGGGGTAGCTCTTGTCGTCGCGCAGCAGGATATTGTAGCGTGGGCGGTGCCTCTTGATCAGGTTGCTCTCAAGGATCAGCGCCTCATTCTCGGTGTGTGTGGTGATTACCTCAATCTCTGCCACATGGGACATCAGTGCCGCCGTCTTCGGTGCCAATCCGCTCTTGCGGAAGTAGCTGGAGACCCGTCTCTTCAGGTTGCGCGCCTTGCCCACATAGAGGATCTCCCCCGATGCGCTGACCATCTGATAGACGCCGGGGCGGGTTGTCTCTGGGGGGGTCGGACTCTCCATAAAATGGATGATACTGTAGTGGATGGGGTCAGGTCTTTCATTTTGCATTGGCATGCAAAATGAAAGACCTGACCCCACGCCGTGATACCATAGGGAGCGATGAGTTCTGCCGAGAAAAATCTGAGGAAATTGCACAGGCTGCTGGATGAGCGCCGCACCTCAGCGGGGCGACCAGAGCGCTCGCTGCGCCCCCGCAGGGAGCCACCTGAGGATTTTTCCGAGGCGAGCCTCCCCCCGCTGCGAAATCGGAAACCGCGGGGGAAGAGACCCGCTCTCTTCCTCTCGCGCGGGGAGGTCTCGAGCCAGCTGCTGAGACAGGCGGGCTACATCAGCCAGCTCAACCGGAAGGTGGTTGGGCGCCTCGGCCTCCCCTACTCTGCCCATCTGCGCCTGAGTACGATCACCCCGAAGGGGGTGGCCGTGGTTCATGCCGACTCACCCAGCTGGGCACAGCGTGGGCGCTTTCTGCAGCAGAACATTCTCGATCTGCTACATCAGGAGGGGGTCAGGCAGGTGACGAGAGTAAGGCTGAAGGTTCGCTTCTCCAATGATCCCCCCGAACCCACCCCGCTCCCTGCAAGGGAGGCCTCGATGGAGACCGCAGAGCGGCTCTCCAGCCACTCCCGGACCATTGGTGGCGAGCTGGGCAACTCCATGCAGCGACTCTCCAACACGCTGCTGCGCAATCGACAGCAACGCTCATGAGGCGATGGCTTGTGCGCCTGGCCAGGCTGGCCATCCTGATTGCGGCTGTGGTCGCGTTGCGTGGCTGGCTGCAGTGGGACATGGCCACGGGCGCTGCACCCCCGCTGCATGGTGAGCTGGTCCAGGGTGGGAGCTTCTCACTCGATACTGCCCGAGGGGAGCCACTGGTGGTCCACTTCTGGGCCCGCTGGTGTCCCATCTGCAAGCTGGAGCGAGGTGCCATTGAGGCGATTGCCGAGGAGCGCCCGGTGGTTACCGTTGCGATGCAGTCCGGGAGCGCCCTGGAGGTGCGGCGCTATATGGAGAAGCAGAAGATCAAGGCCCCCACCATTGTCGACCGCACCGGTTCACTCTCCCACAACTTTGGGGTCACTGCGGTGCCGGCAACCTTTATCATCGACAGCAACAACCAGATCCGCTTCGTTGAGCGGGGCTTCACCTCGGAGCTGGGGCTGCGGGCACGCCTCTGGCTAACGGAGAAGATCAATTCCATGTAAAATACCCCCCTTTTCACAGGGGACCCCCCTCTCTTAACAGGGATACCGTTATGTCACAGGCAGAAGATGGCCACACCGTAAAGATTCACTACACCGGCACACTGGAGGATGGCACCCAGTTTGACTCCTCCCTCGGCGGAGAGCCACTTGAGTTCACCATCGGAAGTGGCCAGGTCATCTCCGGCTTTGATGATGCCTGCCGCGGCATGGCAACTGGGGAGAAGAAGAGCGTCACCCTCCCGCCGGAGGAGGCCTATGGTGAGAGAAACCCGGAGTTGACCGGAACCATTGACCGCTCAATGATCCACCAGGATGTCCAGCTCGAGATCGGGATGATGCTCACCGACAAAACCCCCGATGGTGAACAGGTCCATGTGGTCGTGACCAGTTTTGACGATGAAAAGGTGATGATCGACGGCAATCCACCACTGGCCGGTGCGACGCTCACCTTTGAGATCGAGATGGTCGAGATCGCTTAACGACTACGGAACTCCCCACAGAGGGCAGAGAGAGGAAACGCCTGATTTTTCTCTGTCTCCTCCGTGCCCTCTGCGGTGAAAATAACAATGAGCAAACTCGAAGAAGAGATCAACAGGCGCCAGACCTTTGCCATCATCTCCCATCCCGATGCGGGCAAGACCACCATCACGGAGAAGCTGCTGCTGTTCGGAAAGCTGATCCAGCAGGCGGGGACGGTCAAGGGGCGTGGCTCCGATCGTCACGCCACCTCCGACTGGATGGAGATGGAGAAGGAGCGTGGGATCTCGGTCACCACCTCGGTGATGCAGTTCCCCTACCGGGAGCGGATGGTCAATCTGCTCGACACCCCGGGCCATGAGGACTTCTCGGAGGATACCTATCGCACCCTGACCGCGGTCGACTCCGCCCTGATGGTGATCGATGGTGCCAAGGGTGTGGAGCCCCGTACGATCAAGCTGATGGAGGTGTGCCGGCTGCGCACCACCCCGATCCTCACCTTCATCAACAAGATGGATCGTGATATTCGCGACCCGATCGAGCTGCTGGATGAGGTAGAGGAGATCCTCAACATCAAGTGTGCTCCAATGAACTGGCCGATCGGGATGGGCAAACAGTTCAAGGGGATCTACCAGATTGCCGAGGATCAGACCATTCTCTACCAGAGCGGCCAGGGACATACCATCCAGCAGGAGCGGGTCATCAAGGGAATTGACAACCCGGAGCTGGATGAGGCCATAGGCAGTCTGGCCGAGGAGCTGCGCGAGGAGCTGGAACTGGTCCAGGGGGCGAGCCACCCATTCGATCTGGATGAGTATCTTGCCGGCGAGCTCACCCCGGTCTACTTCGGCACCGCGCTCGGCAACTTCGGGGTGAAGGAGCTGCTCGATGGCTTTGTCGAGATCGCCCCCAACCCCCAACCGCGCAATACGGAGGAGCGCAGTGTTGAGCCCAGTGAGGAGAAGTTCACCGGATTTGTCTTCAAGATCCAGGCCAACATGGACCCCAAGCATCGCGACCGGATCGCCTTTCTGCGTATCTGTTCCGGAAGATTCCGACAGGGGATGAAGCTCCACCACAGTAGAATCGGGAAGGATATTGCCGTACCCAATGCTCTCACCTTTCTGGCTGGGGATCGCTCCCATACGGAGGAGGCCTGGCCCGGGGATATCATTGGCCTCCACAACCACGGCACGATCCAGATTGGGGACAGCTTCAGCCAGGGGGAGACGCTGCGTTTCACCGGGATCCCTCACTTTGCCCCGGAGCTGTTTCGACTGGTCCGCCTCAAGGATCCACTCAAGAACAAACAGCTGCAGAAGGGGCTGCAGCAGCTCTCCGAGGAGGGTGCAACCCAGCTCTTTATGCCGCTCAACAACAACCACCTGATCCTCGGGGCCGTTGGTGTACTGCAGTTTGATGTGGTGGCCCACCGCCTGAAGCATGAGTACAAGGTGGAGGCGATCTATGAGAGTGTGTCGGTCAATACCGCACGTTGGGTGGAGTGTAGTGATGGTGCCGAGCTGGAGCGGTTCAGGCAGCGCAACAGTGATAACCTCGCCATCGACGGTGGGGGCAACCTCACCTACCTGGCGCCCACCCGTGTCAATCTGGATCTCACCCAGGAACGCTGGCCCGAGATCGAGTTTCATGCCACTCGAGAGCATTAATCTTATTTATTTGCGAATAGAATATATCTATTTTACTATTCAACCGTTTTCTTTATAATGGGCTGCAAATGTTGAGGAGCAACCGCTCTGATTCAAAATTTTTTAACCATTTTTTAGTTTATTTTTTAAGGAAATTATCATGAAAAAGATTATTGCTACTATCGCTCTGGTTGCTGTTGCTTCTAGCGCTTCTGCTTTCTTCGGTGGTGACGACAACCAGTCTGGCTACGGAACTGGTTCTGCTGACGGTGCTTTCGACGGAAAGGGTCGTGGCGCTGGTAAGGGTGCTGCTGACGCTGAGGGTAACTTCAGCATGACTGTTAACGCTTCTGGTAAGGGTTCTTCCAACATGGAAGCGGATATGGACGCTGCTGAGAACGCTCGTCTGAACGGCACTACTGACGTTCGCACCGAGTCTACTCCTCACTACGCTTACGCTCCTGTTGCTAAGTAAGTAAGGAAGTAAACTTCTGATCAAGGGCCCTGGATGCAGTGCATCCAGGGCCCTTTTCTATGTAGCGGTCACTATTCATAAAAACGATGATGTGGGGCAGTTGATAGAAGATCTCTATTACAATATTCATCAATTTTCTTGTACACTTCAGTTTCATGGTCAAGGAGATCACTCTCTGAGACAGAGACTTTAACTGTAAGCCATATGATGTGACTGTTTTTAGGGGAAATATGATGAAAAAGATTATTGCTGCCATTGCGCTCGCCGCTATCGCCTCCAGTGCCTCTGCCTTCTTCGGCGGTGACGACAACGAGTCTGGTTATGGAACCGGTTCCGCCGACGGCGCCTTTGATGGGCGTGGCCGTGGTGCAGGCAAGGGGCGCGCTGATGCCGAGGGGAACTTCAGCATGACGATCAACGCCTCCGGCAAGGGCTCTACCGACATGGAGGCGGATATGGACGCTGCCGAGAATGCACGTTTTGACGGTACAACCGACATTCGTACCGAGTCTCGCCCTGCCTACTACCCTTACTATGCCCCTGTAGCTGCACCCGCTGCACCTGCCGAGTAAAAGCTGCCCATTTTTACCTCTACCCAACAACCCCCTCATGCAGCGTCATGAGGGGCGTTGTTACAACATGATCACTTGAAGATCATAATTCCCTATTGGCCTATAGGTAATATCTATTTCACTATTCAACAGTTTTCTTTATAATAGGGGCCATATTGAGGAGGAGCAGCACTGCTCCAAGTCAAAAGTTTTTAACTGATTACTTTTAATTTAAGGAAATTATCATGAAAAAGATTATTGCTGCTATCGCTCTCGCTGCTGTTGCCTCTAGCGCTTCTGCCTTCTTCGGTGGTGACGACAACGAGTCTGGTTACGGAACTGGTTCTGCTGACGGTGCTTTCGACGGAAAGGGTCGTGGCGCTGGTAAGGGTGCTGCTGACGCTGAGGGTAACTTCAGCATGACTGTTAACGCTTCTGGTAAGGGTTCTTCCAACATGGAAGCGGATATGGACGCTGCTGAGAATGCACGTTTCAAGGGTGACAGCGACGTTCGCACCGAGTCACGTCCTTACTACCCATATGCTCCTGTAGCTCCTGCTGCTCAGTAAGACCTACACTTCAGGTTGCATCAAAAACCTCTCACGGTTGAATCGTGAGAGGTTTTTTTACGTCTGCAGGCTGGCGGTTTTGGATCTAATCTCGTAGAATTGCGAGCCTCTGGAGAGGTGACAGAGCTGGTTGAATGTACCGGTCTTGAAAACCGGCGTAGGTTAATAGCCTACCCAGGGTTCGAATCCCTGCCTCTCCGCCAAACAGAAAAATGCCCCGGAAACGGGGCGTTTTGGTGTTTGAGAGGGCGAATTCAACAATACCCCAAGGGTGCTTTTACCCCTTGAAAAGCAAAAAACTTTCAGTCACTATCCCCTCTTCTCAGTTGAAATTGTGTGGAACCATCCCCATATCTGAGGTTCCAACCAGAGAGACATTATTACTTTTTTGAGGAAACACATGAATCCAATCGAACAGACTCTAACCCGCAGCCAGGAGGCGACCCTTGCCACCAACAAGGTGATCAAGAGCACCTATACCCTGCTCTCTGCGACCCTGCTCTTCAGCGCCCTGATGGCGACTCTTTCAGTATTTGTTCAGGCACCCCCGGGGGCATACCTGCTCTCGATGCTGGGCTCTCTGGCGCTGATCTGGCTGGTTCTGCCACGTACTGCAAACTCTGCTGCCGGCCTTGGGGTGGTCTTCGCCATTACCGGCCTGATGGGGTTTGGCCTGGGCCCGATTCTGACCCAGTATCTCGCCCTTCCCAATGGTGGTGAGCTGATTGCAACCGCCTTCGGTGGAACCGGGATCATCTTCCTTGGTCTCTCGGGGTATGCCCTGAGTACCCGGAAGGACTTCAGCTTCATGGGCGGATTCCTGATTGCCGGGATGCTGACGGTTCTGGTCATTGCACTGGCCAATATCTTCTTCTCCATTCCGGCACTCTCGCTGGGGATCTCCGCTGCCATCATTCTGCTGATGAGCGGCTTTATCCTCTATGACACCAGCCGCATGATCCACGACCCCCATGCAAACTACATCATGATGACCGTTGGACTCTACCTGAATATCTTCAACCTCTTTATCCACCTGCTCCACCTTCTTGGTGCAATGCGGGACGAATAGGGGCTGAGAACCTCATCAAGAGCAAAAGCCCCGCCCTGTCGGGGCTTTTTTCATCAGCTGCTCCCCAAACGGCTGAGAGCCGGTAACAGAGAGAAAACATATGGACTGGATGAAAATCGGGACCGCCCTGCTTCTGCTGATGATGATCATCTACCTCTTCCCCAGGGCGAAGGAGATGATGACCCACTCCCCAAAGGCGGAGCCGGGTGAGTGGCAGACAGCCATTCTCCCCATCCTGGCGGTGATCCTCTTCGTAATGGTGCTGATCGCTCTGGTATAGTGAGCCCCATGGCGGAGATGAGCTACTACGATGCAGTCTGCAGAATGATCGAACTCAATGTCGATCCCGACTACATGGAGGGGTGGATGGGCGGCTATCTGCGCAATCCGCGGCGCGAGGAGAGTGAGATCACACAGGAGTACTCCTCAGGCTTCGAGGATGGATTGGAGCGCGATACCCGCCACTTCTGCAGCTGGGTGATTCCACTCAAGTAACCGGGGTCAAACCTCCCCCTCTACCGCATCTCGATCCCGACAATCCCCTCAAGTGACTGCCGGAGTCTGGAGATCATGTCCGGGGACTCAATTTCCATCATCTGATCGCTGATCCAGCGGTTATCCTGGTCATCTCCCATCAGCTGCCCCACCTTTTCGCCAAAATAGCGGAGAAAATGGTAACTGGGCCCATCCTCACCATAACTGAAGGCGGCATAGTCACTGGAGCGCTTGTTGATCAGGCTCACCAGCTCGGCACGATCGGGGGGCGACTCACCCCCCAGATCACTGTAGTTATCAAGGATGATCTGGAGAAAGCGGGAGGCCATTGCTCCGATAAATTGTGCCCGATCCTCTGGCTCCATCGCCTCATAGATCAGGCGGTCAGTGACCTGCATCAGAAAGATCAGCGTCTCTGTGGTCACCTCCATCCCCTGTGCCTTGGAGGTAAAGTAGAAGCGCTCATCCTGTAGCCCGCGGACCGTACTCAGTGCGATCTTCCAGCAGTTGTAGGCCAGTGATTCGGCGACCTGGGTCAGATCACGATCACTGCTCTTGTGCCATTTATGTACAACCCGCATTGTAATTACTCATGTCATCTCTGGGCGGCCCAATAGCCGCGTTAGAAAATGGTCTTTAGTATTCCGCCTTACTCCTGTGCCGCCCAGAAACGGCCTGAGCAACCACAGAGTCTGACTACTGTTTCTTCTTTTTGCCTGGTGCAACATAGGTGGGATCGTTGGGGTTGAGGACGATCAGGCTCATCTCCCCCCCATCCAGCTCGACATAGTCGAGCGTTGCATCCTCCAGATACTCCCGCAGCTCCTCATTGATGAAGAGTGTAACTCCACCGAAATCGAACTGGAGATCCTTCTCCCGCTCCTCGTCAAAGCCGATTCCGTAGTCGTAGCCACCATCCGGGGCCTCCTTGATGGCAACCCGCAACCCCAGCTCCTCCTCAATTCCACCGCTCTCCATGGAGTGTCGAATAAACTCCAGTGCACTCTCCGTAACTGTAATCATCGCTCTTCCCTGTCTCTCTTGTCCCTGTTGATCCTGTACGCTCTGACCCGCTCAACAAACCCTTTAACCCAGGGGTTCTGTCGGGTATTCCGCTGATGAAGATAACTGGCCAGAAGGTTTTTGTAAACAATGCCATCCCGTTTTCCATCAACCCCAAAACCACGCCGGATGGCATAGGCAAACTCCGTCCCCTGATCCAGATTTTCCAGCGCGGAGTAGTGGAACTCGTGGGCCGGCGTCTCTTCTGCCTCTCCACTGCGCTGGAAGCGGGCATACCCCCTCCCCTGTGGCCGTTTGTGCATCCTGCAGTCGGCAGCCACCACCCCCACCATCTGCCGTGACTCCTCTCCCCACTCGATCTGGCGCGAGAGGTACATCAGCCCGCCACACTCGGCATAGGCCGGGATCCCTGACTCGATCGCCTCGCGGATCTGGGTGCGCATGGCGCTGTTCTGCTCCAGCTGCTCCATATGGGTCTCCGGGAAGCCCCCTCCAATCAAGAGGCCATCCAGCTCCGGCAGTGTCTGGTCATGGATCGGACTGAAGGGGACCAGCTCCACCCCCTGTCGGCGGAAGGCCTCAAGATCAGCCGCATAGTAGAAGCCGAAGGCCTCATCGCGGGCGATGCCGATACGCAGATCGGCAGGAGGAGGAGCCATCGGGTCAGGGGCGGCGTTCTCCGGCTCCTGTCCCTCCGCTGTCCGGGTCAGCTCCAGCAGCCGATCGAGGTCTACCTGCTGCTCAATGACATGGCGGATGGAGTCAATCTTGTTGCGTGCCTCATGGGCCTCATTGCTGGGGACCAGCCCGAGGTGGCGCTCGACAATCTCCAGCTCCGGCTGACGTCCGATCGTACCGAGCACCGCGAGATCGGTGTAGTGCTCCACCACCTGCAGCAACTTTTTCTCATGGCGCGAACCGCCGGTCTGGTTGAGAATCACCCCTGAAAAGCGAATCTGCGGATCAAAATTCTGGTACCCCTGCAGCAGGGGTGCAATGCCACGGGTGATCCCGTTGGTGTTGATGACCAGCACCACAGGGAGATCCAACAGCTTCGCCAGCGCCCCATTGCTGTCACTCCCATCCAGTGAGAGGCCATCATAGAGCCCCTTGTTCCCCTCCACCAGCACCAGATCGGAGCCACTCTGCTCCTCATGGTAACGAGAGAGGATCTCCTCCCGCTCCATGGTATAGAAGTCGAGCGTGTGACAGGGGGCTCCAGAGGCCATTGAGAGCCACATCGGATCGATATAGTCCGGCCCCTTCTTGAAGGGTGCTACCGAGAGCCCGCGCGCCGCATAAGCGGCACAGAGACCGAGTGTAACCGTGGTTTTGCCCGAGGACTTATGGGCGGCTGAGATATAGAGCTGACTGACCATTCTGCAAATTATATAGCACCCATACAGCAGCAACCGCTGCCCCAGAGCACCATTCGGAGAGGGAGTGTGGTTCTGCAGGTGGCGGTTTCAACAGGCTCCTCGAAACCCCCATGAAACCTCTTGCCGGGAGGCCGCCCGTTATGCCACCGGGATCAGGAAGAGATCCCGGATCAGCAGGGAACCTCTACTGCATCTCCCGTAGACTCTGCATACGTATGTTCTGCACTGAGATTATTGGGCACAAGGCGAAGCACCTTGATTGCGAACAGGAAGAGCGCAATCGCCAGGGCGATACCGCCCACCCCCAACAGGATCTCTGGAGCAGATGGAACATAGCTGTTGACCACACCGTCATTGAAGCTGCTGCTCACCTCTTTTCCGGGGAAGAGCATCAGTGGGAAGGCCTGGCCACCAATTACAATACCGTAAACTTGGGCAATACCGCCTACGATCACCAGCAGACAGGCCACAATCAGTGACTGGTGATCATGACGGAAGGCTGGATGGTAGATCAGCACCAGCGGTACGATGCCACCGAGGAATACCTGTACTCCCCAGAAGAGGAAGGTGTAGATCCCGCCATCCATCAGGATAAAGCGCTCGAACTCGCCATGCTCTGCGGCATAGAGGTTGGTCAGGTGGAACACCACCGTGAAGTAGAGAACCGCAGCCACGAAGACCCCAAACAGGAACTTCAGGCGCACAATCAGATCGGCACTGATGGAGCGCTCCTCCAGGCGGAAGATCCCCATCAACAGAAGCAGGAAGATCGCCTTGCCAAAGGCGAAGGACATGATAATGAACATTGGCGCCATGATGGCAGCATCATATCCCTGACGTGCAGAGAGGAAGCCGAAGATGGAGCCGGTACCGGTGGTCAGCGCAAGACGCCAGAGGAATGCAGCCGTACCCGCCTTGTGTGTATGCTTGTGCATTGCCGGATCAAACATGGTCCAGAGATAGGTCAGCACAATGACGAAGAAGCCGGTATAGAGGTAGATATTCCAGGCAAAGATCGACTTGAAGTTGTATTGGGTCATCGCCACGATCAGACGATCGGCCCGCCCCAGGTCGAGCACCAGCACCGCCAGACCGCCCGCAAGCAGGGTCAGGGCGAGGACAGCTGACATCCGCGCCATCGGCTTGTAGATCTTCTGGTTGAATACAGAGGAGATCGAGGCGATGTTAAGCGCCCCGGAGGCGGCAACAATCAGGAAGATGGCAAACACATGCGGCATGCCCCAGACAATCTGGTTGTTCATTCCGGTTGCATGGTGGCCACTATGCTCCATGTAGAAGAAGGAGCCGGCAGCAAGCAGGATGAAAAATCCAAGTGCTCCCATCAGCCCCCAGTACCCAAGACTACGACCCTCAATTCCGCTGTAGACGACTCTCTTCATCACTCTACTCCTAAATCCCGCTGTAACGAATGGCTGGATTCAATCCAAGATCGGCTCGAATCTGGCTGCTGTTGACCTCCGCCAACCTCTTGGAGATTGCACTGTTGGGGTCATTCAGGTCACCAAACATCATTGCACCACTGCTGCACTTCTCAACACAGGCCGGCTGCTCCCCACGATCCACACGGTGAACACAGAGGGTGCAGGACTCAACCGTCCCCTTTCCACGCGGCGCATGGCTCTTCTGGTCATGCAGCGACTCATGGACAAAGGAGCGCGCCTTGTAGGGGCAGGCCATCATGCAGTAGCGGCATCCGATACAGATATGCTTGTCAACCAGTACAATCCCGTCGGCGCGCTTCATCGAGGCACCGGTTGGGCAGACATCGACGCAGGCGGGCTTCTCACAGTGCTGACACATCATCGGCAGCTGGTTCGTGTGCCCTGTCTGCTTGTCACGGAGCGTTACGGTACGGATCCACTGCGCCTTCTGCTCAGGACTGGAGTGTGACTCGTCGCTTGATCCTGCTCCCCAGCCATTCTCCTGCTGACAGGCGGTGACACAGTCGCTGCACCCTTCTGCGCACCTGGTTGTATCGACCAGCATCCCCCAGCGCTTGCTGCTGCTTGCCCCCTGTGGCTGCTCCTGATCCGCATGGGCAATGGTCATCAGGGTGATGCCCGGAGCGATTACAGCGGTTGCACCGGCAGCCTGAGCCAGAAAACGTCGGCGTGCCTTGCTCTCCAACTGAGCGTTCTGCTCCTCAATCTGTTGAGACTGGTTTCGGTTATTGCTCATTTTGCGGCACTCTCCACCAAATCGGGGGTTGTTGTATGACACTCAAAACAGTCAATACTGACAGATGCAAAGGTGTGACAACCACTACAGAACTGCCCCTCGGCATTGACCGAGAGGTAACTTCCGTGGTCATCCTGCTCGGCATGACAGTTGACGCACTCCTTGATGCTGCCATCGACGGGGCGGATTCCCTGACGCAGGGTACGGTCACGGTCATGCCTCAACAGCTCCATGTGGTTGCGGCGCATCCATCCGGTCTCACGAACACAGCCTTCTCCCGCATTGGCACCAGTGGTTGAGCTGGCACCGGCCTGGCCCCCGCTCTGAACCACCGAGCTGAACCCCATCAGGAGACCCAGAATCAGTGCCGCAACTCCGGCACGCTGTTTTACAATCTGCTTTGACACTCGTGACAACATCACATTCAGCCTCTGGTTATAAACAGTTACTACTCACCAAGCCCCATCTGGATGTAGCCGGTTGGGCAGACATCGGCACAGATATGACAGCCGACACACTTGCTGTAGTCGGTATCAACATAGCGCCCCAGTGCACTCTCGTTCTTGCGAACCTTGAATACCGCATCCTGAGGACAGAAGATCACGCAGTTGTCACACTCGAAGCACATGCCGCAGCTCATGCAGCGCTTGGCCTCTGCAACCGCGGTATCCCTGTCGAGCCCCACCATGCGCTCCTCAAAGTTCTGCAGAACGGCCTCGGAGTCCACCTCCTTGAAGCTGCGGTGGTTACGCGGGGTATCCTCGAAATGGCCCAGGAAGAGCTTTTCGTGGGTAATGACCGAGGCGAAGGAGCGATCCTCATAGTTGTGGATCGCAAACTTGCTGGAAGAGGTGCCACGCAGCCCATCCTCCTTCTCCTTGCCTGCCCCCTCGGACTGGAAGTGCTCAGGCTCAAGACCCGCCTTCTCCAGCTGCTCCATCAGCTGGAAGTGGTGCACATCCACCTTGGGGCGTACCTTCTGCTGCTTCTCGCTCAGGTAGTCATTGATGGACTCAACGGCAACCGCGGCCTGGCCAATTGCGGTGGTCAGCAGGTGTGGGCGAACAATATCACCGGCAACGAAGTGTCCCGGCTTTCCCTTCACCTCATAGTTCTTGGTCGCATCAATCAGGCCACGACCATTGTCGAGATCCTCATACCCGGTAAAGTCACCGGTCTGGCCAATCGCAGCTGCGATCAGGGTACAGTCGATCACCTCTTCGGTCCCCTCGATCGGCTCCGCCTTGCCACTCTCGTAGCTCAGCTGTACCACCTTGAGACCAGTCGCACGGCCATCGGCATCCACAACAACCTCAACCGGGCTCAGTGCGCCGCGAATCTCTACACCCTCACGCAGGGCATCATCAATCTCATGCTGTGCTGCATTCATGTTCTCAACCGGCTGACGGGAGATCAGCAGCACCTCTGCACCCTCGCGGGCGGCCGTTTCGGCCACATCATGGGCTGTATCCCCCATGATGATGTGTTCGGGGCGATCCTTCTCATGGACGGCATCAATATGGCCAATACGGCGCGCAACCGAGGCGACGTCGATGGAGGTATCACCACCACCCACAACGACCACCTTGCCGGAGACATGCTTCAGGCGTCCCGAGTTGAATGCCGCCAGGAAGGCGACACCGGTAATGCAGTTGGGAGCCTCTGCTCCGTCAATTGGAAGAGGACGACCCGCCTGTGCGCCAATCGCCCAGAAGATCGCATCAAACTCCTTCTCAACCTCTTCCACAGAGAGATCGGTCCCCACACGGGTATTGAGACGCAGCTCAACACCCATATCGGTAATACGCTTTACCTCACCGGCCAGCATCTCACGTGGAGTACGGTAGCCAGGAATACCATAGACCATCATTCCACCGAGGGTGTCGTGGTCATCAAAGATGGTCGCACCATGACCCATCTTGCGCAGCTGATAGGCCGCCGCCAGCCCCGCCGGACCGCCACCGATAATGGCGACCTTCTTGCCGGTATCCTCACCAGACTCAAAGCCGAGACCACTCTCCAGGGCACTGTCACCAATGAACTGGTCGATGGAGTTGATTCCAACGAAATCCTCCACCTCGTTGCGGTTACAACCATCCTGGCAGGGTGCAGGGCAGACACGCCCCATCGTGGATGGGAACGGGTTGGCCTTTGAATAGAGACGGAATGCATGCTCCTCCATGGAGACCCCCTCCGGTGGGGTATCGATGCCGCGAACGATATCGAGCCAGCCACGGACATCATGACCCGATGGGCAGCTTGCCTGACAGGGCGGGGTCTGGTGAACATAGGTGGGGCACTTGTGGGTCCAGCTGGACTGCCAGATCATCTCGTCATTATCGTAGAAGTGCGCCCCCTCCTCACGAGGATAGTCCTCATAACGGCGGTAGTTCAACTCTTTGTTCATCTCATCACTTGGCGTTGCCATTGTCAGATGCTCCTATCTAAATTAAATATCTCTATTAATACTCGACCAATGTGCAGCTCAACGGCCACCCATCAATCATTGTTCTCAAATACCAGCGCATCACCCACCAGCTGGTGAATACTGGTAATCATGTGCATTGGCATGTCGTAGTAAGGGAGTACCTTGCTGAACTGGCTCTTGCAGATCGCGCAGATCGCAGCCAGGGTATCAACCCCCTCTTCATCAAAGACCTTCTTCAGCGCATTCATGCGAGGCATCGCCCCCTTCACGCGCAGCTCCATCAGGTCATCGGTCAGCAGGCCGCCACCACCGCCACAGCAGAAGGTATCCTCGTACATGGTGGATCCATCCATCTCGACATAGTTGTTGACCACACCCTTGATCACCTCACGCGGCAGGATGAACTGCCCACGCTCAATACCGCCCATGCCGGTACCACGTGCCACATTACAGGAGTCGTGGAAGGTGACGGTACGGTGATCATTGGCCGACTTGTCGATATTGAGCACACCGCGCTGCATCAGATCGTAGGTAAACTCGATGATGTGCTGAGGGGCCGGATAACGGGGATCCAGCTGCTTCTGCAGCATCTGTGCATACTTGTCGTCTGCCGCGGCGCCATGACCGGTACCGGCCAGGGTATTCCAGAAGCTGTAGGCAACACGCCATGCATGGCCACACTCGCCGACGATGACACGCTTCACGCCCAGCTCCAGGGCCGCTGTACGGATACGTTCCGCAACCCGCTTCATGGTTGGGTAGTTGCCAATGAACATCCCGAAGTTTGCGCCCTCGGAGGCATAGGAGCTCATGGTCCAGCTGATCCCCGCCTGGTGGAAGACCTTGGCATATCCCATCAGGCCATCAATGTGTGGTTCGGCAAAGAAGTCTGCGGATGGGGTGATCAACAGCACATCGGCACCCTTCTCATTCAGCGGCATGCGGATGGGTTGACCGGTATCGTCCTCCAGATCCTCTTCCAGATCCTCCAGCGTTGCCTCGAGGGCCGGACCGGGGAGTCCAAGATTGTTGCCGATCTTCAGAACCTTGCCCAGAATCTCGTTATCATACTTCTGTCCATAGCCGACCGCGTCGAGGATATCGCGCGCCGCCATGGTGATCTCTGCGGTATCGATGCCGTAGGGACAGAAGACGGAGCAGCGTCGGCACTCGGAGCACTGGTGGAAGTAGCTATGCCACTCATCCAGGATCTCGCGTGTCAGATCACGCGCACCCACCAGATTGGGGAAGTACTTGCCGGCAAAGGTAAAGTAGCGGCGGTAGACACTGCGCAGCAGCTCCTGACGCGCCACCGGCATATTCTTTGGATCAGCGGTTCCGAGGAAGTAGTGACACTTGTCGGTACAGGATCCACAGTGGACACAGATATCGAGGAAGAGGCTGAAGCTGCGTGAGGTCTTGCTCAGATCCTCCATCTTGGCAATCGCCTGATCGTGCCAGTCATCAACCAGCTCACCCGGAAAGTTCAGCGGCTCCTGGTGCTCCGGCTTGGCCACAAAGGGCGAGGAGTGGGCCATCGCCCCCTCCTGCAACGCAGGAATCTCAAGGTACTCTGTCAGCTTTGGAGCCTGAATCTCTACTTTAGCCACGATTATTTCTCCATCTCTGCTGCCCAGGGGGCGATATGACGCTTCTCACGCGAATCATCAATCTGGTTCCGGGTAGGGCTAAAGAATATCCCTGGGGCATGCATCAGCTTGCTGATCGGAAAGAGCACCATCAGGAGTATCACCAGTGAGAGGTGGAGAATCAGCAGCGGATCGGTTGGCAGTGGCTTCCAGTCGAAAACCATCAACCCGAGGGTAAACTCTTTCAGTGCAACAATATCGGTATGGAAGACCATGGTGGTCATCATCCCGCTCACACCAATACCGAGCAGCAACAGCAGCATCAGGTGGTCGGAGGGGGTACTGATATAACGAATTCTCTCAACAATGAAGCGGCGTCCCCAGAGCCCTGCGAGGCCGGCGATCATTCCGAAGCCGGCATACTTGCCAAAGGGCTGGACGATATTGACCCAGAACCAGGGAAACTCCTGGAAATAACGAATGTGACGCGCAAGCACCAGCAACAGTGCCATATGGAACATCCAGCCAAAGATCCAGATCCACTTGTTGGACTTGAACAGGCTTTCAAACAGCACCACCTCGCGGCCCATGCGGTAGACCATCCCTGTCTGAGTTCTGGGAGCAGGCATGGTGGGAATCTTGAGCGGAGCCGGTGTACGCCAATAGTGTACGACCCTCATTGCAACACCCACCACGAGGATGGCCGTTGCTGCGTAAAATAGTATGGCAAATAGTGCTGTTAACATAATGCCGATCGCCTCCGCGAAAGTCTCTTAAACTGGTCTGGAAAGCCGATACCGCAACAATATTCTGCTACGGCTTTCCGACAACAAATCCTGAAGATTTTGCCGGGGGTGGACGCCACCCCCGGCAAGGGGTTCAATTACAACTCAGTAATCGGCCCTTAGATACAACCGGTTGGTTTGGGCAACCCACCGATCTTGCAGGCCTGCTTTGCTGGGCCAAACGGGAACAGCTCGTAGAGGTACTTGCTGTTGCCCTTGTCCTTGCCCAGCTTCTTGCCAATGGCCTTGGTCAGGACACGTACTGCAGGTGCAATCTGATACTCATCATAGTACTCACGCAGGAAGTCAATCACCTCCCAGTGTGAGTCGGTCAGCTCGATATCCTCGTCAGCAGCCAGTGCCACTGCAATATCCTTGTTCCAGTCATTGATATCTGCGAGGTAACCCTCCTCATCAGTATCAACAGAATTGCCATTTACTTCCAAAGCCATAATGTATCTCCTAAAGCTTTACTATTAAAAATTAAAAAAACTACACCCAGGACTGGACTCCGTCGCTATCGGCGACAAAATCAACAAACCCTGTGTAATCGACCAGATCAACCCCCTCGGCGAGGTTTCCCTCGATACCGCGAGCGGCAACATCACTCTGCAGTGCAACCACATTCGCGTTGGAGAGCAGCCCCTCAACAGAGCTTCCCTTCACTGCCGCGTAGACGCCATCCTCAATCAGGAGAACGGTGCTGTCTGCGGTGACATGCCCCATGCAGGAGGTGAATGAATCCTTTTCAAAAGGTGACTTGTTAACAATATGCAGCATCTTTGATCTCCTTAGAAACTGAGAACGACGTCACTCTCTTCCATCAGAGAGCGGATCTCATCGGCTGAGACCAGATGAATGGAGGACTTCTCTGCCCAGTCATCATCCTCATCCTCGTAGGTCAGATCCATCAGGTCATCCAGTGTCAGGCCACGCGCCTCAAGGGACTCCTTCTCTACATAGATCTTGTTAACGTCGTAGTCACCCAGCGCATTGTAGGTCGGGGAGAAGTTCTTCATCCCGGAGGCCTCGGTATTCTGACCCTTCTTGATCTGAAATACGCCGTCATCCATGAAGAGCAGTGCCACATCCTGATCAAAGGCCGCACCAATCAGAACCACCTCCAGTGACTCCAGCGCATAGACTGTGCCGTAAGGTGCCTTACGATTCACATAGAGAAACTTTTTAATATCAGACATTTGTGCTTCTCCTATCAATCACCAAAGACAACCAGGCGATCAGACTGAACCCCGGCCTCAATCAACTGACCCAAACCGGAGATCCGGAAACCGTCCATGATGTTGGTTGCATCCTTTCCATTACGCTCGGCCTCACCATCATCCACAATGCCGCGACGCTGTGCAGCGGCCACGCAGACGACCAGATCCAGGTCGTGCTCCTTGGCCAGGTCACTCCAGCGCTGCTGAACGTTGCGGTCATCCTGTGGTGGGGTTGCCAGACGGGTGCCGTTGTTGACACCATCGTGGTAGAAGAAGACACGGAAGATCTCATGCCCCTTCTCCAGCGCTGCCTTGACAAAGTTGTAGGCACTATCGGCGGACTGGTGCTGATACGGCCCCTCGTTTACCTGAACAGACATTTTCATCGAAACACCCCCTAGAAACGGATATGTGTAGATGCATTCAGGCTTGCACGGGAACCACGCCAGGTATCGATGTGATACTTGGTGAATGGCAGACCGGTCTTCTCGAAGAATGCTGGCCAGCCAATACGCTCAGCCCACTCACCCATGCGCTCCCAGTCCTTTGCGTCCTCCTTGTAGACCGCAAGAATCTTCTTCACGACCTCGGAGACCTCAGGCCAGCGTGGTGGGTTGTTGGGGATGCCTGCAGCTACCAGCTTGTGGAACATCGGCTTGCTACGTGCATTGGAGTGCTTGCCACCAACCCAGATTGCCAGCTTGGAGTGCTCAGGATCATTGATCAGCATTGGAGGACATGGAGGGAAGCAGGCGCCACAGCAGACACACTTCTTCTCATCCACCTCGAGCGAGGGCTTGCCATTGACAACCGCTGGACGGATCGCGGCAACCGGGCAGCGAGCCACAACGGATGGGCGCTCACAGACACCGGAGACCAGGTCATGGTTGATCTTGGGCGGTTTGGTGTGCTGAATGTTGATTGCGATATCACCCTGACCACCACAGTTGATCTGGCAGCAGGAGGAGGTGATCTTCACACGGTTTGGCATCTCCTCACGAATGAACTCGTCATGCAGCTCATCCATCAGCGCCTTCACCGCACCAGAGGCGTCGGTTCCAGGAATGTCACAGTGCATCCAGCCCTGGGTATGGGAGATGTTTGTGATTGATGGGCCGGTACCACCAACAGGGAAGCCCTCCTCGTTCAGACGCTCAATCAGAGGTGCAACAACACTCTCATCCTTGCAGAGATACTCCACATTGTTACGGGTGGTAAAACGGAGGAAACCATCACTGAACTCATCAGCGATATCTGCCAGCAGGCGGATGGTATAGAGGTCGAGCTGACGCTGGGTGCCACAACGGACACTCCAGATCTCGTCTCCGGACTTGGCCACATGGTGCAGTACACCAGGACGCGGACGGTCATGGAACTTCCACTTTCCGTAATTATCTTTCAGGGTTGGATGCATGAACGGAAACGCATCAGGTACTCCGGTCTCTTCAGGCATGCGAGGTGCTTCTGCCATAACTATTCTCCAATTACTCTATTGTTTGAATTCAATAAAAAATCTAAAACGATCGATTTACGCGCTGTTACGCTCTCGTACTTCGCACGAGTCGATCCAAGCGACTACGCCGCATTAGATCGTTCTTCCCACTTGGTGGCTTCGTCATCCCAGTCATCCATGCGGACATAGGAGGACTGACGTGGAGAGTCGATCATGTTTGGATCAATCTCCAGATCCATCCCCTCCAGGTAGGCAGGAAGACCAATACGCTCGATCATCTCACCGGAGCGCTCATGCTCCAGCGCATTCTCGGCAAAGAAGTCCACGTGGTCGCCGCAGATCTCCAGGAAACGCTCCTTGTCCTCCTCGGTCTCCATCTTCATGAAGGGGACGATGACCGTACCGAACATGTCACCCACCTTCAGGGTACGCTTGCCGCCCATCAGAATGGTGATTCCCTTGTCATCACCCTGCGCAAGAATCGCATCGCCATCCTTGCCTGCATACTGCTGACCCAGCGGTGCAACCACATTGATGCAGTGCATGCACTTCACACACTCCCCATTGGAGATCTCCAGTGAGGTGTCATCATTCATGCTCATGCACTGGCCAGGGCAGCGGCTGATGATGTTGTCAACGGTGTGCTTCACACCCTTGTCTGCAACCATCGCCTTCCAGGCATCCTGGTTGATCTTGATATCGTCACGCCAGGTTCCCAGTACCGCCATGTCCGCACGCTGAACGGAGTTGGTGCAGTCATTTGGGCAACCGGAGAACTTCCACTTCATCTTGTAGGGAAGTGCAGGACGGTGCAGGTCATCGAGGAACTCATTGATGGTGGCGCGCATCAGGTCACCCTCATCGAAACAGGACTGCTCACAGCGGGCCGCACCGACACAGGATACGGAGGTACGAACCGCTGGTCCTGCACCACCCATGTCAAAGCCCATCTCGTTGAACTTGTTGAAGGCAACCTGGACACCCTCGGTGTCGGTGCCCTGGAACATGATGTCACCAGACTGTCCATGCATCGCAACAAGGCCGGTACCGGTCTCTTCCCAGACATCACACATATCTCTCAGCAGCTTGGAGTTATAGTGGTTGCCCCATGGTGGCATGATGCGGATGGTGTGGAACTCCAGTGCATCCGGATACATGGTCTCGCCATTCTCGTTCTTCAGCTCAGAGAAGCGGGGAATAACACCACCACCGTAACCGATCACACCGACCGTACCACCCTTCCAGTAACCACGACGGTTAATGAAGGACTGCTCCAGGGTACCGATGACGCCGCGCATCATCTTCTGGTGGCCGGTCTCTGTTGCAGCCAGACGTTTCAGTCCGGAGACATAGCTCGGCCAGGGTCCCTTTTCGAGTTCATCCAGGTTGGGGGTGGGGATATCCAGCTCGGGGCTGACTGCGTTTAGCTTGGTTTTCTCTGACATCTGTAAGGCGCTCCTTAACGTTTACCAGTCACTTGCTTGTTCGTTGTGCCGAGAGCTGTCTCTATATAAGTGAGTAGAGAGACGGTATGGCAGGCACAACGCCAAAATTCATTCTTGTCCCAAATCGTGTTGTCACAGCGCTCTCACTGCAGACCGAGTGCCATATCAGACACTCCTGAAATTGGGATCTGAAGTATGTCAAAGCGGATGGGCTGTTTCAACGCGATTCCCCCCATTTTCAGCGGGCAATCGGGATACCTCATCTATCCCCAATGGGATATACGCCAATCAGTTTATAATGAAATCATGATATTACGGTATGTGGCCCACTCTACCCCCCCAATCACCACTTGATTCTCCAGCAGAGAACCCTAATGTATACTAAAGCAGTTGGTTATTAACGGTCCCAATGAGTGGATCAACTATCGATAGAGAAATGGAAGAGAGCCATGCTAAACCTGAGTGAGGTACTAATGGAGAAGCAACACGAGATGGAGACCTTTGAGGATCTGGTCCAGGCCGTTCATGAACAGGCCCGTACAAAAAACGAGCGCTTCTTCCGCATGGATGTCCGCCCCCCCTTCGCAGATACCCCGGAGAACTGGGAAGACCGCCTGGAAGCGGCATTCTATTGAGAGGGAACCCGGATGGATCAATCACAACTGGCTGAGGCAATGGGCAGCGACGAGAGCATGGATTCAAAGGAGGCCCGTCTTGCCGAACTGGAATCAACACTGCGAAACCTCTCCCCATCCACCGAACGTGCAGAGCTGCTGCTCGACTACGGCACCCTGCTGCTCGACTTTCAGCGCAAGGAGGATGCGTGGGAGGCGGCCTGGGAGGCATTCCAGTACTTTGCCGAGGAGGAGAACTGGGCGCTGGCCGTGGTTGCCTGTGACATTCTGGTCTCCGCCGACCAGAAGGATTCACTGATTGCGCTGGCCCACGGCATCTGGCTCGGCGTCACCTACCCGATCAATCCGGAGACCACCACCGCAATCCTGCAACATATGGTGGACGAATCCCCTGCAGGATCGGATACCGCTGCGGTGGCCGCCGTGACCGCACACTTCCTGGCCGACCAGCGCCGCGCCGCGGGACAGGAGGGGGAGAATCTCCTCTTCTTTACCAGCCAGCGACTGGCTGAGGTTGCGGCACAACACCGCAACATCAAGAGCCAGGAGGAGTTTGAGATCTGGATGGCGGGCAATGAGTTTGACAACCCCGACTCCTTTCTCCCGAAGCTCTCGGCTGCTGTCGATGCACTGGCCGCTGGGACCTGGTGGATTGACCGTGACGCCCTGCGGGCCACACTCCCGGAATAACCCATCCAGGAAAATTCTGAATCATGTCATTCTGGGAAGAGGAGGAGCTGCAGGAGCTGGTCGAGGTCTCGGATGAGGTTGTTGATCTCAGCTTTCGAATCGACTGCAAGAGCCTCCCTGTCGACCATGGCTGGGGGCTGAGCCAGGCCATTATCCGGCAACTCCCCTGGCTGCCCGGGGAGCCCAACGCCGCACTCCACCAGATTCTGGTGGCCGAGTCCGGAAACGGCTGGTTCTCTCCCGAAAAGGGGGATGCCCTGCTCTACCCCTCACGCCGGACGCGACTGATGTTGCGCCTTCCAAAACATCGTGTAGAGGAGGCGATCAATGCGCTGGACGGCAATACCCTCTCGGTTGGGGGGCACCCCATCACCCTGAGCCGACCGGAGACCCGATTGCTCAGCAAGCTGACCACCCTCTACACCCGCTTCGCAATCTTTCATGATGCTGAGTCCGAGCAGGCGTTCCTGCAGAGAGTCCGGCAGGAGTTGGCGGAACGTGACATCCACCCCACAAAGATGGTCTGCGGCCTGAAGAACCTGGTCAGAACCGGTGACAAGATAGTGCGTACCCAGAGCCTGATGCTTGCCGATCTCACCCCGCAAGAGGCCATCTCACTACAGCAGCAGGGGCTGAGTGAGGGAAAAGATTTTGGATGTGGGTTGTTTTTACCCCACAAAACAGTGGAAAATCGACTCTCAGAGAGATAACCGTGCGGGCAGTGCTCGCGATCATCAATGGAATAACTGTATTCACCATTCAATGATGCAATGGTGGAAATCTTGAAACCAGCTGATTAGGAGAAACCGAACAATGAGCTATGAAGTCAATGGACAGACGATCGAAACCAACCCCAATGGCTACCTTGAGAACCAGGATGACTGGAGTGAGGAGGTAGCAAGCACCATTGCAGCTGCCGAGGATGTCGAGATGAGCGACAAGCACTGGGACGTTGTCAACTATCTGCGTGAAGAGTTCTTCAACAATGGCGGCAACCAGCCCAATGACCGCAACATGGTGAAGGCGATGTCCAAGGCCTGGGGCGAGAAGATCAACTCCAAGGATCTCTACACCCTCTTCCCCAAGCAGCCCTCCAAGCAAGCGGGCAAGATTGCCGGACTTCCGGAGTCACGCCGCAAGGGTGGTTACTAAACCTCCCCTGCCAGGCAGCAGTGATCGAGGCCCGACATCTGTCGGGTCTTTTTGGTTTTAGCCTGATGGCCTCTCCCTCTATAACAGCCCTGATCGACTCCCTGCGCAGCCGCCTCCCCGAAGGGGCCGAGATGTCGGAGCTCGACCAGCTGGAGCAGCGCCTGCTGCAGAGTGAACAGGAGGCCGAACTGCAGGTCCGCAACAAGACGCGCCACCTGGCGCAGCAGGCCGCGTCGCTGCGCATCCTCTATGATGTGGTTGCCAGCCTCAATAGCTCGGAGAATGTTCGCGAACTGCTGCTGCGCTTTCTCTCCTTTCTCAAGGAGATGGTGGGTGCCGATGCCGCCACCATTCGGCTGCTCACCTCGGACAACCAGATGAAACTGCTCTCCAGTATCGGCATGGAGGAGGAGCGGGCACAGCAGAAGGGGGTGATTCCGGTTGCCAACAGCCTCTGCGGGGAGGCACTCTCCGGACAGACCATCCTCCACCAGGAGGATCCCTGCGGCTGCCGGGATGAGGAGGGCAACGAGCTGCCCTGCTCCCAAAACGGGGTCATCATTGTCCCCCTGCAGCACCAGGAGCGGATACTGGGGGTCTACACCCTCTTTGTCTCCCCCGAGCGGCAGAACGTCAGCCAGGAGATGGATCGGCTACTGCTCAACATCGGGCAGAATCTGGGGATGGCGATCGAGAAGTTTCGTCTGGAGCGTGAGGCCCAGAAGAGCAAGCTGGATCAGGAGCGTGCCCATATCGCACACGAACTGCACGACTCACTGGCACAGACCCTGGCGAGCCTCAGAATCCGCACCCAGATCATGGAGGAGCACCAGAAACAGGCAGAGAGAGAGGCCTCCCCGAACACGCCAACAGGGACACACCACTTCGAGATTCTCCACCTGCAGAAGGGGCTGCATCAGGCCAACCGTGAGCTGCGCAGCCTGATTGCAAACTTCCGTGCCCCGATCCACCTGCAGGGGTTGATCCAGGCCATCACCACCCTGACCGATACCTTCCGCAAGGAGACCGGTATCAACACCTATTTTCAGCACCAGTGCGAGACCATTCAGCTCCCCCCAGAGGTTGAGGGAAACCTGCTCCGTGTCATCCAGGAGGCCCTGACCAATGTACGCAAACACAGCCAGGCTCAGAGTGTTCGCATCCTTGCCGACTGCATCAATGACCAGCGCTTCCGGGTACTGATCGAGGATGACGGCGTTGGCTTCACCCCCGGTGACAAGGTCCCCATAGCCGGAGAGCACATCGGGCTCTCGGCAATGCAGCAACGGATGGAGGCGATCGATGGTACACTCGAGATCGAGAGTGAGCCGGGTGAAGGGACACGCATCCTGATCACCGGGGCCATTGGCAACAGTAGTGAAGAGGACATTTTCGATCTCCTATGAAGGTTCTGCTGATTGATGACCACACCCTGTTCCGGACCGGGATCGGGGCCCTGCTGCAGGGACATGACATCCAGCTTGCAGCTGCTGTTGGCTCCGGTGAGGAGGGGATACAGCTGGCAACCGAGCTCGGGCCCGACATTGTCCTGCTCGACCTGCGGATGCCGGAGATGGATGGGCTCCAGGTGCTGATCGATCTGAAGCAGCAGCAGCCGGAGCTCCCTGTCGTCATGCTGACCACCAGTGAGGAGGAGCAGGATCTGCTCGCCGCACTGCAACATGGCGCACAGGGCTACCTGCTCAAGGATATGGAGCCGGAGGAGCTGGTCTCCTCACTCGGACGTGCACTCAAGGGGGAGGTGGTTGTCGCCCCCTCCATGACCCCACTGCTGGCACGCGTGGCCCAGGGGGAGATCCTCAGAAACCACCAGCGTGATGATCTGCAGGCCCTGCTTACCCCACGGGAGTACGAGATCCTCTCCCACCTTGCCGAGGGGCAGAGCAACAAGGTGATCGGGCGTGAACTCGACATCTCTGACGGCACGGTCAAGCTCCATGTCAAATCGATCCTGCGCAAACTGGATGTCCACTCGCGGGTCGAGGCCGCGGTGATTGCGGTCGAGCGCGGCATCACAAAACACGATTAACTACCCTCTGAAGAGTACCCAACAATGAAACTGTTTACCGAACTGGTCAAGGAGATGACCCCACTGGTTACCGAGATCTTTCCCTGGGATCTGACGGACCGGCTTGCAGAGGAGCGCGACCTGCTGATCCTGGATGTTCGCGAGCCCTACGAATTTTCCAGGATGCACATTCGCGACTCCCTCAATGTCCCGCGCGGGATTCTGGAAACCGCCTGCGAGTGGAACTATGAGGAGACCGTCCCTGAGCTGGTCAACGCCCGCGAGCGCGAGGTGGTTGTGGTCTGTCGCTCCGGAAACCGCAGCATCTTTGCCGCCCACACCATGCAGCTGATGGGGTACAAGAGTGTCTCCTCCCTCAGGACCGGGCTACGGGGCTGGAATGACTACGAACAGGAGATGATCTGTGGCAACTGCCGGGAAGAGGGAGTGGTGATGGATATCGACGATGCAGACGAATACTTCAGTGCCGGCCCGCGCCCGGACCAGATGCGGCCTCACGAGCAGCCACAGGGGGAGCAGGGCTGACCCCCCCTACAATCCCCGTCGGCGAATCATCCAGAGGGCTGCGCCAAGAAACAGCAGCGGGACCGAGAAGACGGTCACAACCGGATTGAACTGGTAGATCTCTCCGGTATTCATCAACACCCTGTTGATCAGATAGAAGCCCACCCCCAGAAAGACACCGATCACAATCCGCCGCCCTGTCGAGAGTGAACGCCCCTCGCTGACCGAGAACGGCAGCGCCAGTACCAGCATCACCACCAGCCCCAATGGCATCGCAACACGGGACCAGAAGGTGTGCCAGTAGCTGCTGGCATCCAGCCCGTTGCTCTCCAGATAGCTACTGTAGCGGATCAGGTCGGTGGTGGAGAGATCTGCTGGATTGCGTGAGGCGAGACGAACCAGATCCTCTGTAACCGATGAGCGGTGAGTCATCTCCTCGCGAAGGAGGGTGCCCACCCGCTCCCCCTCAATGAGCGTTGAGCGTACCCCCCTCAGCTGCCAATTGCTCCCCTTGTGGGTTGCCTGCTCCGCAAAGCTGAACTCCGTAAGCTCCCCATGTTGCGGGATCCTCATCCACTGAACCCCGACTACGGAACCATCACTTCCGATATGCTCCATGCGGACAAAATAGTCCCCATCACGCAGCCAGAAAACATCCCCCGACTGCTCCACAACCGCCTGATGCAGTGCCGTTGCCTTCAATACCTTTGCACCACGCTCGGCAACCGGTACAACCCACTCCATGTTGATGACCGCAACCAGCATCAGCAGCAGGGCAATCTTGCGTACCTGCCACAACATTCCCAGTACCGAGAGCCCGGTCGCCCGCATGATGGTCAGCTCATTGCTCAGTGCCAGGCCACCAAAGGCAAACAGCGCACCAATCAGTGTGGCCGCCGGAAACATCTCCTGAATGATCTTCGGCATCTTCATCAACACATACCAGGCTGCGGTGGCTGAGGTAAACTCCTGCTGGCCGATATGGCCCATCTCACCGGCAAAGGTGACAAAGTAGGCGATGGAGAGCAGGCTCAGCAGGGTGATCCCGATCCCCCAACTCAGCTCTCGCCCCAGATAGCGGTCCAGCAGCCTCATCTTCTTCTGCCCCACCCAGGAATCGGCACCACCCCCTCGCGCAGATAGAGAATGAATGCGAGCGTCAGAATCAGCAGGTAGATCCAGCTCATCCCCATCCAGCTCTCAACTGCCCCGCGCTCGATCCAGCCATAGGCGATATTGAAGAGATTGCTGAAGAGCATGTAGAGCAGCACCCCGGGGACCATCCCGGCATACTTCCCCCCCCGTGGGGAGCTGCTGCTCAGCGGAACCGCCAGCAGTACCAACAGCACCGTCATCACCGGCAGGGAGAATCGCCACTGCAGCTCCGCCTGATACTGTAGCCGCTCCGATCCCCACAGGTCACGGAACGGGATGGACCGTCCCTGTGGCTCCCCACTCTCTACCCTCTTCAGATTCAGCTTGACCCCATACTCGGTGAAATCGACAATCTCGACATCCGCCTTGCCGGGACGCCCCCCATACTGACGTCCCTCCCGCATCACCAGCCACCTCCCCTCCCCCGTCTCATCAGGGAACAGCTCACCATAGCGCGAGGTGATCACACGATACCCATTCGGCGGCATCGCCTCATAGAAGAAGACCCCCTTCATATCGCGCTGATCAACGGAGATCTCCTCCGCATAGAAGATCCGCTCCTCTCCGCCCGAGAGGGACTTGAATGTTCCCGGGGTCAGCCCAACCAGATTCATGTTGGCATTGATCTCGTCGTGAATGCGGTTGATCTCGGTCTGTGCCCAGGGGGTTACGTAGAGCACCAGAGCCATCACCACGGCGGCCACCCCGGTCGAGAACCAGCGCACCCCGCGCGAGGCCTGAAAGATGTCGACCCCACCGGCCCGAAAGGCGGTCACCTCACTCCCCTGGTAGAGCCTGCCAAAGGCCAGCAACACCGAGAAGAAGAGGGTCATCGGAATCACCATCCCCAGATAGGCCGGCACCTTGAGCCAGATCAGCTGCCAGACATACTCCATCGGGATCTGTCCCGCAGCGGCCTTGGCCATCATCTTGCTGACCCGCAGGGTCAGCAGCAGCGTGATCAGGACCGGGGTCGCCACCGCCCATGCCAGCACCACCTGCCGTACCAGATAGCGCTCCAGCGTGGTAAACCGGGCCATCCCCCCTTTTTTCTCTGGCGCGCTAGAACTCATTGGCTAATAATATCTGCTTTACCGATTGAAGTAACTTCCCAACCAACTCATTGGAGGAAAAATATGGATTTTGCCGTTACCAGCAGCGCACTGGAGAAGACCAAAAGCGACTGCATCATCTGTCCCATCCACCAGGATCAACCCCTCTCCCCGGCAGTAGAGGGGATCAACCAGGCAACAGGCAACACCATCCAGCAGCTGATTGACCGGGGCGACCACAGTGGAGCGGTTGGAGAGGTCCAGTGGCTCCATACCCCCCAGGGGGTCTCGGCCCAGCGCACTCTTCTGCTGGGGATGGGCAGGGACGCTACCCCCAGTGACCTGAACCTGAAAAAGTCGATCACCGCAGCGGCCACCGCACTGCGGAAGAGTGGCTGCCGCAACGCACACCTCCCCCTGCTCTCACTGGGCGCTACGGGATCCGATCCGGCACCCCACCGCTGGAGCCGTCTGGTGGTAGAGACCTTTGAGTCCACACTCTATCGTTACGATCTCCCGGGGGCGCAAAAGAAGAGGCGTGGGCCGGCGCTGAGAAAGATCACCCTTGCCCTCCCCGACCGCGCCCAGATGAAGCGTGTGCGGCAGGCAATAGCCGAGGGCAGTGCCATCGCCGGCGGCGTCTCCCTGGCCCGCACCCTCGGCAATCTGCCGGGCAATGTCTGTACCCCCAGCTACCTTGCGAGCCAGGCCCGCAAGATCGGGCGTGGCGAGAAATCGATCACCATCCGGGTGCTCAGCGAGAAGGAGATGGAGAAGCTGGGGATGGGCGCCCTGCTCTCCGTGGCCCGTGGCAGTGACCAGCCCGCGAAGCTGATTGTGGCCGAATACCGGGGCGCACCCAAGAAACAGCAACCCATCGCCCTGGTCGGCAAGGGGGTCACCTTCGACTCCGGCGGAATCTCGCTCAAGCCGGGGGCAAAGATGGATGAGATGAAGTTTGACATGTGTGGCGCCGCCTCGGTGCTTGGTGCCCTGCAAGCGGTACGCGACCTCAACCTCCCGCTCAATCTGGTGGCCATCATCCCGGCCACCGAAAACCTCCCCGGCGGCAAGGCGACCAAGCCGGGGGATGTGGTGACCAGCCTCTCCGGGCAGACCATCGAGATCCTCAACACCGATGCCGAGGGAAGACTGATCCTCTGTGATGCACTCACCTATGTCGAGCGCTACAAGCCGGCAGAGATCATCGACATCGCCACCCTGACCGGCGCCTGTGTCGTTGCCCTCGGCAAACATGCCGCCGGACTGCTCAGCAATGATGACCAGCTCGCCAATGATCTGCTACAGGCGGGCGAGCAGAGCAGTGACCGCGCCTGGAGGCTTCCACTCTGGGACGAGTATCAGCCACAGCTCGACTCCAACTTTGCCGACATGGGCAACATCGGCGGCCCCGAGGCGGGCACCATCACCGCCGCCTGCTTCCTCTCCCGCTTTGTCGAGGAGCAGCGCTGGGCCCACCTCGATATTGCCGGTGCCGCCTGGCTCCAGGGGAAGGAGAAGGGGGCCACAGGGCGACCGGTCTCACTGCTGGTCCAGCACCTGTTGAACCGGGTTGCTGACCAGGGAGGTTAGGGCTGCCGTCCGGCGACACACGGCCCTCAACGGGTGGTAGAATAGCCCGCTGTTTCTGAAGATTAATCGAGTTGGTTTCAGCCAAAATGGAAAAACGATACGATCCCCACGCCATCGAGCAGCAGTGGTACGAGCGCTGGGAGCGGCAGGGCCACTTCTCCCCCAGTGGTGAGGGCACCCCCTACTGCATCATGATCCCGCCACCCAATGTGACCGGGACACTCCACATGGGGCACGCCTTCCAGGACACCCTGATGGATACCCTGACCCGCTACCACCGGATGAAGGGGGACAACACGCTCTGGCAGGCGGGTACCGACCATGCCGGCATCGCCACCCAGATGGTGGTGGAGCGTCAGCTCAATGCCGACGGGGTGACCCGCCATGATCTGGGGCGTGAGAAGTTTATCGACAAGGTGTGGGAGTGGAAGGGGCACTCCGGTGGCACCATTACCCGTCAGCTGCGGCGCATGGGCTCATCGCTCGACTGGGAACATGAACGCTTCACCATGGATGAGGGGCTCTCCGATGCGGTCAAGGAGGTCTTCATCCGCCTCTACGAGGAGGGGCTGATCTACCGTGGCAAACGGCTGGTCAACTGGGACCCGATACTCCACACTGCGGTCTCCGATCTGGAGGTGGTCTCGGAGGAGGAGAACGGATCACTCTGGCAGATGCGCTACCCGCTTACCAACGGACAGGGCCATCTGGTGGTTGCCACCACCCGCCCCGAGACCATGCTTGGGGACTGTGCCGTTGCCGTCAACCCCGGTGATGAGCGCTACCGACACCTGATCGGTGAGCTCGTGGAGCTGCCGCTGACCGGGCGTCGGATCCCGATCATTGCCGATGAGGAGCATGTGGATCCGGAGTTTGGTACCGGCTGTGTCAAGATCACCCCGGCCCATGACTTCAATGACTATGGCGTCTGGATGCGCCACCGGGATGAGCTGGCGATCAGCGGGCAGCCCCATGGCGGCCTGATCAACATCTTTACCGATGATGCCTCGATCCGTGAAAACCACGAGGATGAGGAGAGCCTGATCCCCGCCCCCTACATCGGGATGGACCGCTACGAGGCCCGCAAGAGGATCCTGGCTGACCTTGATGGGCAGGGCCTTCTGGAGAAGATCGATGACCACAAGCTGATGGTTCCGCGCGGAGATCGATCCGGTGCGGTGATCGAGCCCTACCTGACCGACCAGTGGTATGTGAAGGTAGAGCCCCTCGCCAAGCCCGCCATCGAGGCGGTGGAGAACGGCTCCATCCGCTTTGTGCCGGACAACTGGAAGAACACCTACTACGAGTGGATGCGCAATATCGAGGACTGGTGCATTTCACGCCAGATCTGGTGGGGCCACCGCATCCCGGCCTGGTATGACGCCGAGGGCAATGTCTATGTGGGGCGCAGCGAGGAGGAGGTTCGCGCCCAGCACGACCTTCCGCAGGAGTATCCGCTGAGTCAGGACAGCGATGTACTGGACACCTGGTTCAGCTCCGCGCTCTGGCCCTTCTCTACCCTGGGGTGGCCGCAACAGAGCGAGCGGCTGAAGAGCTTCTACCCTACCAGCGTACTGATCACCGGCTTCGACATCATCTTCTTCTGGGTTGCCCGGATGATCATGATGGGGCTCAAGTTCATGGACGATGTCCCCTTCCGCGAGATCTACATCCACGGTCTGGTCCGGGACTCCCACGGCCAGAAGATGTCCAAGTCGAAGGGGAATGTTCTCGATCCGATTGACCTGATTGACGGCATCGAGCTGGAGGATCTGGTTGCCAAGCGTGCCACCGGTCTGATGCAGCCACAGATGCGCAAGAAGATCGAGCAGGCGACCCGCAAGGAGTTCCCGGATGGAATCCCCTCCTTCGGCACCGATGCCCTGCGCTTCACCTTCGCCGCACTCGCCTCCACCGGCCGTGACATCAACTTTGATCTGGGCCGCATCGAGGGGTACCGCAACTTCTGCAACAAGATCTGGAATGCGGCTCGCTACGTTCTTCTAAACAGTGAGGAGAAAGATTGCGGGCAGGATGGCGGGGAGATTGAGCTCTCTACCGCCGACCGCTGGATCATCTCCCGCCTGCAACAGACCGAGGCGGAGGTGGAACGCGCCTTTGGCGACTACCGGATGGACCGGGCTGCCGCCGCCATCTACGAATTCACCTGGAACGAATACTGTGACTGGTATCTGGAGCTCTCCAAGCCGGTACTCTACAGTGACGAGAGCAGCGAGGCGGCCCTGCGTGGTACCCGCCGCACCCTGGTCCGTGTACTGGAGACCCTGCTCCGCCTGGCCCACCCGATCATGCCCTTCATCACCGAGGAGATCTGGCAGCGGGTCGCACCACTGGCCGGCAAGCCGGTCATCGAGGGGGAGTCCACCATCATGCTGGAGCCCTACCCCTGCGCCGACGAATCAAGAATCGATTCGGATGCCGATGCGGAGATGGAGTGGGTCAAGGCCTTTGTACTCGGTATCCGCAGCATTCGTGGCGAGATGGACATTGCACCGGGAAGGCCACTCCCCGTACTGATTCAGGATGCATCAGAGCGTGATCGCGCAGTGCTGGAGAGCCACCGGGCCACACTCCACGCACTGGCACGACTGGAGTCGATCGAGCTCCTGAACAGTGATGTCGAGGCGCCGGAATCGGCCACCGCACTGGTGGGAGAGATGAAGATCCTGATCCCGATGGCCGGACTGATCGACAAGGATGCCGAGATCCAGCGCCTGGAGAAGGAGATTGGCAAGGTGGAAGGTGAGATCAAGCGACTGCAGGGCAAGCTCAACAACGCCAACTTTGTCGATCGTGCCCCTGAGGCGGTGGTTGCCAAAGAGCGCGAGAAACTGGAGGAGGCACAGACCCGCCAACAGCAGTTGAGCGAGCAGAAAAGGAAGATCGAGGCACTATGATCAAGAAAAAGGGGGTCAGGTCTTTCATTTTACATAATGGGGATCATCCATTATGCAAAATGAAAGACCTGACCCCCTATCTGTTTGCTCTTATGCTATTGGCCATCCAC
>CAYFMF010000018.1:0-33357 GCA_964344135.1 uncultured Piscirickettsiaceae bacterium
ATGGTGGGTAGTTTGACTGGGGCGGTCTCCTCCCAAAGAGTAACGGAGGAGCGCGAAGGTACCCTCAGCATGGTCGGAAATCATGCTCTTGAGTGCAAAGGCATAAGGGTGCTTGACTGCGAGACAGACACGTCGAGCAGGAGCGAAAGCTGGTCTTAGTGATCCGGTGGTTCTGTATGGAAGGGCCATCGCTCAACGGATAAAAGGTACGCCGGGGATAACAGGCTGATTCTTCCCAAGAGTTCACATCGACGGAAGAGTTTGGCACCTCGATGTCGGCTCATCACATCCTGGGGCTGTAGCCGGTCCCAAGGGTATGGCTGTTCGCCATTTAAAGTGGTACGCGAGCTGGGTTTAGAACGTCGTGAGACAGTTCGGTCCCTATCTGCCGTGGGCGCTGGAGATTTGAGGGGAGCTGCTTCTAGTACGAGAGGACCGAAGTGGACGTTCCTCTGGTGTTCCGGTTATCACGCCAGTGGTATTGCCGGGTAGCTATGAACGGAAGGGATAACCGCTGAAAGCATCTAAGCGGGAAGCCTCACCCAAGATAAGATCTCCCTAGACTCTTGAAGTCTCTAAAGGTCCGTCGAAGACTACGACGTTGATAGGCTAGGTGTGGAAGTGCAGTAATGCATGAAGCTAACTAGTACTAATTAACCGTGCGACTTGATCATATAACACCCAAACTATTTGGGTTGCACAGTGATCGATTGATAACTCAACATGGCAAACCTTGACAATTTCCGAATTTGTTCATTCAGACGCTGTCTGCCTGAACATCAAAGATTGCTTAGTGACCATAGAGCCCTGGACCCACCTGATCCCATCTCGAACTCAGAAGTGAAACAGGTCATCGCCGATGGTAGTGTGGGGTCTCCCCATGTGAGAGTAGGACATTGCTAGGCTTATATTCAAAACCCCGTATTGCAGAAGCAGTACGGGGTTTTTCTTTGTCCCGAAAAAGTGGAGTCAGATCAGACCTGTGCTCAGCAGGCACAGGGGGGTGTAGCCGGGGCCGGCTGGTTCAACTCCAGTGTTCCCGTCAGCTCGGAGAGTGAGGAGAGTTGGTGCCTCTCCATATAGTCAACAATCCCCTGATTAATGGTGTCGCAGATCAGCGGATCATTGAAGAGGGCGGTCCCAACACCGACTGCGGAGGCCCCGGCAATGAGGAATTCAATGGCGTCCTCTGCACTCGAGATTCCGCCCTGTCCAATAATCGGGATATTGTGCTCCCTGCAGACCTGATGGACCAGATGGACCATCCGCAGCGCGACCGGCTTGATCGCTGGCCCGGACAATCCGCCCATATTGTTTCCGATTACAGGACGTCGCTTCTCTATGTCGATCGACATCCCCATCAGGGTATTGATTACCGCAAAGCCATCCGTGCCGGCATCAATGCAGCGTTGTGCACTGTGTGCAATATCGGTCTGGTTGGGAGAGAGTTTTGTGATCAGTGGCTTGGTTGTCACCCTGCGACAGGCCTCGACCACGCGAGCGCTGACCTCAGGATCATTGCCAAAGACGGCTCCACCCTCTTTCACATTGGGGCAGGAGATGTTGATCTCAATCGCATCCACTGGGGAGTCGTCAAATAGTGCTGCAATCTCTCCATAATCCTCAACACTGGATCCGGAGATGTTGGCGATGTAGCGGGTCTCGCTGAAATCGAGGGCAGGCAGGATCTCATCAATAACCTGTTTTGCCCCGGGGTTTTGCAGGCCGATTGAGTTGATCATCCCCCCAGGTGTCTCTATCACCCGATGAGGGGTGTTTCCAAGCCGGGGCTCCAGCGTTGTCCCCTTGAGGCAGATTGCCCCAACCTCGTGGTTGGAGTATCCGTTCACACGGGTATACTCTCTACCGAAACCGACACAGCCGGAGAGCAGTACGGTGGGTCTCTCCATCTTGATTCCACAAAAATCTACGGCGAGAGAGGGTCTTTCCATAAGTAGCAGATCCAGTTTATGCAGCGGGGTAATTTTGAATATTGTTCTCTATGAGCCTGAGATTGCGCCCAATACAGGCAACATTATACGACTTTGTGCCAACACAGGGGCGCAACTTCACCTGATTCACCCGCTTGGGTTCCGGATGGATGAGAAGCGACTGCGTCGCGCGGGTCTCGACTATCTGGAGTACGCCGTGGTCAGGGAGTATCGCTCACTGGATGACTGCCTGCTGCAGTTTGACCGTGACAGAGTATTTGCTGCAACGACCCACGCCACACAGCCCCATTTTGTACCGCAGTATCGTGAGGGTGATGTTTTTCTCTTCGGACCCGAGAGCCGTGGTCTGCCAGAGGGGGTGCGCAACAGTTTTCCGGAGCAGCAGCGAATTCGGATACCGATGGTTGAGAAGAGCCGCAGCATGAATCTATCCAATGCGGTGGCTGTGGTTCTCTATGAGGGGCTGCGGCAGAGTGGATTCAATCCATAGCCGCAGCTGGGAGAGCGCGCCGAGTCAGCGAGCTGCTTAATATTCAGTAGTCAGGCTGCGTTGCAGCAGGTCATGAACTGCTGCATGAGGATCCTTGCCATTGTTAATAATTTCGGCAACCTGCTGGGTGATCGGCATCTCAACACCTCTCTCGATGGCCATCTGATGGATCTCACGAGCGGCCTCGACCCCCTCTACAACCTGTCCAATTTCTGCAATGGCGCTCTCTACCGATTCACCTCTGCCAATGGCAAGACCAAACCGACGGTTGCGTGATTGATCATCGGTACAGGTCAGAACCAGATCGCCCAATCCACCCAGACCCATAAAGGTCTCGGACTCTCCCCCCAGTGTCAGCCCGAGTCTGACCAGCTCATGAAGGCCGCGAGTGATCAGGGCCGCCCTTGAGTTGGCGCCAAAGCCCAGACCATCGGCTATGCCGGCAGCAATGGCGAGTACATTCTTGGTGGCGCCGCCAATCTCGACACCGGGGATGTCGCTGCTGGTGTAGCAGCGGAAGGTCTCACTGTGAAACAGCTCTGCAACGGAGCGGGCACTCTCCAGGGTGTCGGCGGCAACGGTTACAGCGGTGGGGAGGCCTGCGGCAACCTCTTTTGCAAAGGTGGGGCCGGATATCAGAGCCTTCCCTCTTTCTGTACCCAGCGTCTCCTCAACAACCTGGTGCAGCAGTTTGCGGGATCCGTGCTCCACCCCCTTGGTTGCCCAGACAATGAAGGCCTGTTCCGAAATGGCCGCCCGAAGCTGGTTCAGTGTTGCACGAAAGGCGTGGCTGGGGACTGCAACCACGACCATCTCCGCATCTTCGACTGCAGAGGCAAGGTCAGATTCCGGGGCCAGGTTGTCGGGAAGGGGAATGCCAGGGAGGTAACGCCGGTTTTCCCTTTCACGCCCTATCCGCTCCATATGGTCGGAGCGGTGACCCCAGAGGGTAACCAGGTGTCCCCTGCGGGCAAGCTGTATCGAGAGTGCTGTCCCCCATGAACCTGCCCCCAGCACGGTAACCTCTCTTGGCTGCATGGTTGAGCGCGGCATGAACGGCTGTTCGGTTAGTGTCTGGTCTCGCCGCCCGCGTCCTCAGCCTCACTGCTCTGCTGCTGAAGCTCCTGCTGGCGCTGGGCATAGATGGCATCAAAATTGACAGGTGCCAATAGCAGGGGAGGGAAGCCCCCCTTTGTTGTAAGGTCAGCGATCGCCTCGCGGGCAAATGGAAAGAGGGTGTTGGGGCAGTAGGATCCAAGAACATGACCCAGTGCGCCGTTCTCAAAACCGGCAAGGGTGAAGATCCCGGCCTGTTGAATCTCGGCCAGAAAGGCGGTCTTTTCATTCACGGTGATCGTGGCAGTGAGATTGAGCACCACCTCATAGACGTTATCGCCCAGTTCGCGGTGCTGTGTGCCGATCTGCAGGTTGGTGGTGGGCTCCCACTTCTCCTGAAACAGTGCAGGTGCCTGTGGAGATTCGAAGGATACATCCTTCAGGTAGATCTTCTGGATCTCGAAAGTCTGCTGTGGGGTTTCCTGGGTTTGTGCTTCTTCGCTCATGTTAAGGTCTCTGGTTTCGATTAATGGTGTTGTTTGATCCACTGCATCAGTTGTGGGAGCTGCATTACCCCCGCCTGGCGTGCGATCTCCCGTCCATGCTTGAAGATCGCCAGGGTGGGGATGCTCTGAATTCCATATTGTGCTGCGATGGCCTGCTCCTGTTCGGTATTGACCTTGGCCAGACGAAACTGGGGCTGTAGCTGTTGGGCGGCCTGAGAGAAGATGGGGGCCATCATCTTGCAGGGACCGCACCAACTGGCCCAGAAATCAACAACAACAGGGATATCACTGCGCTCGATATGGCGCTGGAAGTTTTGTCCATTCAGCTCAACCGGGTGGCCATCAAACAGCGGGTTGTGACACTTCCCACACTTCCCACCACCAGCAAGCCTGGAGGCAGGAAGGCGGTTGATACCATCGCAATGGGGACAGACAATATGGAGTGAGTCGGCCATGATGGTTTATTGGTTGGAGAGTTTACCCCTCCAGCAGCGGGTCCAGTTTGCCCGCAGCATTGAGTGCAGAGAGGTCATCGAAGCCACCAACATGGGTGTCACCAATAAAGATCTGTGGCACTGTTCGCCGCCCACTTCGCTCCTCCATGCTCTTCCACCCCGCGGCATCTCCATCAACAAATATCTTGGTGTATTCCGCCCCTTTTCTATCCAGCAGGGCCTCGGCCATGCGGCAGTAGGGGCAGGTTTGGGTGCAGTAGACTTCGATTGTTGGCATGACGGTATTGATTAATGGTTGACGGTTATTTGTGTGAGACGGGCAGCCCTGCACTCTTCCATGAGAGTATCCCCCCCTTCAGGTTGTAGACCTCTTCAAAACCATTTTTCTTCAGTTGCGAGCATGCGACACCTGAACGCTGGCCCGAGCGACAGATCGCAATGACAGGCTGCTGATGGTATTTCTCCAGATCACCCAGTCGGTTTTTCAGCTGGTTGAGTGGAATGTGCGAGGCGCTCTTGACACGCCCGTCCTTGGAGAGCTCCTCCTCTGTGCGCACGTCAATCAGCAACGCCTTTTCGCCATTGAGAATCCGAATCGCCGCCTCCGGGCCAATGGACTGGAATCCCCGAATCTGATCTCCAAAGATATTGAAGAGCAGCAGTGCCAGGGTGACAAGGAATGCAGCAACCAGCTCCCAGTGGTTGAATGCAAAGGTAGATAGCTCATCCATGAACGGTAACCTGCAGGCTGTCTGTTATTATGCGTTGTTGCTTTTCTGCTCTTCGGCCCAGCAGCAGGGCTTGCCGATATTGAACTTTTCGAGCAGTTTTTCCGGAATGCAGAATTTGGTAAATCCGCTCTGGAAGAGGTTCAGCCCGACAAATGCAGTAAACCAGAGCCAGCTTGGCTCCATGGAGATGGTGCCGTCCAGTATCAATGAAAGCAGGATAAAGAAGCCGGCAAGAATACGAAGAATCTGTTCTCTTGTCATGGGGGTTCTCCTTGAATGGAATGTAAACAGAGGAACTCGGACCCGCTATTATAACGAAAACAGATCCTCAGGAGGAGACGGGAAAAACCGAAAAAGGCTCCTAGCAGCGACAGAAGACCTCTTTCATCATGCTGATCAGCTTCAATGTCCGGCTGTCGCCTACCATGTAGAAGACCCGATTTGCATCCTTGTAGGAGTCGAGAATTCCGCGGTTGCGCAGTGTTGAGAGGTGCTGGGAGATGTTACTTTGTGAGGTTCCAACCGCATCAACAATCTGTTGTACGCTCAGCTCCTTGTTTCCCAGAACACAGAGAATTTTCAGGCGCAGCGGATGGGACATCGCCTTCAGCGATGCAGAGGCGCGATCAATATCCTCGTCATTGCCCAGCAGGTTGTCTGTCTCCTCACACTCCCCATTCCCCACTGTTTCCGTTTCACTCATCTATGGTTCCCCTCTATCCTTGAGTTGATTTCTTCACATCCACACACACTTGTAAAGCGTGACATTATATAATAACAGGCTCATTGTCTACTTCGAGATGAATCATATTTTATGAGTAAAAAAAGAGGTCCCACGCTACTCTGCATTCTTGATGGCTGGGGGTATAGAGAGACTCCAGACTGCAATGCAATTGCTACTGCAGAGACACCGGTGTGGGATCGGCTGTGGGAGGAGAACCCGCATACGCTGATCACAACCCATGGGGCCGAGGTGGGTTTGCCTGCGGATCAGATGGGCAACTCCGAGGTGGGTCACCTGAATCTGGGTGCGGGCCGTGTTGTCTACCAGGAGTACACACGGATCTGTCGCTCCATTCGTACACACTCTTTCTACTCCAACCAGACCCTGGTCGACCCTATTGAGCGGGCAATTGAGGATGACCATGCCATCCATGTTGTCGGGCTGCTCTCCCCGGGTGGGGTCCATAGTCATGAGGAGCATATTCACTCGATCGTTCAGATGGCCGCAGAGCGTGGAGCAAAGAAAATTTATGTGCACGCCTTTCTTGATGGAAGGGACACCCCCCCAAAAAGTGCCGCCCCCTCGATTGAGAAGATGGAGGCGGTTTTTGAGGAGTGTGGGGCGGGTTCCATCGCCTCCATTGTGGGGCGCCACTTCTCCATGGATCGTGACCGGCGCTGGAAGCGGGTCGAGAAGTCCTATCATGCAATGGTTGAGGGGGTTGCCGAGAATCGTGCCGGCAGTGCCATGGAGGCGCTGGAGATGGCCTATGCACGGGGCGAGACGGATGAGTTTGTTGATGCAACCGTTATTGCCGCTGAGGGGGAGTCACCAGCACAGATGCAGGATGGGGATATTGTCCTGCTGATGAACTACCGCTCAGATCGCGCGCGCCAGCTGACGGAGGCGCTGATTCTGGAGGAGTTCGAGGGGTTCGAGCGCGGGTACTGGCCAAAGCTGGGCTCCATCACCTCGCTTACGGAGTACAAGAAGGAGTACGGGATTCCGGTGGCCTTCCCCCCTGAGCGACTCCATAACGTCTTCGGTGAGTATATCTCCAGGTTTGGCCTGCGCCAGCTGAGAATTGCCGAGACCGAGAAGTATGCCCATGTCACCTTTTTCTTCAATGGCGGTGTGGAGGAGCCCTATCCCTATGAGGATCGACTGCTGATCTGTTCACCGGATGTGGAGACCTATGACCAGCAGCCGGAGATGAGTGCCTATGAGGTAACTGCCCGACTGGTGGATGAGATTCAGGGGGGCAAATATGATGTCATCATCTGCAATTTCGCCAACTCCGACATGGTGGGTCATACCGGAAAGATGGATGCAGCGGTTGAGGCGATTGAGGCGCTGGACCACTGTCTGGCAAGGGTAGTTGATGCCATCCGTGAGGCCAATGGGGACATGCTGCTTACCGCAGACCACGGTAACAGTGAGACCATGTGTGACCATGATACCGGTCAGCCGCACACCTCACACACCATGAATCCGGTGCCACTGATCTATATCGGGGATGGTGTTGAGGTCGAGGGGGTTTCCCGGGGAAGTCTCTCCGATATTGCCCCCACACTGCTTCACATCATGGGGCTGAAAGTCCCCTCGGAGATGACGGGGCAGAGCCTGCTCAGTTAGCGCTCACTATCCCTTCGGTGAGGTAGCCTCACTCTCTGCACCCCCATCCATCAGCTCCAGCTCCGCATCGAGCAGCTTTTCACTCTCCTCATTCAGCGGCTCATAGCGACTGGAGATGGGGGGCTCATAGTGGTCCATGCGGACATTGTCAGCCGTTTTCTGTGCCTTCCTGCGTGCCCGCTCTGCCCGTTCACGCTCCTCCTCGGCGGCCTCTTCCGCCTCGATCCGGTCCAGCTCAGCCTCCATCTCGCTGTCGCTAAGGCCACCCTCTTCGCCGGAGTCATCTGCCGGAGAGGCGGCGCCACCGGATGGTTTTGTGGGGGAGGGGCTGTCTGGCGAAGTGTCCGTGGAGCCACTCTCCTGGTCATCCTTGGGGGCAAAGAAGGGAGAGAAGAGAATGCCCAGCTCAAACAGAATCCACATCGGGATGGCGAGCAGTGTCTGGGAGATCATGTCAGGCGGTGTCAGCAGCATGCCGATCACAAAGGCACCGACAATGACATAGGGGCGCTTCTCACGCAGTTTTTCCGGTGTTGTGGAGCCCATCCAGACCAGCAGAATGGTTGCAATCGGTACCTCAAAGGCGACACCAAAGGCAAAGAAGAGCTTGAGCACGAAGTCCAGATAATCCTTCATGTCCGGCATCACCTCAACACCCTCTGGTGCCGTGGTGGTGAGGAAGGCGAAGATCAGCGGGAAGACGACATAGTAGGCAAACGCCATTCCTGCATAGAAGAGGACCGTGCTGGATGCCGCCAGGGGGAGCACCATCTTGCGCTCATGCTTGTAGAGCCCGGGAGCGACAAACCCCCATACCTGATAGAGGACATAGGGGATGGCAACATAGAATGAGAGAATCAGGGTTAGCTTGAAGGGGGTGAGGAAGGGGGAGATGACTCCGGTCGCAATCATGCTCTGCCCCTCCGGAAGAAGCTCCATCAATGGGCTGGCGATATAGTGGTAGATATCGTTGGCGAAGGCGAAGAGTGCAAGAAAAACCACCAGTACCGCCACCACAACACGCAGCAGGCGGTCACGCAGTTCGATCAGGTGGCTGACAAAGGTCTGCTCGGGAGCAATATCACCGGTATTGGTATCGCTCATGAGTAGTGCTCATCATCATGGTTATATGAGTCGCGATCAGCGGGGGGTTCAGGGGGCTGGGTGCCATCATCAAGGGGGGCAGAGGAGCCCTCTGCCTCCTGGGCAACCTCATTGGTGGCGGAGACCATCTCCTCGGTTGCCTCGTGAATCTCCTTCATGTCGGACTGGGTCTCTTCGATAATATCGTGGAGCCCGGCGGCAGAGGCGTGCTTCTCCATCACCTTCTTCATCTCCTCTGCCTTGAGTTCGCGGTCAATATCGGACTTTACGGAGCTGATGAAGCGGGAGATCTTGCCAAACCACTTGCCAGCGGTGCGGGCCACAGCAGGCAGACGCTCGGGGCCAACCACCAACAGGGTGACCACTGCGATAATTGCCAGTTCCCAGAATCCGATATCAAACATAAATGTAGATCTGCAAGGGGGTGTATGAGGTCTTGATCCTCAGTTGGGGAAGGGTAAGGCAGAGCGCTTAATGGCCCCACCCTGTTGCAGGTAACTGCAGTTTCATGGCCTAGTGGCCAGAGCTATACCTTCTCTTTCTCTTCGGCCTTCTGCCCCTCAATCACATCCTCTTCAGCCTGGTTGAGCTGAGCAGGCTCACTGGGGACGGGCTCACCCTTGTCCTCATCCTTGACCGCCTTCTTGAAGCTCTTGATTGCCCCACCGAGGTCACCACCCACATTCTTCAGCTTCTTGGTACCAAAAATGAGAATGACCAGTACCAGTACAATCAGTAACTGCCAAATTCCAATGCCTCCAACACCCATCGTAAATACTCCCTTATATAAATCCAAACAACCAACTGATGAATAAGCGCAAAATTATAATGCTTTTATCCGAATCCGGGGAGATTTTTCCCACCCAGCAGATGCATGTGGAGATGAAAGATCACCTGTCCACCCTCACTCCCTGTATTGATGATGGTACGAAAACCACCCTCCAGCCCCTGTTCACGGGCCAGTTGCGGCAACAGTCGAACCATCCGTGCAGTCAGCGCATCATCATCCGGGCTCAGCGTCGCAAGGCTCTCCGTATGTCTTTTCGGGATCATCAGCAGGTGGACCTCGGCCTTGGGGTAGATGTCCCTGAAGACCAGAACATCCTCATCCTCGTAGACCACATCAGCTGGAATCTCCCCAGCCACCATTTTGCAGAAGAGGCAGTCACTGCTCACTGCTTCACCCCCCTTGATGCCTTCTCCTCATGGCCGGAGAGGCCAAATCGGCGCTCCAGTTCGGAGAGGACCTCATCGGGCGGGATCTCATGATGGCTGAGCAGTACAAGGCAGTGAAACCAGAGATCTGCCATCTCATAGACGGTCTGTGCACGATCCCCCTCCTTTGCTGCAATCACGGTCTCCGTTGCCTCCTCCCCAATCTTTTTCAGAATGGTATCGGTCCCCTTCTGGTAGAGGTGAGCCACGTAGGACTCCTTCGGGTCGGCCCCCTTTCTCTGTGTCAGTACGGCGGTCAGCTCATGGAGAATCTGGTTGTTCATGAGGCATCCCCGGCAATGTGTTGATTCAGTAGCGCCTTGAGTCTGCGCAGGCCACTTGAACGGTTGCTTGTGGGCTGCTGAATGATGTCCTGTGCGGTGATGTCCGCCTGATCATAGAATGTTGCATTGGCCTCGTCATCAACGGTCAGGGCGGAGCCATCGAGAGCAACACCGACAAACAGCCCACGGCTGCGTGACCAGGAGTAGATCTCGGTTTTCAGTGTGGGGTCGGTCGCAACGGTTGTATCGCGGCCAATGGGGCCCGCAGAGATCGCTGCATCCACACCCAGCGTCAGCTTTCCATCCAGCAGGCTGTCGATGGTGTTGGGGCGCTTGAAAGAGAGAATGACATCGCTGGATTGTGCGCCAATCTGGTATCCATAGCTGGCACCGGTCATCGAGACAAAGATCGGGTTGTTCCACTGGTCATCCTTGCGAAACAGCATGACCCCCTTGCCATGGCTGACGCCAACCCCAAATCCGACGCTGAGCATACCGGGCAGAATGACAACGCCATCGCCCTTGCGCAACAGTGAGGTGGGGATGCTCTCCTCAGAGTCATCATTCAGGATATCCTCCAGAACCTGTACTGCTGACCAGATCGTGGCGGTCTCCTTTCCCCCTGCATGGCCGGGTTGGGGCAGTGTTGTCAGCAACAGGATCAGGGCCACCACAGTGGCAGATTGAAGTCGTCTCATGATGAATAGATCTCCTCGGGATCTCTCAGTACCGGTGTTGTGGTCTCCCAGCTTCCATCAACCAGTTTACGGTAGAAGCAGCTGTGGCGTCCGGTGTGACAGGCGATACCACCCCGTTGTTCGACCTTGATCAGGAGCACATCCTGGTCACAATCCATCCGAATGGAGTGGATGATCTGCTGATGGCCAGACTCCTCCCCCTTGTGCCAGAGCTTTTTTCTTGAGCGTGACCAGTAGACGGCGTGGCCGCTCTCAACACTCAACTGGAGCGACTCGCGATTCATCCAGGCCATCATCAGGATCTCGCCACTATCTGCCTCCTGGGCGATGGCGGGGACCAGCCCATCCTCATTCCACTGGATCTCCTCAAGCCAGCTCACAGGCGCACCTCAATCCCCTGATCGGCCATGAAGGTTTTGGCCTCCCCTACAGTATATTCACCAAAGTGGAAGATGCTGGCCGCAAGTACGGCATCGGCCCCCCCTCGGGTTACGCCATCGGCAAGGTGCTGGAGATTTCCAACACCACCAGAGGCAATAACCGGTACGGAGACCGCCTGGCTGATCGCATGGTTGAGATCAAGGTTGAACCCCTGCCTGGTCCCGTCTCGGTCCATGCTGGTCAACAGGATCTCTCCGGCCCCATATTCAACCATCTTTTTGGCCCACTCGATGGCATCAATTCCGGTCGGCTTTCTTCCCCCATGGGTAAAGATCTCCCAGCGCAGGGGCTCACCCTCTGCGGAGACCTGTTTGGCATCAATGGCAACCACAATGCACTGGGAGCCAAAGCGTTCAGAGGCCTCACGCACAAATTCGGGGTTGAAGACCGCCGCCGTGTTGATGGCAACCTTGTCCGCACCTGCATTGAGCATGCGACGCACATCAGCCACCTCGCGGATCCCCCCGCCAACGGTCAGGGGAATGAAGACCTCACTGGCAACCTGCTCCACCACATGGACCATGGTCTCCCGATCCTCATGGCTTGCGGTAATATCCAGGAAGGTGAGCTCATCGGCCCCCTCGCTGTCGTAACGGCGGGCAACCTCTACCGGATCTCCGGCATCGCGGATATCCACAAACTGAACACCCTTGACCACACGTCCCTGATCAACATCAAGGCAGGGGATGATCCGTTTTGCCAGCCCCATTCTATTTGGCTCCGTCGGAGTAGCGTTGAGCTTCGGCAAAGTCGAGCGTCCCCTCATAGATTGCGCGTCCGGTAATGGCGCCCGTGATGCCGTGGTCCGCCACGGCACAGAGCCCTTCGATATCACCCATGTTGGTGATTCCTCCAGAGGCGATGATCGGGATATTGACTGCATCGGCCAGATTCCTGGTCGCCTCCACATTGACACCCTGCATCATTCCATCGCGGCTGATGTCGGTGTAGACAATGGCGGAGACGCCGTCCGCCTCAAAGGATTTTGCGACATCGGTGGCATCCTGATCGGAGACCTCGGCCCAGCCATTGATGGCAACCATCCCATCCTTGGCGTCGATGCCGACGATGACATGACCGGCAAACTCCCTGCAGAGGTCACGGATAAATTCGGGCTCGGTAATCGCCTTGGTGCCGATGATGACATACTGAACCCCTGCATTCAGATAGGTCTCAACGGTCTCATGGGTACGAATCCCGCCACCAATCTGAATCGGGAGGTCGGGGTAGGCGGCAGCAATATCGTGTACTACACCAGCGTTTTTGGGTTCACCATCAAAGGCTCCATTGAGATCTACCAGGTGGAGGCGACGCGCCCCCTGATCCACCCAGCGCGCAGCCATGGAGACCGGATCATCAGAGAAGATGGTCTCATCCTCCATTATCCCCTGGCGGAGGCGGACACATTTTCCATCCTTAAGATCGATGGCAGGAATGATTAGCATATTGTCAGATACCTGTAGACGTTCATGACCCATTCCACTGGGTAAAGTTTTTTAGCAGCTGAAGCCCCATGTGCTGGCTCTTTTCAGGGTGAAACTGGGTGGCAAACAGGTTGTCACGCTGCAGTGCGCAGGAAAAATCGAGGCCATACCGTGTGGTGGCAGCAATCTGGCTCTGCTCCTCGGGTGAGGCGTAGTAGCTGTGTACAAAATAGAATCGGCTGCCATTCGGGATACCGTTCCACAGCGGATGTTCCCGCTGCTCCACCCCATTCCACCCCATATGGGGAATCTTCAGCCGTTCATCAGGCTCTTCCGGATCGTAAAGGGGATTCGAGAACTGTTTGACCTCTCCCGCAAGGATTCCCAGCCCGGGGGTGCCACCATTCTCCTCACTATGGTCCAGCAGGAGCTGCATTCCGAGGCAGATCCCCAGGAAGGGACGATCCATGGCAACCTCACGAACTACCTGGGAGAGCCCTCGTTTCTCCAGTTCGTCCATACAGTCGCGCATTGCCCCTACGCCGGGGAACACAATCCGGTCCGCCGAGAGAATCTCCTCCGGATGGTCTGTGACCAGGACATTGAGATCGGGGGCTACATGCTCCAGCGCCTTGGAGACCGAGCGCAGGTTTCCCATCCCATAGTCAATGACTGCAAGGGTGGACATTTACAGCGCGCCTTTTGTCGATGGGAGTTTCCCTTTCATCCGCTCGTCAGACTCCACAGCCATCCGGACTGCACGTCCAAATGCCTTGAAAATGGTCTCTGCAATATGGTGGCTGTTTCTCCCGCGTATTGCATCGATATGGAGGGTTGCACCTGCATGGTTGACAAACCCCTGAAAGAACTCACCAAAGAGTTCTGTCTCAAAGCTGCCGACCGATGTGCTCGGGAATGTGGCATTGAACTCAATTCCCGGGCGTCCCGAAAAGTCGATGACGACACGTGAGAGGGCCTCATCCAGTGGCACGTAGGCGTGGCCATAGCGTCGAATACCCTTTTTGTCACCCAGTGCTCTGGCGACAGCCTGACCAATGGTGATGCCGATATCCTCAACGGTGTGGTGGCCGTCGATGTGCAGATCCCCCTTCGCCTCGATCTCCAGGTTGATCAGGCCGTGGCGGGCAACCTGCTCCAGCATGTGCTCCAGAAAGGGGACACCGGTATTGAGTGTTGAGGAGCCATCTCCATCAAGGTCAACAGTGACCTGAATCTGGGTCTCCAGCGTGTTGCGCTCAATGGTTGCGATACGATCAGTCATGTCTTGTCTGGCAATTGGGTGTGAGAATAAAAGAGATAGAATACCCTGTAATCGCCCTGGTTTGAACTGTTGGTCGGCAAAGGTGGAAAATTGATTAAGGTCAACGATTCATTGCATGCACATCGGTACCATTATAATCTTTTATTTATCTCCAATTTCCGGAAAAGAGACTGAAAATCAGCTATGGTCGCCAAGAAAGCAGCATCTGTACTCTGTCCGCAGTGCGAACTCAATGATGTCTGTCAGCAGTATGGTGTTGCAGATGTTGCTGATCCCAATGTGCTGGGTGAGGTGACCCCGCAGCAAAGTGTGAAAAAGGGGGATGTGGTCTGCAGTGCTGGAGAGCGTTTTGACTATCTCTATGCGGTCCATGCAGGCGCCTTCAAGAGCATGGTGACTCTCCCGAGCGGTGAGGAGCGTGTAACAGGATTCTATTTTGCGGGAGAGATTATCGGCTCCGAGGGGATGAGTACAGGCAAGTATGGGCGTACTGTGGTTGCACTTCAGGATGGGCAGCTGTGTTACCTGCCGGAGGACTCCTTCTCTCCGGAGGACTCCTCTCGCAACATGATCCGTCAGGGGCTACTGGTTGCGATGAGTCATCAGGTCAAGAATGAGCAGTGGACCGGACTGATGGCGGCACATCGTGCCGAACAGCGTGTTGCGATCTTTCTCTATATGGTCTCCAGGCGCTTCGAATTTCATGGCTTTCCGGCAACCGAGTTCAGGCTCCCGATGTCCAGGGAGGAGATTGCCAGCTATCTGGGGCTTGCGGTGGAGACGGTAAGCCGCTCCTTCCAGAAGCTGAAAAGCTCGGGACTGATTCAGGTCAGTGGGCGTAATGTTGTGCTGGAGGACCGGGACGCACTGCAGGATTTCTCCTGACACGCTGTCAGGCAGTCCGGGAATAATCGACTTCTCAACTCCGCAGCAGAAAGGTTGCGGGGCCATCATTGGTCAGTGAGACCTGCATGTTGGCACCAAATTGCCCCTGCTCAACCACCGGATGGTGCGCTCTGGCATGGTCTACCAGCCGCTGAAACAGCCTCTCCCCCTGCTCTGGCTGCGCAGCGGTCGAGAAACCGGGGCGCATTCCCTTTCCGGTATCAGCCGCCAGTGTAAACTGCGGAACCAGTAGCAGCCCCCCGCCGGCCTGCTGCAGGGAACGGTTCATCCTCCCCTCCTCATCGGGAAAGATACGGTACCCCAGGATCCTCTCCAGCAACCGCTTCAGCTCACGGTCTCCATCAGCGGGCTCAACCCCAATCAGGGCAAGCAGTCCGGAATCGATCGCGCCGACAGACTCCCCCTCAACCGAAACCGATGCCTCGGTGACCCGCTGCAGCAGTGCGATCATCGAACAAAGGGGATCATCAGTTTTTCGGGCTCGGTGAACTGGTTGATGTCGTAGGCCATGCGAGCCATGTTCTGGTCCATGTTGACCATGGAGTGGCCCATCTGGTTGATGTCGCTGCTCATGCTGGTGATTGCAGCAGACATCTCGCCAATGTTTTCGGACATGCCGTTGATGCGCCCCGACATGCTGGCAATGTTGCGGTTGAGCTGATGCATATCCTGGCTCATGTTGTTCATGTTGCCGGACATCGACTGCATGCCGACCCTCACCGCCCTGAAGTCCTCTGACATGCCGGCCTGCCCCTGTTCCATGCTGTGTGCCATGGTGGACATCCTGGATCGCATCTCCCGCATGTCTGCGGCCATGCTGGTAACATCCCGCCCCATCTGGATGACGGCGCCAGTCATCTTGTCCATATTGAGCCCCATGCTGAACATGAAGAGGGCCATTCCACCTCCTGCGACAACAGCCGCGATCAGCAGGGCTCTATTCTTGCCAGCCAGATTGTTGCCAGAATGTTGTCCATTCTCTTGAGGTTTCTCGCTCATCAATCACCCTCCTGTGGTTCCCTTAACACTGCTCCCACGGCAGACCACGGAAGCGCCACCCGCCCACGCTGCTGCGGTGGTGGTGTTCATCCAGCTCCCCCTCGAACCCCTCGTCAATATTGAAGACCTGACTGAACCCATCCTCGATCAGCTTTCTGCCCGCCTCCAGGGAGCGTTTTCCGCTTCGACAGATCAGAATGATCGGCACCCCGGAGGGGTCACTGTTGCCATGAATCCCTCCCAGTAGCAGTTTCCGAATATCGATGGAGAAGTTCTGGTTGACGGTCCAGTCCGGTTCATCGATCCAGGGGATATGTACAGCGCCGACCGGATGGCCGACAAACAGGAACTCCATGCTGGAGCGGACATCAATCAGCAGCGTTCTTGGGTCATCCTGCACCATCTGCCAGGCAGCAGTTGGTGAGATGGAACTTATTTCGTAATCAGCCATTCTTTCATGGAGCTTGGGCAATCTGATGTAGAGTATACGTTATTTGAGGTTTGTCAGAAGCTGAAATGTGTTGGGTATAGATGGAGAGGGGAGTGGATAGAAAGCGTTTGGTTCAGCCACCAAAATCACTGCTTCGGCAGGTGGGACGTGCAGTTGCCGATTACCAGATGATCCGGGAGGGGGACCGGGTCATGCTGGGGCTCTCCGGGGGGAAGGACTCCCTCTCCCTGCTCCATGTTCTGATCCATCTGCAGCGCCATGCACCGATCCATTTTGATATTGCCGCACTGACGGTTGACCCGGAGATGGATACCTTCAGGCCGGCGGTGCTGCGCGACTACATGGATTCGCTTGGGGTTGCCTGGCACCTGATCTCGCAGCCCATCATGGAGCAGGCTGAGGGCCACATGAAGGGGGACTCTTTCTGCTCCTGGTGTGCGAGGATGAAGCGTGGGGTGATGTACACCACGATGCGGGAAGAGGGATACAATGTGCTGGCGCTGGCACAGCACCTGGATGACCTTGCTGAGAGTTTCCTGATGTCCGCCTTTCATGAGGGAAGGCTGAACACCATGAAGGCACACTACACCATTGCCGCGAGGGATCTGCGGGTGATTCGGCCGCTGGTCTACGCAAGAGAGCGTCAGCTGAGTGATTTTGCCCGAGAGGCGGAGCTGCCGATTGTTGTTGAGAACTGCCCGGCCTGTTACAGCAAGCCGACACAGCGCGCACACATGAAACAGCTGCTCGCTGCAGAGGAGGCGGAGAATCCGAACCTGATGAAGACGCTGCTCTCTACCATGCGCCCCCTGATGGGCAAGGACCAGGCATAGACAAACCTGGAAAGCGACCACGGCAGAGGGGTGTCAACACATTTGGGGTGATAACCGGCTACTGGATGTGCTCTATTTCTTCCAGAAGGCGGGGGAGAAGAGAACCAGGATACTGAAGACCTCGAGGCGTCCAATCAACATCGCAAAGCTGAGGATCCCCTTGGCGGCACTGTTGATATCCCCATAGTGCGCCCCAACGTCACCCAGCCCGGGCCCAAGATTGTTCATGCAGGCGGCAAGGGCAGAGAATGCGGTGATCTGGTCCAGACCTGTGGCCATCAACAGCAGCAGCATGATGCTGAAGCTGGCGACATAGAGGGAGAAGAACCCCCAGACGGCAGAGATCACACGCTCAGGGAGTGGCTTGTTCCCGATTTTGACCGAGATCTGTGCGTTGGGGTGAATCAGTCGGGCGATCTCGCGCATCCCCTGGCGAAACAGCATCAGAAAACGGATCACCTTCATTCCACCACCGGTAGAGCCGGCACATCCGCCGATAAAGCTGGCAAAGAGCAGCAGTAGCGGGAGAAAGCTGGGCCAGAGGAAGTGCTGTGTGGTGGTGAAACCGGTGGTTGTACCGATGGAGACGGCCTGGAAAATGCCGTGCCGAATCGCCTCACCGGCATTCTCGAAGGTCTCTGAGAAGATCAGAAAGAGGCTGGTAATCACTGCGACTGCAGAGAGAATGGCAATATAGGTACGGAACTCGGAGTCCTGAATATAGGGCTTGATGCTGAAACGGCTCAATGCGATGAAGTGGAGGGAGAAGTTGATGCCCGAGAGTAGCATGAAGACCACGGCAATCGACTCAATCAGTTGGCTGTCAAACCAGCCGATACTGGCGTCATGTGTGGAGAACCCCCCAATGGCAACGGTTGAGAAGCTGTGGGCGATGGCATCAAAGGGGGTCATGCCGGCAAGCCAGTAGGCCAATCCACAGGCGGTTGTCAGCCCCAGATAGATGTACCAGAGTGCCTTTGCGGTTTCGGTGATGCGTGGCGTCAGCTTGTTGTCCTTGATCGGCCCCGGGGTTTCGGCCCGATAGAGCTGCATCCCTCCAATTCCGAGCATCGGGAGGATCGCTACGGCCAGTACAATGATTCCCATGCCGCCCAGCCACTGGAGCTGCTGCCGATAGTAGAGAATGGATGCGGGCAGCTGATCAATCCCCGTGATGACGGTCGCACCGGTTGTGGTAAGGCCGGAGAGTGACTCAAACAGCGCATCGATGAGGCTCATGTGGGGTGTTGTGCCAAGGGCGAAGGGGAGTGCTCCAGAGATGCCCAGCACCGCCCAGAAGAGTACAACCACCAGAAACCCATCACGGATGCGCAGCTCCTTCTTGATCCCCCGCACGGGGTTCCAGATCATGTAGCCACTGACTACGGTAATGGTCAGGGAGAGCATGAAGGGAAAGAGGGCGCCATCCTGGTAGAGGATCGAGACAACCATGGGGGGCACCATGGTGACGCTGAAGATCATCAACAGCAGTCCGAGAATCCTTTGTATGACCTGGGGTTGCATTGGGATGGGGTGGCTAGAAGAGGGAGAGCCTGGAGGACTGGAACAGTTTTTCCACCTCGTGAATCCGGTTCTTGTCAATCAGGAAGAGAATCAGGTGGTCACCGGCACGGACCACGGTATCGTGGTGCGCAATCAGCACCTCCTCATTCCTGACAATCGCACCAATCGAGGCACCGAGAGGGAGCTTGATCTTCTCAATGGGACGATCAGCCACCCTGGAATTTTCATGCACGACCGCCTCAATGGCCTCTGCGGCACCACGGCGCAGGGAGTGGGCAACCACAACATTGCCCTGTCGTACCCGTGCCAGCAGAGAGCTGATCGTCACCTGTTGCGGCGAGATGGCGATATCGATGACATCGCTCTCCACCAGGTTTGCATAGGCGGGCCGGTTGATCAGGGTCATCACCTTGTGTGCTCCGAGCCGTTTTGCCAGCATCGAGGAGAGGATATTGGCCTCATCATCACTGGTTACCGCAATGAAGACATCGATGTCCTCAATGCTCTCCTCCAGCAACAGCTCCTTGTCTGCAGCATCCCCAAGCAGAACAATGGAGTTGCTGAGATCTTCCGAGAGCAGCTGTGAGCGCCTGCTGTTGTGCTCGATGATCTTGATGTCATGGCTGTTCTCAATGGCATGTGCCAGTGCGGTTCCGATGTTGCCGCCACCGGCAATCATGATTCTCTTGTAGGGGCGATCCAGCCTTCGCAGCTCGCTCATGACCTTGCGAATATGCTCCTTGGCCGCAATGAAGTGGACCTCGTCATCCACCTCGATAATGGTCTCCTTTTTCGGCAGGATTGGACGACCCCTGCGGAAGATTGCGACGAAGCGCATGTCGATATCGGGCATGTGCTCGCGAACGGTCTCCAGTTCGTGACCAACCAGTGGTCCGCCATAGTAGGCGCGCACCGTGACCAGCTGGACCTTTCCATCAGCAAAGTCCAGTACCTGCAGCGAGCCGGGAAGCTCGATCAGTCTCCGGATATAGTCGGTAACCACCTGCTCCGGGCTGATGAGCATGTCTACGGTCGCCCCTTCATGGTCAAACAGCTCCGCCCGCTCCAGATATTCGGGGGCCTGGACCCGGGCAATCTTGTTGGGGGTGCCAAAGAGGGTGGAGGCGACCTGACAGGCGACAATATTGACCTCGTCACAGTCGGTAACCGCCAGCATCATCTCTGCGCTCTCTGCACCTGCCTGAGCCAGCACCTTCGGGTATGAGGCGTGGCCCGCAACGGTTCGGAGATCAAGGCGGTCCTGCAGTGTCTGCAGCCGTTCAATATCGGAGTCAACGATCGTTATGTCGTTCGACTCTCCGGCAAGGTTCTCGGCAACCGAGGCTCCAACCTGGCCGGCACCAAGGATAATGATGTTCACTCTGCCTCTCCCCTCCTATTTTGCTGGAAGATTCTTCGGGTCAATTCCCAGACTCTTCATCTTTCGATAGAGGTTTGTCCGCTCCACCCCGGCACGTTCTGCGGTCTGGGTGACATTCCCATGGGTCTCGATCAGGTGGTGCAGCAGGTAGTCATGCTCAAAGCGTTCACGTGCAGCCTTTAGAGGCAGGCTGAATTCAGAGCGCTCCGGAAGGGAGGAGACCTCCCTGTTGAGCGCTTTCATGGCAAGCATGGGTGCAACCTCCTCCTGGTTGATCTCCCCTTCACCACCCATCACCAGCAGTCGTTGCACCAGCGTCTTCAGCTCGAGTACATTTCCGGGCCAACGGTATTGCCGCAGCAGATTGAGTGCTGCCATCGAGAAGGTGCGATAGGGGTACCCCTGCTGCCGACTGAAGTGGTCCACATAGTAGTTGAGCAGATCCAGAATGTCGTCCGGCCTTTCACGCAGCGCCGGGACCTGTAGTGGCATCCCGTTGAGGTAAAAGTAGAGGTCCTCGCGGAAGTGACCGGCAGCCACCTCATCCACCAGATTTTTCTGGGTGGAGGCGATAATCCTGAATTGGGGGCGGATCGGTTCACTGCCCCCTACACGCAGAAAACTGCCCGCCTCCAGAGCCCCCATCAGCCGGGCCTGTGTGCTGGGGTCCATCTCTCCCACCTCTTCCAGAAACAGTGTGCCACTGTTGGCCTGCTCAAGGCGACCATAGTGAATCTGATCCCCGGACTCCTTGCCGAAGAGCTCGATATTGGTATTTTCCGAGGCAACTGAGCCCACGGGTACCACAATAAACGGCCCATCCTGTTGGGATCCATGCTGGTGGATAAAGCGGGCAAACAGTTTTTTCCCTGATCCGGACTCGCCACTGATCAGTACGGGCATCGGGTGCTGTGCGATACGTTCCGCGTTACTACTGGTCTGCGCAAGCAGTGCGCTTTTTCCGGTAGGTTCGGAGATGGGGGTCAGGGCACTCTGCTGGAGAGAGATATTCTCCTGCTTCAGCCTCGATGCCTTGAGGGCATTATTGAGTGTCAGCAGCAGCTTTGCCAGGGAGAGGGGCTTCTCAAGAAAGTCATAGGCCCCCAGACGGGTTGCCTCCACAGCAGTCTCTACCGTGCCATGGCCCGACATCATGATAATGGGGAGCTCCTCTGCATCCTCACTGCTGCTCCACTCCTTGAGCAGGGTGATGCCGTCAATGTCGGGCATCCAGATGTCCAGCAGAATCAGATCCGGCCTGCGATTGTGTCGCGCACTGCGTGCAGAGGCACCATCCTCTGCAGTCTCGACCTCAAAACCCTCATCCTCGAGGATCTCCCGGACCGTGTTGCGGATCTCGGGTTCATCATCGACTACGAGGACATAGGGCCTCATCGCTGCCCTCCATGCCGGTTGGGCAACAGCAGTTCAAAACAGCTCCCCTCTCTGGAGCTGGTCAGGGAGATCTCCCCAAGGTGCTCATCAACCATACGTTTCACAATCGCCAACCCCAATCCGGTACCCTTTGGTTTAGTCGTGGCATAAGGCTCGAAAATCTTTGCCCGCAGCTCATCCTCCACACCGTTTCCATTATCGCAGATTTTGATTTGCAGGGCCTGCCCCATGGTTTTTGCAGAGATTGAGACATCGGCAGTACGCTCCTCAGCGGCAGACTCCAGCCCATTCTTGATCAGATTGTTGAGGATCTGACGCAGACGGTCACCATCCCCCTCAATATCGGAGAGTGGTCCCTCGATCTGGAGCTGGATGTGGTCGGGGTGTTGTGCCCGAAAGAGCTCGGAAACCTCTTCAAGCAGCAGGGCGGGATCGAGAGAGGCAATCCGGAGTTTCGGGGCGCGGGCAAAATCGGAAAATGCCTGTACCATCCTCTTCAGTGTATCCACCTGCTGCACAATGGTGCTGGTTGCACGGTCCAGTACAGCGCCATCCTCCTCTCCCATCTTGGGAAGATAGCGGTGGCGCAGGCGATCGGCAGAGAGCTGGATCGGGGTGAGCGGGTTCTTGATCTCATGGGCCAGCCTTCGTGCAACCTCACTCCAGGCAGCGTTTTTCTGTGCCGAGATCAGCTCGGTAACATCATCAAAGACGACAACAAACCCCTGCAGCTGCTCCTTCTCAATCAGGCAGCTACCCCGACAGAAGAGGTTTCTGACCCCCTGAGAGGTGGTGATGGTGAGTGATTCCGACCACTCCCGCTCACCCGCCTGAATATGGCTCCGCAGTGCATTTGCCAGAGGCAGAATATGGGGATGGTGCTGCGATATGACACCGATCGGTATGCCCGGTGTGGGTGCAATCTTGCTGTCGAGAATGTTGCAGGCTGCTGTATTGACCCGCTCCAGACGGCGCTGGGAGTCGAGCACGATAACCCCTGAAGAGAGGTGGGAGAGTATCCCCTCCAGGCGTGTATTCTGACGCTCGATCAGCTGCTGGCTCTGTTGCAGGTTGTTGTGGGTATGGTCCAGGTTCAACATCATGTCATTGAAGGAGTGGACCAGAAACCCCAGATCATCATTCGAGATATGGGAGATGGGCTGGTTATAGACCCCTGCAGCAACAGCCCGCGTCCCCTTTGCAAGCTCATGGATCGGTGCAGTGAGTCTGCGGGTGGAGTAGAAGGCAAACCAGAGCGCACTCAACAGAGAGAGAAGAAGAAGCAGGACAAATGCAATATTGTGTACGGTGTTGCGCTGAGTCTCGAGATAGAGGCGCTTCTTGTTGCGCATCACCGCATCATTGATCTTCTCCTGGCCAATCTCCAGCTGCTTGGGAATGTTGTAGTAGGTGGAGAGGATGCGGCTCTCTCCACCCTCTGCATGGTAGTTGTGGACGGGAATGACAACCCGGAGTATCTGATCCAGATCCTCATGCCCCTCAACCTTGTGGTAGTCCAGCCCCTGCTGGATCTGACTGACAATCAGGGCATCCAGTGGTTTTGGTACCAGTTCCGGCTCGGAGAGGAGGCTGCTGAACCCGATCTGGTTTCCGGAAAAATCATAGAGCACCATCTCCATCGCCTTGCTCTCTTCACGCCCCTCCTCAAGCAGCAGGTCGACCATGCTGCGTGGTGTATCGGAGAGCGTACTGCCCAGCTTGTAGAGATTCTCGATGATTCTCTTCTTTCTCTCGTTGAGGGCAGTCTTGTAGAGTGCACGGGACCCCTCCAGCGCATGGGCAATCTCCTCCTCGCCACGATCCTGCTGCTTCAGGATCTGGGTTGTAAAGAGGGAGATGACCAGGATGGGGATCAGTGCCAGGGAGACAAAGATGCCGACAAATCGAAAATGGAGCTGTGCGCCCGACTCCCCGGCAACAAATTTTCGTACCAGTCGGTAGAGGTTGACGGAGATGGTCGAGAAGAGGATGACCAGTCCGATCGTGCTGGAGAAGACGATATAGGGGAAGAGGGCACCGATTGTATCCGGATCATGGATGGCAGCAGCAAGCAGGGTAAACGCAACTCCTGTTGCAACCGCACCTACTGCAGTAACGACAGTGGTCAGTGTGCGCCGAACCAGACGGGAGGGTTGTTGCCTCATTTCTGGATCTGGATGGTGTGCCATCCGCTATCGAGCTTCCACTCCGGCCACAGATAGGGGGTGTAGACATAGGGGCGGATCAGCCCGGGCAGTGCAGAGGAGTCGATGGAGGCGCGGATGTTTGTCTGATACTGCTCCTCCTCGGAGAGCAGGGATTTCTCAATAACCAGGGCATTGTGTCGCATGGCCATTCGACGGACAGCCTCTTCGATGGTGTCGTAGGCACCATGGCTGTTGTTCCTCAGGCTGACGAGATAGAAGCGGTTGGTGAACTCGCGGTAACTGAGGACAAAGCGGTGCTCCTCCTGGTGAATGATCTTGTCCTCGACCCAGAAGGGGGTGACCTCCTCGACCTGATACTCCGCAACGAAGACAATCGGTATGCCGTTTTTCAGGGCCTCAACAACACTCTCTCCAAGCGAATAGGAGAACTGTGCAGTGACCATATAGTGTTCGGTGGTTTCGCGAATCTCCGGGTGGGTTACAGTAATCTCTGCGCGAATCAGCGTGCTGGCCAGTAACAGAATGGCACCAGACAGCAGTTGGAGAGAGCCGAAACGGAAAAGTGTCTGCATGGTGGCCACTACCCTGTTCTATGGTTATCCCGATTTAACCAGACGGGCATAGTAAAAGCCATCCATTCCATGCTCGCCAGGGAGCGACTGCCTGCCGGCTCCGGTGGGGTGTCCCCAGTCGCTCTCGATGGGGGCCACGGAGGCCTCTGGGTGGCGTGCCAGAAAAGATTGGATCTGCTCCTCATTCTCCTCCGGGAAGATCGAACAGGTGGCATAGAGTAGTGTTCCCCCTTGTCGCAGCATGCTCCAGCAGGTCTCAAGGATAGCATACTGGGTTCTGGTGAGTGCATCGATATCCCCCTTTCGTCGCAGCAGCTTGATGTCCGGATTGCGCCGGATCACCCCGGTTGCACTGCACGGGGCATCGACCAGAATTCGATCAAACAGCCTGCCATCCCACCACTGCTGGTCAGAGGCATCTCCCTCCCGGATGGTGGCGGCAAGCCCCAGCCTGGCCATATTCTCCTCTACCCGCTTCAGGCGACTGGCATCGTTGTCGAGCGCAACCAGTTCCCCGATCTCTGGGCTCTGCTCCAGGATATGTGCCGTTTTCCCTCCGGGGGCGGCACACGCATCAAGGACCCTCTCACCATGTTGTACATCCAGCAGCATGGCGGACTGCTGCGGTGCGCTGTCCTGTACCGATACCTCTCCAGCCTCAAAACCGGGCAGTTGCGAGACCGGAACCCCTGTTGCCAATACAATCGCAGCAGGGCTGAGCGGGTCGGCACTGGCCTCGATATCGGCACCCTCCAGCCGCTTCAGATAGGCTTCACGGCTTGTCCTCTGCAGATTAACGCGCAGTACCATCGGGGGGCGCCGGTTGTTGCCCAGAAGAATCTCTCTCCAGTGCTCGGGCCAGCTTTGGCGCAGGTGGTCGATGATCCATGCAGGGTGGTTATATTCGGCACTGCTGTTGCTGCTCCTCTCAACCAGCTGCTCCTGCTCTCGCTGAAAGCGACGCAGAACGGCGTTAACCACACCACGTGCCCACTCCTTTTTCAGGATCCGTGTGGCATTCACACTCTCCGAGATGACCGCGTGGGGAGGGATACGTGTAAATTGCAGCTGGTAGATTCCAGCCAGGATCAGTGCCTGCAGATCCCCATCCTTCTTCTTGAATGGGCGCCTTAACAGCCTCCTGCTGACCGCCTCCAGCTGGAAATAGTGGCGCAGCACACCATAGGCAATCTCCTGTGCCAGTGCGCGGTCTGCCGGTTCAAGGGGCTGGAGGGCGTTGGGGAGGGTCACCGAGAGGGAGCGGTGGTGGGAGACTACACCAGCAACCGCCTTTGCAGCGGCGGCACGGGGGCTCCACGCCCTGCTCATCTGGAAAACTGCAGCCCGCGCTCCCTCAATTGGGGTCGGGCGTTGAGGAAGTCGGCAGTGGACATCGGGCGTTTCCCCGGCAACTGCAGCTCGAGAATGCGGAGAGTTCCGCTGCAGGTGGCGATGTCGATCCCCTCCGCAGAGACCTGAACACTGTGGCCGGGCGGGGCCTCTGCCGGGATAGCGGCAGAGGGATCCACCACCTCGGCACTCCAGATGCGTATAGTCACTCCATCCCACACGGTCTGGGCCACTGGCCACGGGTTGAAGGCGTTGATCTGCTGCAGAATTTGTTGGGCACTCTCTTCCCAGTCAATAACCGCCTCACCCTTGTCGAGTTTTTCAGCATAGGTGACACCCGCCTCGGGTTGTGGCTGAGGCTGAACGCTCTCCTCCTCAATCAGCCTGATGGTCTCCAGCAGGGCATCCGCTCCGAGCAGGGCCAGCCGGTCATGGAGTGATTGTGCGTTGTCTGTCGGCTGGATGGGGGTGGATACCCTCAGCAGCATGTCACCGGTATCCAGCCCCTCGTCCATCTGCATGATGGTCACCCCGGACTCCCTGTCACCGGCAAGGATGGCGCGCTGTATCGGTGCGGCACCGCGCCACCTGGGAAGCAGTGATGCGTGAATGTTGAGGCAGCCAAATCGGGGCGCATCCAGAACCTCGCTGGGCAGGATCAGCCCGTAGGCAACCACCACCATCAGGTCAGCCTGAAGGGCGTGCAGTCGCTCCTGCTCCTCGCTGTCACGAAGCGTGATGGGCTGAAATACCGTGATCCCGGCCTCCAGGGCACGCTCCTTTACCGGGCTTGCCTTTACCTTCCTTCCGCGCCCTGCCCGGCGATCGGGCTGGGTATAGACGGCAACTACCTCATGCGGGGAGTCGAGCAGCGCGTTCAGTGCGGCAACCGAAAAATCGGGGGTGCCGGCAAAGATAATGCGCACTACATCGTCTCCTTGCGCAGCTTCTCCAGCTTCTTGCGAATACGCTGCTGTTTCAGTCTCGAGAGGTGGTCGACAAACAGCTTGCCCTCCAGATGCTCCAGCTCGTGCTGGATGCAGATTGCAAGTACCCCGTCTGCCTCGATCTTGAGGGGGCTGCCATCACGGTCAAGCGCCTGAATGGTCACCTCTTCGGCGCGAACCACATTTTCATAAATGCCCGGCAGAGAGAGACACCCCTCCTCATGTACCGACTCGCCGCTGGAGTTCGTAATGGTGGGGTTGATCAGACAGAGGGGCTGGTTCTTCTCTTCTGAGATGTCAATGACCACAATACTGCGAGGGTCGTTGATCTGGATGGAGGCAAGGCCAATCCCCGGTGCGGAGTACATGGTCTCGAACATGTCGTCTACAAGCCTGCGCACCTCATCATCCACGACGGTTACGGGAACGCTCTTTTTGCGTAGACGGGGGTCCGGGTGTTTCAGGATTTCCAACAGGGCCATTGTTTTTCAGTCATAATGTTAAAGGGTTGGTAACTATTCACCACTGTATCTAACTGCTTCAGACTGCCGCTGAAATTTGTCGGATCAAGGCGAAAAATGTGAGTTTATCACTGGATGACCGCGAGCACTGCTCGTAGTGTTACAAGTGTAAATGACCATTTTAGAACCGAGTTTACGAGGTTACGCTATGCAGAGATGATGGATTTCAGAGGCGAGATGAACAGTTACAAAAGTTAATGGTATCGTAAACAGTAGTATAGCTGTTAATTGGGAGGCGGAGATTGGATAGAGTAGATGCGTGGCTGATGCTGCACCATGCACCATCGGTGGGGCCGGCAACCTTCAGGCGGGCACTCGACCATTTCGGCTCACCGCAGACGGTAGTTGAGAGTAGCACCTCCCAACGCAGGGCGTCCGGGATTTTCAGGGAGCCGGCGCTCGATTTCCTTGCACAGCCTGAACCGCTGCGCAGCCAGTCGATCGAAAAGAGCCTGCGCTGGCTTGAGGAGGAGAACACCCACCTGCTCACCCTTGAAGATGAGGCGTACCCCCTGCTGCTGAGGGAGATTCCAGACCCTCCCCCCCTGCTATTTGTGCGTGGCCATCCCGCTGTGTTGTCACTCCCCCAGCTAGGGATCGTGGGCAGCCGGAACCCCGATACCATGGGCAGGGAGACGGCACACGATTTTGCGAAGCGGCTGGCAGAGGCCGGACTTGTCATCACCAGTGGAATGGCACTGGGGATCGATACCGAGGCACATCAGGGAGCACTGGAGCACGGCAAGACGGTTGCGGTTACGGGAACCGGGCTGGATCGAGTCTATCCGGCGAGAAACCGCGATCTTGCACACGAGATTGTCAGGGAGGGGGCCATTGTCTCGGAGTTTGTGGTTGGTACCGAGCCACGGGCTGAGAATTTTCCACGCAGGAACAGAATCATCAGCGGCCTTTCACTGGGTACGCTGGTGGTGCAGGCCGCACGCAAGAGTGGTTCACTGATTACGGCACGCATGTCGATGGAGCAGGGGCGGGAGGTTTTCGCCATTCCGGGCTCCATCCACAATCCGCTGGCACGAGGCAGCCATCTGTTGATTCGTCAGGGGGCAAAGCTGGTAGAGACAACAGAGGATATTGTCGAGGAGCTTGGGGGGATGCTCAATCTGATGCGGGAGCAGCTGGAGAGCCAGCCCCCGGATGGCGGTGAAGAGGGCGGCAGTCAGGCAGTCGACCCCGAGATGGCCCAGCTGCTGGAGGCCATTGGCCATGATGCCATTACCATTGACCGGCTGGTTGAGATTTGTGGATTGACGACAGAGGCCGTTTCCTCGATCATTATGCGCCTTGAAATTCAGGGGCACGTGGAATCACTCCCCGGTGGACGGGTGATTCGCCTGCAGCAGTGACAAGAAAATGCTTGATGTATTAATGTACCTTTTTGAAAACTACATCCATGAGGATGTGGAACAGCACACCTCTCCGGCCCAGCTTGAGGACGAGCTGGTTCGTGCCGGTTTCGCACAGCAGGAGGTGGCACGCGCCTTTGTCTGGCTGGAGGGGCTCTCCAACCTCAAGGGTGCCCCACCCAGTGCAGCTACTGGCCAGAGGGCAACTGAATCATTCAGGATCTTCTCGCTGGATGAGCAGCGATCCATCGGCCCGGGGGGGCAGGGGCTGCTACTCTATCTGGAGCAGATTGGCGTTCTCAATTCCGAGGCCCGGGAGGCGGTAATTGACCGGGTGATGGCGCTGGAGTCGGGCCAGGTCGACGAGGAGCAGCTGAAGTGGGTGATACTGATGGTGCTCTTCAATCAGCCCGGAGCGGAATCTTCCTATGCCTGGATGGAGGATTTTGTATATGATGGCGCCCCTGATCAGCTGCACTAGGCCAAGATTGTGAGTAAGAACCTCGTTATCGTAGAGTCCCCTGCGAAGGCAAAGACCATTGAGAAGTTCCTTGGAGAGGGGTTCTCGGTGATGTCGAGCTATGGCCACATTCGTGATCTCGCCGGCAGGGGGATGGCGGTTGATATCGAGAATGGATTTGAGCCCAGCTATGAGGTCAGCGAGGATAAATCAAAAGTAATCAATGAGTTGAGACGTGCCTCAAAAAAGGCCGAGATGGTCTGGCTGGCATCGGATGAGGACCGCGAGGGGGAGGCGATCGCCTGGCATCTGGAGGAGGTTCTGGGTCTGAGCGAGGAGAACAGCCAGCGAATTGTCTTTCACGAGATCACCAAGCCGGCGATTCTGACCGCGATCGAGAACCCACGCCATATCAACCGGGATCTGGTCAATGGTCAGCAGGCACGCAGGATTCTGGACCGCCTGGTTGGTTTCGAGCTCTCTCCGGTGCTCTGGAAGAAGATCCAGACTGGCCTCTCAGCCGGACGGGTACAGTCGGTTGCAGTTCGTCTGATTGTGGAGCGCGAGCGGGAGATTGACGCCTTCGTGCCGCTCTCCTCATTCCGGGTCACGGCACAGCTCTCCAATGGCGGTGGAGAGAAGGTGGAGGCGCGACTGCCAAAGGATCGGGAGAGCATCGAGGATGCAGAATCCTTCCTCTCCAGGGTCAGGGGCGCCGCCTTCCAGGTCAGCAGGATTGAGAAGAGACCGGCCAAGCGCTCTCCACGAGCCCCATTCACCACCTCCACCCTGCAGCAGGAGGCCTCACAGCGACTCGGCTTCTCGGTGCGACAGACCATGATGGTTGCCCAGCGCCTCTACGAGGCGGGGAAGATCACCTACATGAGAACCGACTCCGTAAACCTTTCGGAGCTGGCCCATGAGCAGGCCGAGCGTGTGATTCAGGACAGTTTCGGTCCGGACTATGCACAGCGCAGGCAGTACAAGACAAAGTCAGCGGGAGCACAGGAGGCTCATGAGGCGATTCGCCCGACCGATCTCAGCAAGCAGTCGGTCGCCGGGGAAAAAAATGAGAAGCGCCTCTATGAGCTGATCTGGCAGCGAACCATCGCCTCCCAGATGGCAGATGCCCAACTGGAGCGAACCACCGCCACCATCGACATCTCCACCATGGAGGAGTCCCTGACCGCCAGGGGGGAGGTACTGGTCTTTGATGGCTTCCTCAAGGTCTATCAGGATCGGGGCAAGGAGGATGCCAAGCGCCTTCCGCCACTCACCGAGGGGGAACCCCTGCGGCTTGAGTCGATGCGGGCCCAGGAGTCCTTTACCCGCCCACCTGCCCGCTTCACCGAGGCAGGTCTGGTAAAGAAGCTGGAGGAGCTGGGAATCGGGCGACCCTCCACCTATGCACCGACCATCTCCACCATCCAGAACCGAGGCTATGTCAGTCGCGGGGAGCGGGAGGGGGTGGAGCGCACCGTTCGGGTGCTGGCCCTCCATGGTGATGAGATACGCAGTGAGGATCGGGTCGAGATGACCGGATCCGACAAGGGAAAACTGATCCCGCAGGATATTGCAGGGGTGGTGACCGACTTTCTGGTGAAGCACTTCTCCGAGGTGGTGGACTACAACTTTACCGCCCGGGTTGAGGCCGAGTTTGACGAGATTGCCGCAGGAAATCTCGATTGGCGCGAGATGCTGGGTGAGTTCTATGCCCCCTTCCATCAGGATATTGAGGGGGCAGCCGATGTCTCCCGTGAGGAGGCATCACAGACCCGTCACCTGGGGACGGACCCCAAGAGTGGACGTCCGGTGAGTGTAAAGATTGGCCGTTTTGGCACCTATGCACAGATTGGCACCAAGGATGATGAGGAGAAGCCACTCTTTGCCGGGCTGCGCCCCGATCAGCGCAAGGACAGCGTGACACTGGAGGATGTGCTGCCGCTCTTTGAGCTGCCGCGCCAGCTCGGAACCACCCCGGATGGGGAGGTGGTCATGGTCAATACAGGGCGTTTTGGCCCCTATGCCGGTTTTGCCGACGAGATGGTACGAGAACATCTGGAGGCCAACCCGGTCAAGGGGATTGAGCTGTTGCCACAGAATGTCTCCATCGAGCCGGAGGACCCGCACACCATTGAGCTGGAGCGGGCCATTGAGTTTGTCGAGCAGAAGAAGGCGGGCGACCGAGAGAAGGAGATCCGTCTCTTCGAGGGCTCTCCCGTTCAGGTTCTGGATGGGCGCTGGGGCCCTTTCATCACTAATGGCTTCAAGAACGTGAAGCCACCTGCCGACACCGATCCGGCCAGCCTCACGCTGGAGCAGTGCCAAGAGCTGCTTGATGCCAGTGACAAGGAGCGCAAGCGCCTCTCCAAGCAGTTTCATGGCGGGGGCTTTACCCTGTTGCGGGAGCCAGCCATACCACCCCATGCCACCCTCAAGGTGAAAGAGGGCAAACTGGAGAAGGCGCTGGAGATCGTTGAGGCACTGCAGAATGCCGGCAAGTCAGTCCGCCTGATCTCTGCCAATGGGGCCGCAGCCATTCGCGCTGCCGAGAAGCGTGCTGTCACTGCAGCAGCGAAGAAGAGAGCTGCACCAAAAAAGAGAGCGACCAAAAAGAAGAGGGCAGTCAAGAAGAAGGCGGCCAGAAAAAAGGTGGTGAAGAGGGGATAACAGGCAGCTTCGAGCCGCAATCCCTGCTCATCAGGGCGGAGCCAATCATATCGATTCGGGGCGCAATCTGAAATCTGTTGTTTCAGCCTGTAGCGATCTCAACAATTCGGTTCGAAAATAGCCAGTTACATAGGTAAAATCACACTTTCCGCCTTGAAGAAGGGCAATGCCTCTATCAATTGCGGAAGGATTTCAGAGAGAATCTCAATCGATACAGCTGAGTGGTCACACCAAATCATGAATAGAGAGACAGAAAGCTCACCAAAGGTGGGCATCATCATGGGATCATCCTCCGACTGGGAGACGATGCAACATGCGGCCGATACACTGGAGAGCCTCGGTGTGGCGCATGAGGTTGAGGTGGTCTCTGCCCACCGCACCCCCGACAAACTCTTCGCCTATGCGGATACCGCATCGGAGAGAGGGCTGGAGGTGATCATTGCCGGCGCGGGAGGTGCAGCCCACCTGCCGGGGATGGTGGCTGCGAAGACAGCGGTGCCGGTGCTGGGGGTTCCGGTGCAGTCCAGGGCCCTGAATGGCATGGACTCACTGCTCTCCATTGCGCAGATGCCCGCCGGGATCCCGGTAGGAACCCTCGCCATTGGACGAGCCGGTGCGGTCAATGCCGCCCTGCTGGCGGCGGCAATCGTGGCCAACCATGATGAAACCGTGCGACAGGCGCTGGCCGATTTCCGCAAGAACCAGACCGAGACCGTACTGGCCAATCCGGACCCAAGAGAGCAGCCAAGGGACCGGGGATGATCATCGGCATTGTTGGGGGTGGTCAGCTGGCAAGGATGATGGCGCTGGCCGGTATCCCGCTGGGGATGCGCTTCATCTTTCTCGACCCTGCCGAGGATGCCTGTGCGGCACCACTCGGTGAACACCTCTGCGGCGACTATGATGACGAGGCGCTACTCAGCCAGATGGCCGAGAGAGCCGACGTGGTGACCTACGAGTTCGAGAATGTACCGGCATCGGCGATCGATACGTTGATGAACAGGGTCGATGTTTTCCCCTCAAAGCAGGCCCTCGCCACCGCACGAGATCGAATCAACGAGAAAATGCTCTGCAGAGCGCTGGAGATCCCCACCGTCCCCTTTGCGGACATTCGTACCTTCGAACAGCTGCGACAGGCGGTAGAGAGCATCGGTCTGCCTGCAATCCTCAAGACCCAAACCATGGGATATGATGGCAAGGGGCAGGTGCTGCTACGCACCCCGGATGGTCTGCAGGCCGCATGGCAGCAGCTGGGTGGTGTCCCCCTGATCCTCGAGGGGTTTGCCACCTTCCAGCGTGAGATATCCATCATCAGTGTGCGTAGCCGCAGTGGTGAAATTCGCTACTACCCGCTCTCCGAGAACCACCACCGTGACGGGATTCTCCACACCGCACACAGCCTCCCAGCAGACCCCAAGCAGCCGATGGCCGAGGGCTTTGCCAAACGCATCCTTGAGAAGCTGGACTATGTGGGGGTGATGGCGCTCGAACTGTTTGATACGGAGGAGGGGCTGCTTGTCAATGAGATGGCGCCCCGTGTCCACAACTCCGGACACTGGACCATTGAGGGGGCAGAGAGCAGCCAGTTCGAGAACCACCTGCGGGCCATTGCCAGCCTTCCGCTCGGCAGTACCGGGGCGGTCGGCCATGCCAAAATGGTCAACTTTATCGGTAGCGTTCCAGAGGCCGCGGAGGTCCTCTCCGAGCAGAATGCCCATCTGCACGACTACAACAAAGAGCCGCGCTCAGGGAGAAAGGTTGGTCATGTGACCTACTGGTCAGCAAACCCAATATGAGGTGAAGAGTTGCTTCTAACCCC
>CAYFMF010000019.1:0-32541 GCA_964344135.1 uncultured Piscirickettsiaceae bacterium
TGTCGAGTGAGCAGGGATGTTGCATGGCGTACCCGGAATGCCAATATGGAAGAGCTGATATAACGATCCAATACAACAGGAGCAATGGGAATGATCTACACAGAGGAACTGCTGAATGAGCTCAATGTAATGATGCAATTTGACCTCCACTCCACACAGGAGGGGATCAAGATCCACAGCAGCGCAAGTCCCGGTCTGATTGAGGCCGCAAAACGGCTCAACGAGAAGGGGCTCATCACACAGCCGGATGGCGGCTACCTGACTGATCTGGGTATTGAGTGTGCCGAGAAGGCCCAGACTCTCTACAGCGTACTATCCTGAGAGAGCCCACTTTTTCGGAAGTAGCGCAAGATCCTCCTCACGATCGATATCGGCCAGGGGGGGCAGCTCCGCCCACTCCAGATCCAGGTTCTCGAGGCGCGTGCGGGTCGCCTCCATCACCCGTTCCGTTCCCCACGCAATCCCGCTGAAGAGGGTCGAAAGATGGCTGAGCAGAGCGCGCCGCAGCGCGATCAGGACATAGCCGCCATCCAGTGCCGGAATCACCACCGCTGCCGAGCGCTGCAGTGCGGCATGGACCGCCCGAAACTGCCCGGCATCCAGTTGCGGGCAGTCTGTCCCCGTCAGAATCACCGCCTCATGCTCTTGCAGCGCCTGCTCAAACCCATCCATCATCCGCTCACCGATATCCGCACCCCGTTGCCCCTTCAGGGTGATCCCATGTTCTTGCTGCAGCCTCCGGAATCCGGGGTGGTTCGGGTCAGGGGCACAACAGAGAGTCACCGGCCCCACTGCTGAACGCAGCGCCTCCTCAACCACACTGCGGGTCATCCTCTGCTGCAGCGTTGCCGCACCCCGCTCACCGAGCGCCGGTATCAGCCGGGTCTTTGCATAACCGGGAATCGGGGCCTTGGCAAAGATCAGCAGTTGGGTGGTCATCGATAGATCCTGGAGAGGCGCTGTGGCGAGATCCCGACCCAGTAACCGAGACGCACCCCCCACATCAGAAGGATGGTTCGGATGATCCCCCGCTCCTCCCAGCGCCGGCTGGAGGTGATCACACGACCTGCAACACAGAAGGGTCTGCCAATCCGCTTTAACCGCTTGCTCAGTGCAATATCCTCCATCAGCGGGATCTCCGGAAAGCCACCGACCCGCTCAAACAGGGTGCGGGAGAGAAAGATCGCCTGGTCTCCGGTTGCAATTCCGCTCCAGCAGGAGCGGTGGTTCATCATCCACTCCACAACCCGCAACAGTGGATTGCGGCCACTCAGCCGCACATTGAAGCGCCCCCAGGGGTGTTGCCGGAGTGCCCACAGCAGAATCCGCTCCCCCTCCTCCGGAACCAGGGTGTCGGCGTGGAGGAACCAGAGCAGCGCTCCACTGGCCGCCCTGGCCCCGCAGTTCATCTGGATTGCCCGCCCCGCTCTGTCTGACTCAATCAACTGATCGATCAGGGGGGCGGCAATGACAGCGGTCCGGTCTCTGCTGCCGCCATCCACCAGAATCACCTCTACCCCGCGCTGGCGCATCGGCTGTAGCCGCTGCAGCGTCTCCTGAATGGTCTGCTCCTCATTCAGGGCTGGAATGATGATCGAGATGGAGCTGCCCCCGGCAGGGGGTTGAGATTCACTCATGTGGAGAGGGAACTAGCCGAGTGCCCCACCACAACTGGAGCCCTGTCCGGCCGTACAGCCATAGCAGTGGCCGGCAACCTGTATCGGCATCTCGGTGAGGTCACCACTGAACAGATCCTCCAGACGCAGTGGCTCCCCATCCTCCCCCCTCAGGGGCAGACGCAGCATCTGGTTGAAGTCACAGTCATAGAGCAGCCCCTGCCAGTCTACACTGATCAGCGAACGGCACATCACGGTGGAGAGGTTCTCATCACGGTGGGAACCCTGCAGCATCTCCATATACCCGGCAAACTCCCCTCTCGAGAGTAGCAGGCTGCCAAAACGGTGGATCGGCAGATTGGCAATGGTCAGCAGCTGACTGAAAACGATGCCGTAGTTGTTGAGGAGATGTTGTTTGTAATCGAGCTCCAACGCAGACTGTGAGGGTGGCAGCTGGGCACCCTGAGGATTGTAGACCAGGTTGAGGATCTTCCCGCTGCCCACCTCTCCATAACCAAAACTGTTCAACAACTGAAGCCCGCGGATATTGGAGTCAAAGGTCCCTTTTCCACGCTGTGAATCCACATTTTCCTCAAGATAACAAGGCATTGACGCAACAATCTCAATCTGATTATCGGACAAGAGGCGTGCCAGATCCTGCTGATCCGGCTCCTCCAGAATTGCCAGATTGCAGCGATCAATAACATGAACCCCAAGCGCGGTGGCCGCCTCGACCAGCTCGCGGAAGTAGGGGTTCATCTCCGGGGCCCCTCCGGTCAGATCCAGGGTCCGGATCTGGCCACTCTCCAGCACCCCAATAACAGAGTCAATGGTCTCCCGATCCATCATCTCGGTTCGGTTGGGGCCGGCATTGACGTGGCAGTGGGTACAGCTGAGGTTGCAGCGATACCCCAGGTTGACCTGAAGCGTCTCGAGCTGGCCACGCTGAACCGGTGGGAAGGAGATCTCCCTGAGATAGGGGTAGCTATCCAGCATCACGCCCCCTCTCACCTCGACGCCAGCGGTGAATCCAGCGCACCCAGCTGAGGAGCCCCGCAGGGGCGTGGTTCCGCTTCCAGAGCCCAGCCACCCGCTGATTGATCTCGGCGAAGGTTGGATAGGGGTGGATGGTAGCCAGTATCTTGTTGAGCCCCAGACCATGGCGCATCGCCAGCACATACTCCTGCAACAGGTCCCCTGCCCGCTCCCCAACGATGGTCACACCAAGAATGCGATCCTTGCCTGGAGCGGTCAACACCTTGATCCACCCCAACTGTTCCCCCTCCGTTACCGCACGATCCAGCTCAGAAAAGGGGAAGCGGGTCACCTCACAGGGGGTTCCAGCCGCTTGTGCAGCCCGCTCATTGAGCCCCACCTGCGCAATCTCCGGGGTGGTAAAGGTGACGGCAGGCATTACTGTCTCGTTCAGCCTGAAGCGACGAACGAATCCAAAGAGGCTGTTGATTGTTGCGGTCCACCCCTGGTTGGATGCAGCGTGGGTGAACTGCCAGGAGCCGGCTGCGTCCCCACAGACATAGATCGATGGAGAGTGGGTCTGCAGATACGCATTGGCCTCCACAAAGCCGGCTCTGTTCAACCTCACACCAAGCGACTCCAGACCAAGCCCCTCGGTATTGGCAATACGACCGGTGGCAATCAACACACGGTCAAAGGGGATCTTCCTCCCCGAAGAGAGCCGCAGCTGCTGCCCGCCATCCTCAACCAGAAAGGCTTGCGGCTCCGCCTGCAGTACCACTTCAATCCCCTCCTCCTGCCGAAACTGCTCCAGCAGCAGCTCGGAGACCTCGGAATCCTCATGCGGCAACAGCGCGCTCCCACGCCCAACCAGGGTCACCCGCGATCCCAGCTGGGCAAAAGCCTGTGCCAGCTCACAGCCAATGACACCGTTGCCCACCACCAGCAGGCGCTGTGGAAGTGTTCTCAACCCCCAGAGGTTGTCCGAGGTGAGGAGGTCGATCTGCTCCAGCCCCGTAATATCGGGGATGTGGGGGCGCGCACCGGTGGCGATGATAATGTTGCGTGCCGTCAGCTCTCTGCCACCAACCGCAACACTCCAGGGGGTGGCAATGGATGCCTCCCCCTGGATTACCTCTACCCCCAGATTGGTGTAGCGCTCAACGGAGTCGTGGGGCGCAATGGTGTCGATCACCCGCTGCACACGCCCCATCACCGCCCCAAAATCGACCTCGGCGGATGGATTGAGAAAGCCAAGCTCCCTGGCCCGGCGCAGTTCGGTAACCACACGTCCGGAGCGGATCAGTGCCTTGGAGGGAACACACCCCCGGTTGAGGCAGTCCCCGCCCATCTCGCCACGCTCAATCAGGGCGACTCTGGCGCCCGTTGCGGCGGCAATATTGGCAGCAACCAGGCCACCAGAGCCCGCGCCGATAACGATCAGGTTGTAATCGAAGGTGCGGGGCTTGCTGAACTGCATCAGCAGCAGCTGCCTCCATCCGTGCGTGTGGAAGAGACCTCATCATCAAACGGCATCACAGTGCCGCAATCGCTGAAGATCCCGTAGTGGGTACTCCACTCCCCGATAAATTCAAAGTGGTCGGCGAAGCGGCTCTCATGGAGCATCAGCCAGCTGTTGCCACAGACTGGCTCTACCTTGCCGGCCTCAAAACGGTGCCCCTTGTCGAGCTCAAGGCAATCCGGGTGGTGCTCCACCGTCCCCCTGTAGATCACCGCCTGTCCATAGTCCTCGCAACTCCCCTCCAGCTGTGGAATCTTGAAGAGACGATAGGTGGCGGAGTAGAAGCGGTGCGGCCCCAGCCTCTCCTCAATCGCCGGGTTGTCAATGGTCAGCGGTCGGTCCTCCACCAGACGCGGATCGGCAAAGCCGTTGCGCCTTGCCAGGGTCAGGAAATCGTTCCAGTAGAGCGCCCCACTAAGACACTCCCCATAGAGCAGCGGATCCTTCACCAGCGCCTCCGGTACCCGACGCTCGGAGTAGACATCGGAGAAGTAGAGCTCCCCCCCCGGCTTCAGTACCCGCCACGCCTCACGCAGCACCGCATCCTTGTCGGGAGAGAGGTTGATGACACAGTTGGAGACAATCACATCAAAACTCTCGTCCTCCAGATCGAGCTCATCCAGCTTCTCGATATACCCCTTGCGGAACTGCACATTGGGCTCAGTGTAGCCATAACGTTCCGTATGCCACTGAATGTGGCGGTTGGCCACCTCCAGCTGCTCATCGGTCATATCGACACCCACCACAGAGCCCTCCTCCCCAACCAGCTTCGAGAGCAGATAGACATCGCGCCCGGAGCCGCTGCCCAGATCGAGAATCCGAGCCCCCTGTAGTTGCTGTGGTGCCACCAGACCACAGCCGTAATACTTGGCGGAGACCTCATCATGGATATCGGCCATCGCCCCCTTCAGCCACGCAGGCATCGAAACATCCGTGCAGCAGGCATTGGTCTGCAGATCATTACTGGTGACCAGAATCTGGCCGTAATATTTCTTTACCTCATCATGCATAACAACAAATCCTTTTCTATCTCATCGCCATCATCGGATGGCTGACCTCTCGAGGTCCTGATCTCCTTTCGAAGGAGCGTCAATCATAAAAGAAGCAGCGAGACAATACCCCCTAAAAAAAACAAAATTAGTTGTACTTGCGGAAATGTCATCCATTAAAATTGAAACCTCAAACTAAACAATGAAACGACTTGAACGATAGAAAACGTAACCAGGAGAAGTAACGAAATGGGGAACTATTTTTCCGGAATATTTGCACGCTCACCAATCAGCCCACTGCAGACACACATGGCAAAGGTCCATGCCTGCATCTCGGAGCTGGAGGCACTGTTTGAGGCCGCCATCGAGAAGGATTATGACTCAGTAGCTGCCACCCAGCAGAGAATCTCCGACCTTGAGCACGAGGCGGATGAGATGAAGAAGGAGCTGCGCATCCACCTTCCCAAGGGGATGTTCATGCCGGTCTCGAGAGGAGATGTACTGAATGTACTGGCGATGCAGGATCGAATCGCCAACCGCTCGAAGGATATTGCCGGGATCATTACCGGTCGCAGAATGGAGATCCCGGAGCCGATGGGAGCTCTCTTCCTCAAGTTTGTCAGCCGTAGCGTCGATGCCTCGGCACAGGCACAGGTTGCAATCAATGAGCTCGATGAACTGGTCGAGACCGGATTCCGTGGCGGTGAGGTCAGACTGGTGGAGAAGATGCTGACCGAGCTGGATGCGATTGAGTCCGATACCGATACAATTGAGCGTGAGATCCGTGAGGTTCTCTTTGGCCTGGAGAGCGACCTCCCCCCAGTAGAGGTGATGTTCCTCTATCAGCTGATCGACTGGACGGGTGACCTGGGTGACCTTGCCCAGCGCGTTGGCAGCCGCCTGCAGCTGATGCTGGCTCGATAAGGGAGGAGAGAACCATGGATTATTCATCAACCTATCTGATTCTGGTTGCCATCTTCGGACTCTTCATGGCCTGGGGTATTGGTGCCAATGATGTGGCCAATGCGATGGGAACCTCTGTTGGATCCCGTGCGTTGACACTGAAACAGGCGGTCGTTGTTGCCGCCATCTTCGAGTTTCTCGGGGCCTATCTCGCCGGTGGCGAGGTGACCAAGACCATCCGCAAGGGGATCATCGACTCCAGTCTGCTACAGAGCATGCCCAATGGATCAGAGATCCTGATCTTCGGAATGCTGGCCGCCCTGCTGGCTGCTGCCATCTGGCTGCTGGTCGCCTCCTACTTTGGGTGGCCGGTCTCCACCACCCACTCCATTGTCGGCGCCATTGTCGGCTTTGCCGCGGTTGGTGTCGGTGTCGATGCAGTGCAGTGGAGCAAGGTGGGTTCCATTGTGATGAGCTGGTTTGGTGCACCGATGCTGGCCGGGCTGATCTCCTTTACCATCTTCCGCTCGGTACAGAAGCTGATTCTGGATACCGACAACCCCTTTGCCAATGCCAAGCGCTTTGTCCCGATCTATATCTTTCTCGCTGGCTTTGTGATCTCACTGGTCACCCTCTTCAAGGGGCTCAAGCATGTGGGGCTTGAGATGAGCGCCAGCACCAACTACCAGGTGGCAATACTGATTGGCCTGGTCATCATGATGATCGGCATCTTCTTTATCCGCAGAATCGAGATTGATGAGGAGGCCGACAAGGAGTTCCACTTTGCCAACGTGGAGAAGGTCTTTGCGGTACTGATGGTGGTTACTGCATCAGCGATGGCCTTCGCACATGGCTCCAACGATGTTGCCAACGCCGTGGGGCCGATTGCTGCGGTTGTCGGTGTGGTACAGAGTGGCGGCTCCATTGTTGCCAAATCGGTCATGCCGAGCTGGGTACTGCTACTGGGTGGTATCGGTATCGTACTGGGACTACTCACCTACGGTGCCCGGGTAATGGCCACCATCGGTCAGAAGATCACCGAGCTGACGCCCAGTCGCGGTTTTGCTGCCGAGCTGGCTGCGGCTGCCACCGTTGTGATTGCATCGGGTACCGGGCTGCCGGTCTCCACTACCCAGACACTGGTGGGTGCTGTACTTGGTGTTGGATTTGCACGCGGAATCGCCGCACTGGACATGGGGACGATTCGCACCATTTTCATGTCCTGGGTGGTTACACTGCCCGCTGGTGCGCTCCTCTCGATCCTCTTCTTCTTCTTCCTGAAGGGGGTCTTCCTGTAACCAACAATGCTGTGCTGACGGCATAGTCTCCTCTGGAGGCTATGCCATTGCTGTTTTGCCAACCGCTCTCATAATGTGACACCAATATGGCAAATTGAGAGAGCTCCTGACAACAGTTTCTGACTACTCACCGTCAGGACTGGAGAGCCCTTTTCCCATCCCCATCCGCACCAGCCGAATGGCCAGCAGTGTGATCGGTGTTCCATGGAGAAAGAGATCAAAGATATCGAGCGGTCTGGTCAGCGTTCCCTCTGCCAGCATCCTCAGCTTCTCGACCAGATGGGGCTCCGGAAATGGAGGAAGAATGGCGGGCATCAGGGCCAGCAACAGCGCAATCGGCACCAGATGGGCCAAAGAGATCCGGTCAATCCACTTCATTTTATTCCTTTTTATTCAGTTGGATACGTTACTGTATTCAACTATTTTCGAGCGGATGCGAATCAGATCCCCATCCAGTGCCGGCTGCCCATGCCACCACTGAAAGTCCGGTGAGTGGTGGACAACACCAAGATGGAGATTTTGCCGATGTTTTGTCACGGAATCCAGCAGCTTCTTCTGTTTCTCCTGCGGGATCCTCTCCCCCTTCCACTTCAGCAGCTCTCTCGCCTCGACCACCTTCATCGTTCCGATCTCCTCCATCGCAGACCCACTGGATGCCAGGGTCTTGAGGTAGCGGCTGGAGTGACAGCGGCCACAGAGAGAGGGATCACCATCGGCCCTCGGCGCCATCGCATGGTCGCCCCCATGGAGGTGACAGTAGCCACACCCCGGAGTGCGTACGGTCGAGGTGGCAAACGGCTTCTCCAGATTCCAGCGCGACTCCTCCAGTCCGAGAATGACCCCATGCTTTGAGCTCTCGTAACTCACCCTTTCCGCCCCTCTGTGGCACTCTGTACAGCTTCTGTTGGTTCTGGAGAGAACGAGAGCGCCACTGTGGGTGCCGCCATGGCAATCACTGCAGCCAACACCGGTTGAGCCATGGCGGCCCTGACGGTGGTCATCCACTATTGCAGTAGAGACCTTCTGGTGACAGTCGATACACTCCTGTTCACTGTAGATCCGGTGCGGAAGGAACTCCTCGCCCAGCAGTGGTTGCGAGAGGGTGGCCATCAGCAGCAGCATCAGAATCCGTTGCATCAGTTATGCTCCCGGTTGTAGTCGGTGTATTTTCCCTCACTCCACAAACTGCCAACACCCCTCTCAATATCCGATGAGCGCAACTGCTCCGCCTTCTGCTCAATCTCCCTCAGATCCTCCTCCAGTGCACGGTGCGCCTCCTCGACCCCCTCTGTGTCACCATGAGCTGCCGCCTTGTATCCATGCAGGTTGTCGAAGTACCACATCTCGAAATAGTCACGCTCAATCTCCGAGACGTTGTAGAAGGCCGATGCCTGCCCCTCGAAGAATCCGATATGGGCACGCGGCCAGATCTTGTCGATGGCATCGTGCGGATAGGGGGGACGCTCTCCGGGGGCAGGAAGAATCTTGCCCTCGGAGCGCAGATCCTTGAGTAGTCGTTCGGCTGCATAGAGCCTGTTCCAGGCCTCCTTGCGCTCTTCATCCATCTCCCTGAGCCAGCCGCGGGACTCCTCCTCCTGGTGACAGTCCATGCAGAGCCTGACCCAGCGCTCACGCAGCACCTTGTTGCCGGAGGTATTGGGGTTGATCTCCCGAATACCGAATTTCCAGATCGATTTGTGTGCCACCGAGTGAACCCCCTCTTCCATGTGGCAGTAGGCACAGGTAGGGGCCTTGTAGTTCCCCTTTTTCAACGGCTGACTCCAGTCCCAATCGCCCCCCTCCTTGCTGTAGATCACTCCATGAGCCGAGGCAAAGTAGGTCTTGTCATCCGGGTGGGGTGGCCCCGAGTGACAGGTGATGCAGGATTCACTGCGCCGCGCCTCAGCCGCATCAAAGCGGTGACGGGTATGGCAGGAGTCGCACTTGGTGGCTACGGAGTGACACTGCAGACAGGAGAGCACCTCCGGCTTGGGCTTGTCGACAAAGTGCTTCGCATCCACCGCCCGCTCCATCGCCAGGGCATGGCTGGGGAATCCATAACGCTTCTCCTCCTCAAGCTGGGCAATCTGTGTGGTGTGGCAGCCACCACAGATGGCTGGAGTGGGAAGGTGGAGATTGGCATGGTCCTTCCCATGACAGGCCGGACACATCACAGCCTCCTCCCCATTGCTCGGGGCAGCATGTCTGCTCTCTCTCCAGTCGCGCACAATCCCCGGGGTTACTCCCTGGTGACACTGGATACACTGCTCACCGGTAAAGGTGGATTTGATCTCACTGTTCGGGCTGTAGAAGTTTTCCGGATCCCAGTACTGCTGCATCGGATCGGGACTCCAGTCATTGGAGTAGAGCCCGACACCACTGCCACTGCGGGTCAGGTCGAGAATGGTAAAGCCGACAGGGAGGGCAATCGCCACCAGAATAACGGCAACAATCACGTAGCGCGGTACCGCCCTCCAGCGCAGGATACCAACCACCACCAGGGCCGCGACAAGGGAGAGTGCAAACCAGCTCCATGGACCGGCAACCACACCGGACTGTGCACCAACCCGGACCGCCTCCTCGACACCACCCATCAGCACCTGATGGTCATCGGTGTGGTGGGCCACTACTCCACCTGAAACAGTAGATAGCAACAGTGACGCAGATAGATAACGCATGGTTAACTGCCCAATTGGTGTTGGCATCTTCGTTCAACCATCCGCTGGCAATCATGGATGGCTGCCGCCGAGCGATAGATGGATCTACCTGAGCGTGATGCGTGAATAGAGATACCAACGCTTGTGACGATACTCACAGCTGCTCCATAATCTCTTCGGCCGCCCTGCGACCATCGGCAATGGCGGTTACTACCAGATCGGGGCCACGGCTCAAATCCCCCCCTGTGAATACCCTGCTGTTCTCCTGCTGCAGCCTCTCCAGCCATGGCGCCTCCTCCCTGACCTGCCCAAAGGCGAGAATGGCTACATCACACGCCACGATCTCCTCCAGCCCCGATATGCCAATACCGGGGTCCCCGCAGAGCCCATCCTCCTCTATAGAAAGGCTCATCAGTTTGACCCCCTTGACACGGCCACCCTCTCCAACAATCTCGGTCTGTGTTCTCAGATAGAGGAACCTCACCCCCTCCTCCCGGGCCGCCTGCACCTCCTTTGGTGTGGCCCGAATCTCCTCCTCCGCCTTGCGACAGACCACGGTCACTGCTGCAGCACGCTGACGCACTGCGGTACGGGCACAGTCCATCGCGGTATCCCCCCCACCGAGCACCACCACATGCCGCCCCTCAATCTCTCGCTGACTGGAGTGGTCGGAGCGTGGATCTGCATGACGCAGGTAGCTCAGGGCATCAAACACCCCCTCCAGCTCCTGTCCGGCCAGCGCTACCGAGCGCGGAGTCTGTGCCCCAGTCCCCAGAAAGAGGGCATCGGCAGAGTGGGCCAGCTCCACGATTCGCTCTGGGGCCAACTGCTCCCCCAGATGGAATGTGACACCCATCTCCTCCAGCATCATGCGCCTTCTGGCGAGGATCGATTTGTCGAGCTTGAATGAGGGGACACCGGTCAGCAGCAGCCCGCCAATCTCCCGCTCCCGGTCATGGAGCGAGACAGCACACCCCGCACGAGCCAGAAAATCGGCACAGGCGAGACCCGCCGGACCACCCCCGACCACGGCGATGCTCTTTCCTCTTAAGCGCACGCTTTCTCTCTTCTCAGGATAGATCCGGATGGAACGCTCCAGCGCAAGATCGGTAATGGTTCTCTCCAGGGCACCAATGGCAACCGCACCCTGTTCCTCCTGGGCCAGGGTGCACCCCCCCTCACAGAGACGGTTCTGTGGACAGAGCCTGCCACACACCTCCGGCAGCGGGTTGGTCTGGTGGATCACCGCTGCAGCCTCTGGAATCCTTCCACTGGCAGCCAGCCCCAGCCACTCCGGTATCCTGTTGGAGAGCGGACAGCTGTTGCGACAGCCGGGCAGGCCGCAGTTGAGACAGCGCGATGCCTGCTGCTCGATCCAGGCGAGTCGCTGCTCATGCTGCTGACCCATCTCAATCTCGCTCCAGTTTCCGATCCGCTCCCTGGCAGGCAACAGCTTGGGGAGGATACGCGGTGGGGGCGTCTGCCGGGTCTGTTTCAGCAGGTAGTCCCCATTCTGTTTAAGCTCCGTTCGGAACAGATTTCTTATATCTCTGAACTCCAGCGCATTGGTTGGACAGGAGACCACACAGCGACCACACCCCATGCAGTCCTCCAGGTCGGTCACCCGCCCCTCCGCCTTGCCCTCTTCCCAGACCCGGATCCCCATGTCACAGACCTGCTCGCAGCGGCGGCAGTCATTGCACTGCTCCTGCTCCATATCGATCCCATAGAAGCCGGCGTGGTTGAGGAGTCCAAATGTGGCACCATAGGGGCAGAGGTAGCGGCAGTAGAAGCGGTTGCCTACCGCCGGCATCAGAAAGAAGGTCCCGAAGTAGGTGAGCCCCACCATCGCATAGAAGAGACCGACGAAGGTGACGGTCCATGCACTGGGCGGAAAGAGGGTCGCAACCAGCACCCCCATGTAGATCACAAAGAAGAACCACTTGCTGTGGCGCAGGCGGTGCGCCCACTTGCCGCGAATGGTGCGATCACGGAAGGCATAGCCAACCGTCTCCCGGATACCGACACAGGGGCAGCCCCAGCCACAGACCACCCTTCTTCCAAACAGGGTCACCAGCCCCAGGATCAGGAAGAAGGTGATGGTGCCGGGAACATGGATACTGGGGAAGATGGGTTGATTCCAGAGATAGCCCACATAGGGCTCAAAACGTGGCACCAGCCAGGGGATCAGCCACCAGAAGAGGGTGACCACCGCAACCAGAACCGTCAGCCGCTTGCGGGTGTAGGGGTTCTTCTCGGACCAGATCCGCCAGACCCCAAAACCGAGAATGATTGCATACTCGGTATAGCGATTAAGCCAGATCGGGCTCTCAAACCAGTAGAACCAGGACTCATTGAGCCAGCCCGCAAAGGCGAGCGTAAAGGCGGCCATCGAGAGCCACTGCAGGGATTTTCGATAACGCCCGGGCAGCGAGTCCTGTTCAGAGCCGGAACGCAGAACCGGCTGGTAGTGGATAACCTCCTCAGCGCCTGCCATCATCCGACCCCTTCCGGTAGCGGTTGACCAGACGCGGGATAAATGCGACAACTGCCAGCAGCGCCAGTGCAATAAGACCATTCTGAATCATCGACTCACTCCCCTTCAGCGCCTCTCCTCCGGCATAGCCGAGGTAGGTGTAGGCGAAACAGGCGGGCAACATAAAGATCCAGGTGGCCAACAGATAGTGGAGAAACGGAATTCTGGTCAGCCCCAGCAGATAGTTGAGCAGATTGAAGGGAAAGAGTGGGACCAGTCGGGTGAAGGCGACGAAGCGCCACCCCTCCGCCTCAACCCCATCGAGGATCTTTCTCATCTTTCCTGCAGCCCGCTGCTCCACCCAGTCGGAAGCGACATAGCGTGAGACCAGAAAGGCGAGGCTGGCGCCGATCGTGGCGCCGCTCAGGTTGATCAATGCGCCAAGGATGGGGCCAAAGAGCGCGCCACCGGCCAGGGTCAATACCATGCCCGGCATGAAGAGAACGGTCGCAACCGCATAGAGTGCAACAAAGAGGATAGGAGCCCACAGCCCGGCCTGCTCAATCCAGAGCTCAATCTGCTGCTGGCTGATCTGATCCCGCCACTGCCAGACGACAACCAGCAGCAGTGCAAGCGCAGTGACCAGGAAAATTCTCTTCATCTGTTACTCATCATGAAAGGGCTGGAGAAGCATCTGGTCCAGCCGGTTGTCACGAAAGCGGCGGAATTGAGGGATCCCGATCTCCATCCCCCGATGCCCCTTTTCCGGCTGGGCAATGTAGCTGCCAAGCAGCCGATCCCACCATGGGAGATTGAACCCAAAGTTGCTGTCCGTCTCTCTGCGAACGGAGGAGTGGTGGACCCGGTGCATGTCTGGAGTCACGACGATCAAGCGCAGCCAGCGATCGATGGAGAGCGGCAGCCGTACATTGCCGTGGTTGAACATCGCCGTTGCGTTGAGCAGCACCTCAAACAGGATCACTGCCACTGCGGGTGCACCAATCAGCAGGATGACCCCAAACTTGATAAGCATCGAAAGGATGATCTCGATCGGATGAAAACGGGCCCCGGTGGTGACATCGTAGTCGAGGTCTGCATGGTGCATGCGGTGCAGTCTCCAGAGCACCGGAACCGCATGGAACAGCCTGTGCTGCAGATAGATCGCAAGGTCGAGTACCAGCAGTGCAATGATGATCTCAACCCCCTGATTCAGGTCGACCAGATTCAGCAGCCCCCAGCAGCGCTCGGAGACAACCAGCGCAAAGCCGGCCGCAGCCATTGGAAAGAGCAGGCGAACCAGCAGGCTGTTGAGCACCACAATCCCCAGATTGCTGCCCCAGCGCACCCCACGCCCCATGCTCAGCACACGCCGCGGTGCAAACAGCTCCCACACGGCCATCAGGGCAAAGATACCGAGAAAGGCGGAGAGCCGGATGGTGGTCTCATTCGCCTGTACGAAGAGTGAAATTGTATCAATCACCCTCCCCTCCTTGACAATGTAGATGCAGTATCAGAGACTTCATATAAATAACCTCACATATGAGCATTAGCGCATATGTTCTATTAAAGCACAACCAATGGAACAGGTCAAAAAACTGTCGGCACTATTCAAGGTCCTCTCCGAACCCAACCGGCTGCGGATTCTCACCTCACTGGGGCTCGAGTGTCGCCCCGTTTCTGCCATCATCGCAGATACCGGGCTGAGCCAGACCAATGTCTCTTTCCACCTCAGGAAGCTGCGCGAGATGGGGCTGGTGCGTGGGGAGAAGCACGGCAGCTTTGTCTTCTACTGCATCTCCGATCCGGAGCTGCTGGAGCTGCTCACCCGCTTTACTGAGTGGAGCGGCAAAGAGCGGGATTGAACCTGGAAAACGCAGTTGGGTGGTGAAACGGTCAGAAGTCTCGCCGGATCTCGACAAAGAGGCGGTCGTTGTCGCCCCAGTTGGGCGGGTATTTCGCGGCGTCATACCAGATCCCACCTCCGCTGGCCGACCACGCATCATCGATATCATACTGCGCAGAGAGCCTCAGATACCCCCCCTCGTCGAGACCGCTTCCGTTGCGCAGCAGCACCCCGTTGAGATGGAGCGTGTCGTTCTGGAGGTCCTGCGTATAGGCGACCACACTCTGCCAGCTGTTCTCATCCACGTAATCGGTTGCGCTGGTGAGTGAGGCATCATGGCTATTGATGTGACGACGCAGGATCTCAAACGAGAGGGTGGTGTCGGCAAATCCACGATACTCCCCACCCAACAGCAGATCGACCCGCGACTTTTCGGAGCTACCGGTATTGAAGTAACGCAGCCCATCAATCAGAGCCACCTCCCCCTTCCAGAGCCAGCTCCCCTCGGCAATATTCACCGCGCCGCCCAGATGGTTGACCCGGGCATTTCTCATGATGTTCGAGGAGCCCGTGCCATCCTTGTAGGGTGTGTTGTAGTTGAGACGCCCCCCATAGAGGGAGAGGTCCCAGCCGCTGAAACGGCCCATTGCGGAGAGGGCAAACTCTGCATCTCCGATCCCATCACCAGGGAGATCTGATGGGACTGCATCTGCATCACAGCTCGCCTGTGTGGCTACCCCGGCCAGTGAATACTCACTCCCACAGGGGGCAGAGAGGTTGGGGCGATTCTCCGGAATCAGCAATGCACTCCAGCGCCAGGGGCCGTGATAGTAGTCCCCCCTGACCATCCCCACAGGGCGCCGTAGCGTCTCGATATCGACCAGCCCTGGCTCACGCAGATCGATCGGGTTGATTACATCGTTGACTCGCAGATGGTCGGACTGACCCCAGACCACAATCTGCCGCCCCACCTTGAGGTCAAGATCGGGAGTCACCCCCCCCTGTAGCCAGAGTTCACCGATCTCCTCATCATGCTCATAGGTGTCGAGCACACCGTCTGTATAGTGGTCGCGACCATTAATCTCATGGGCAAGGTCGTAGCGGAGAAAGCCCTCGCCATGGAACTTCCACCCCTCCCCCAGATTCTGCTCGGCCTCCAGCCAGAGCTTGGTGGAGAGCCGGGTCAGGCGATCGCTGGTGGGACTCTCCCCGGAAATATTCCAGGAGCCTCCGCTAACCCAGTGGCCACGAAGTGATGCCACCTCTTGTTCATCTGGCTCATCGATGATCGCAGTTGCGGCAAGATTTGGCAGCTCTTCATCAAACCCCTCCAGCGCACCCTCAACCGAGAGCTCCCCTTCAACACCGGCATCAAAACCCTCCAGCGCATCCTCCAGCGAGAGCTCCTCCTCCACGGATGTGGCTGCCGTTGCAAACAGCAGCATCAGTATTCCCAAAAATCTGTTCATGCCACGCCCTATCCAGCGCACTGTCACTCCGCACCCTTCTCCAGACGCCTTACCGTGAACATCCCCTGGTCAAGATCCTCTCCATAGCTCACCTTCGAGTAGCGGATCACCGTCTTGTGCTGGGTCCTCTTCCCCTGCTTGGTGGTCATCGTCACCTCCAGCGGGGTCCAGATTCCATCGATCTGCTCCAGTTTTTTCACATCCAGATAACGGATCCTTCCCTTCTTCTCCAGCCAGCGTACGGCACGCACCACCACATGGTTGTCCTTGCGCACAAAGATTACAGAGTGCCGATAACCGGTCTCTTCGATAGTCTCCCTCGATTTTGGAACCGACTTGATCTGCCAGACCGGATGGCCGCGCACCTCGGTCTCCTTCATCAGGGTGAACTCATAGTCATCAAGATCGGGGTCGCTCATGTCCGAGTAGTTGAAGTCCGATCCCATAAAGCTCCCGCTCTTGTCATCATTGGCGATACGCTTGGTCTTGCGCAGTGCCGGCAGGTAGAGCCACTGGTCATCATCCCGACCCGATTCGTCATAGTCATAGGTGAGGAAGCCGGTATCCCTGACATCGGATGGAGAGAGGAAAAAGAGCAGGCTGTAGCTATCCTCCCCACGATCCTGCGACCATTTCCTCAGCTGACGGAGACGCTCCTTTCCACGCTTGTCGATCAGGCGCATCTCCATCTGCATTACAGCATTGTCTCCATCATCACGGTCATTGACCGCATCCATGATCTCTCGTGCGGTCGGGGCGGCTACTGTTGCCCCGGCAGCGATAGTGAGAAGAGAGAGTGCTGCAAATTGAACTACTCTGTTCATGGCTTGACTCCTTGTTCTGTCTGCTTATCCTTGCCAAATATCAGTGTCATCAGTGCTGGTGCCAGCAACAGATCGGCTGCCAGCGCCAGGCTAATGGCGAGCGCGGTGAGGCCACCAAAATTGAGCAAATTGTTGAGATCCGACTGGATAAAGATCAGAAATCCGAGGCTCAACACAATGGTAGTGACCACCATCGCCCGCCCCGAGGTGTGGAGGGTATGGGCAATGGCCTCTGTGGTGTCACCACTCTGCCGATAGTAGCGCTTGAAGTTGTGCATGAAGTGGACCGTATCATCCACCGCCAGCCCCAGTGCAATGCTTCCTATCAGCATGGTGAAGGCATCCAGCGGAAGGCCGGCCAGCCCCATCACACCGAGCACAATGGTGATCGGAAGCAGATTCGGGACCATGCTGATCAGCCCCAGCCGTATATGACCCACCAGCAGAATCATCATGAATGTGACTACGAAGGCGGCAATGGTGTAGCTCTCTACCATGCTGGTCATCATTGCATCCAGGGTACGGGCAAAGATCATCATCAGCCCCGTGACGTGTGTTGTGATCTCTTCCCCAAAGGCCTCGTCAATACGCTGCTCAACCTCATCCACCAGGGTGGTATAGGCACCGGCATCCTTCCAGGGAAGCCGCAGGGTGAGGCGCGCGGTCCGCAACTCGCTGTCCACCACCTTCTCCAGATCATCCGAGCCACTGTTCTCAAACAGCAGCAGCTCCTGTGCCAACAGCTCACGCTCTTCCGGTACCCTGTAGTGGCTTGAGCGGTTCTCATTCAATGCCTGATTGGTCTCACGCAGGATATCGACCACCGAGATCCGTTTTCCGGTCTCCAGCATCCGCTCCCCCTGCCCCAGGGTATCCAGTCCATCCTGCAGTGTTGCAAGGCTGGCGATCAGCTCCGGGTCATAGAGCCCCTCCTGCTCCCCGCTATCGACCAGCACCTCAACCGAAATGGTCCCCCCCATATCACGATCAATATGGTCGCTTGCAATACGTACCGGCTCACTCTCCGGGAACCACTTCATCACATCATGCTTGAACTGAAGCTGGGTAATCCCTGCGACGGCGACAACAAATAGCAGCGCAGAGAGGAAGACCACCGTCGCCGAGTGGTTGGTGGCGATCGATACCGCACCATCCAGAAGACGATCCATGCGACTGTTGGGCGTATTGCCCTCCTCGTCACGCGCTCCATCCTCGAGCGGCACACTGCGCCGGCGAACGGGAAGAATCGCAAGCAGGACTGGAAGCAGAATCACCGAGTAGAACATCGCAAAGAGGACACCGATACCGCCAAAGGTACCGAGCTCGGCCACTGCACCCAGCTCTGCAGTGGTAAAGGAGAAGAGGCCCGCCGCTGTGGTCAGGCTGGTCATCACCACGGCCAGACCGGAGTGGCCCAGCGCAAACCGGATCGCCTCACTCTTGTCACCGGTATGGTCATAGCGGCGGAAGAAGATCGAGAGGATGTGGACCGAGTCCCCCACACCAACCGCGAGGATAAAGGAGGGGAGGATCTGGGTTGGCAACTTCAGCGGAACCCCGGTGGCGGCCATCAGGGCGATCGTGGCGAGCAGGGAGAGGATCACCACAACCAGCGGCACCAATACCCCGCTGAACCTGCGGAAGAGGAGAAAGAGAAAGAGGAAGATAATGGCCACCATGGTGAGGGTGAATTGGCGCATGTCACTCTGCATCGCCCGCTTCAGAACCTCCATCACCACCGGAGAACCGGCCACCTCAATGGGGAATGTCTCACTGCGGTACTCCTCCACCAGCCTCATCACCGCCTCTACCACCTCACTGTTCTCCTCATCGGTCAGGAAGGTGCGCTCCATCGTCTCTGGTGGTTGCTCAGCCTCGGCGCTCGCTCCCGCTTGCAGACTCGGTTGCTCAGCCTCCAGATCATCAAACCCAGCTGCCAGCTCATCCTCCACCGCCTCCTCGGAGAAGGCCTGGGTCTCAATCACGATGGTGGTGAGGGTGCCATCCTCGGAGATCAGCAGATTACTGTAGAAGGGGTGGCTCATCGCCGCCTCACGAAGCTGTTCCATCCCCTCCGGGGTATCAGGGAAGGCCTCCATCAGATCCTCGACCAGCAGCTCGTCCTCCCTGCCGATGGTGTAGCGCACATTGACCAGACTGGTCACCTCATCGAGGTGTGGGACCCGCTCCTCGAGATCGTTGTGGAACTGTCTCAGTTTTCCGAGAAAATCGGGGGCAAAGAGGTTGGCGGGGCGTAGCGCAATCAGCACCACCTCCTCACGCCCAAACTGCTCCCGAAAGCGGTTGTAGTCGAGGAGAATGGGGTCATCGGCACGCAGAAAGCCCTCATTGGAGGTGTCGATGGTGATCCTTGGAAGGTTGCTCAGCAGCAGTGCCGTCAGCAGCGCCACCGCCAGCAGGGAGAGCCACTTCCAGCGAATCAACTGACCTGCAAGTGATACAAAACCCTGCTCAATGGCTGCTCTGTTATTCATGGTGATCTTTCCGAGACGTTATTGTTATTTTTGCCAATCGTACCAGAAAACTGTTTCCATCCTGTTTCATGGATGGAGATTCTTCTACACTCCTAACGCAGTCCGGTTTTCCTCAACCGCAGCGCATTGGTCACCACCGTTACCGAGCTCATGCTCATCGCAGCGGCGGCAACCACCGGGCTCAGCATCACCCCGAAAACGGGGAAGAGTACCCCCGCCGCGACCGGGATACCCAATATGTTGTAGATAAAGGCCCCGAACAGGTTCTGCTTGATGTTTCGCATCGTCGCCCTGGAGAGGGCAATCGCATCCACCACCCCGTGCAGCTCACCCTGCATCAGCGCAATATCGGCCGACTCAATCGCAACATCGGTACCGGTTCCAATCGCAATACCCACATCCGCCTGGGCCAGTGCAGGGGCATCGTTAATCCCATCGCCAACCATCGCCACCTGCTCCCCGCTACTCTGCAGCTGACGGATCTGCTCGATCTTTGCCGATGGAAGCAGCTCTGCAGCCACCTCATCAATTCCCAACTGGCCGGCCACCGCCTCTGCCGTAGGGCGCTGATCACCGGTCAGCATCAAGACCCGGATCCCCATCTGCTGCAGCGCTCCAATCGCCTCTTTCGCCCCCTGCTTGATGGGGTCTGCAATCGCCAGCATCCCGCAGAGCTCTCTCCCTTTTGCCATATAGATCGGGGTCATCCCCTGTGAGGCCCACCCCCGACTCTTACTGGCCAGATCCAGAAAGTTGATTTCATGCGTCTCCATCATTGCGCGGTTTCCAAGAAGAATCCTCTCCCCGCCCACCTCCCCACTCACCCCGCGACCGGTATCACTCCGGAAATTCACCACCTGATCAACGGCAACTCCACGCTCCTCAGCCGCCCGCAGGATTGCGATAGCCAGTGGATGCTCGGAGCCCTGCTCCAGTGAGGCCGCAAGACGGAGCAGCTCAGCCTCATCAGCAGCCTCTGTTGTCTGCAGTGAGACCAGACGGGGATTCCCCTCGGTAATGGTGCCGGTCTTGTCCATCACCACCGTGGTGATGCGGCCGGACTGCTGCAGTGCCTCCCCATTGCGAATCAGAACCCCCATTCCGGCAGCACGCCCGACACCCACCATGATCGATATCGGAGTTGCCAACCCCAGAGCGCAGGGGCAGGCAATCACCAGAACCGTCATTGCCGCAACCATCGCATAACTGAGCTGCGGCTCCGGTCCGACCCAGAACCAGACCAGAAAACTGATCACCGCCACCACCACGACCACCGGGACAAAGATGGCGGCAACCCGATCCACCAGGCGCCCAATCTCCGGCTTGCTGGCCTGTGCCCTGCGAACCAGATCGATAATCTGTGCCAGCACCGTCTCTCTTCCGATGTGGGTGGTCCGCATCAGGAAGGAGCCACTGCCATTGATGGTCCCTCCCACCACCTCACTTCCCGGCTCCTTGGCAACCGGCATCGCCTCTCCGGTCAGCATCGACTCATCCACATGGGAGCCCCCCTCCAGAACCACCCCATCAAGCGGCACCTTCTCTCCGGGACGGACCCGAAGGGTCTCATCCAGCCCCACCTCCTCCAGTGGCAGATCCATCTCCCGGCCATTGCGAATCACCCGTGCGCTCTTGGGTTGCAGCCCAACCAGTTGACGGATCGCAGCCGAGGTCTTGCCACGGGCACGCATCTCCAGTGCCGAACCCAGCGAGACCAGTGCAACAATGATGACCGCCGCCTCAAAATAGGCGTGTCGTGCCAGTGAGGGAACCAGCCCGGGAAAGAGGACAATAACGGTTGAGTAGAGCCAGGCGGTACCGGTCCCCATCGCAACCAGGGTATCCATGTTGCCGCGCCGATTCTTCAGGGTGGTCCAGGCACCGCGGAAAAAGTGACCTCCGACAAGGATCAGCACCAGCAGGGTGATCAGGCTAATCCCGAGCCAGACCCCCTTGCCCGCCTCAATCGGAGGCAGAAACCCTCCCATTCCGACAACAAAGAGGATCAGACCAATGGCACCGGCAGAGAGCGCTCTCCACCAGAGCTGTCGAACCTCACGGAGCTCACGCGCCTCCTTCTCCTCATCATCTGCCAGCGAGGTCAGCTCCGCGGCGTTGTAACCCGCCTTGCGGACGGCTGCGATCAGCTGGGCGGCATCAACGTCACCAGAGACAATGGCACTGCGCTCACCCAGATTGACCGTTGCACCCTCTACCCCCGGGAGCGCCGAAAGTGCATCCTCGACAGCCGACACACAGCCGGCGCAGGACATCCCGGAGATGGAGAGCCGAACCTCGTTACTCATGGTCTGCACCATTATTGAGCAGTGGCCTCACAAACCACTCAAAGTGGCGAGCGTCGAAGATGCCGTTCCGGGTCAACTCAACGGTGCCATCACGCCCCACCACAAAGAGGTAGGGGATCACATCACTGGCATTGCCCCACCGCCCCATCAGATTCGGATAACGCTCTGGATCGGCGATCAGCACTGGATAGGTGATCCCCAGGGTGCGGGCATAGTTCACCACCTTCTCTCCATCATCATAACCAACCCCGATAATCTGCAACCCCTGGGGGCCGTACTCCTCCTGCAGCCTGATCAGGTGTGGAACCTCATAGCGACAGGGGGCGCACCAGGTGGCGAAGAAGTTGACCATCAACACCTTCCCCTTCCAGTCACTGAGCCTCTTCACCTCTCCTGCCGTGTTCTTCAGCACCAACGGGGGGTGCACCTCCCAGCTGTTTTTTCCATCGATTTTCTCGGCACTGGCCATACCACCCAGCCACCACGACAGCAGGAACAGCGCAATCTGTCCAAACTGAGCCGGTTTGACCATCACCCCTTGACTCACTATCCGTTCCTCTCACTCCACATCGAATAAATCTCATCCGACCAGTGAGTCTGCACCCAGGCCAGTACTGAGTCAATCTCATCCGCCGCAAGGATCTCCCTGAACGGGGGCATCTGTCCACCGAGCGGGATCCCTCCATCCCGTACCGTCTTTCTCAGCAGATCGAGTGAGTGGTGCCACGCATGGGCACTCCCATCCAGCGGGGGTGGCGGGTAGTTCCCGTTCTCATCCAGCTCGCGCCAGTTGGGGGTGGATGCCGCCTCAGGTCCGTGACAGCTGGCGCAGTGGGTCTGAAACAGTGGGCCGCCCTCAGCAACCTGCCGTTCGCTGTACCAGCGCTCCTGACTGCTGCCATCAACCATGGTGCCCGGTTTTGAGGTTGGATCGAGTGACTGCACCACGATCCATCCCAACAGTAGCAGCAACAGCGCAATTGCTCCGAAGATCTTCCTATCCATTTCCCTTCTCACTCCTGGTAAAGATTGTTTGCCTGTTGCAGCCAGCGTACAAACGAGATGATGCGGCCGACATCCCTTCTCTTGATCCCCTGCACCGGGGGCATGTCGCCAAACTTCCAGTGGTGCGCCTTCACCCCACTCATGGCCGCACGATAGAAGGCATCATCCCCATGGTGAGAGGGTTTGTAATAGTGATGGATCAGTGGCGGCCCCTGCTCCGTTCCCCTCGCCCACTCTCCGTGGCACTGTGCGCAGTTCTGCTTGAACTTGCCCATTCCAACCGCCTGCTTGAATGGGACTCTTATCCCACTATCCGTGGTTGCAGCATTGGAGAGAGAGACCCCAAGCAGCAACGTTACACAAAAAAACAGTACGCTCTTCACGATTCAAATCCTCATTTTCTCTAGAGCCATTTGCAACTGGCTCTATATATTACCGAATACCGGCCTGTTGCTGTTCTCTTCTGACAAAGGCCACAATATCACCCACCTGCTCCGCTGTGATCCCGCTCAACATCGGCATATCCCCATACCTCCAGTGGTGCTGCCTTACCCCATTCTTCACCGCGTGGTAGAAGGTCAGGTCCGCATGGTGAGAAGGTGCGTAGGTCTGATCAAGAAGCGGCGGCCCCTCTGGAGCACCACCCAACCCGGACCCGTGACAGCGCGCACAAACCTCCTGATAACGGGCCTCGCCATCCACAACACTGGCCTGATAGCCGATCGCGGGAAGGAAGTTGCGTGCACGCACCCTCTCCGGATCCAGCAGGTCACAGGCCGATAGAGGGAGCGTCGAGAGTAGCAGGAGAACAACCTTGGCCATTATCTGAACCCCTGACGATTACCCTTTTACATCAATCGTGATCTTCTCGGAGATCAGTTTCTCAAAATGGGTGTGCTCCTCATCGGCCACAATCAGTTGCAGTGTGTGCTCTCCGGGAGGGAGGTCAAGCAGGGTCTCACGCTCACCTGCAGAAAATATCATATGCTGATCTGTCTGTTGCATAGGCTCATCAAGCGCTGGATCTGCATCCACATCGACCATCAGATGGAAGTGCCCCGCACTGTGTTTATCTACCCCGGCCGGTGCAATCCTCACCTCAGAAGCCGAGAAGAGAACCTTGAAGGGGCTCTCTACCACTGCCCGGTTCTGTGGGCTGGCTATGGTTACACGCTCACCGCGATCATAACTGCCATGGCCAATGGCGCCCCCGCTCATCAGCAGACCAACCATCATTGGAACAAGTATCAGTTTTCTGGTTTTCACAAATATCCCCATATTCAACATAATCCTGCAGGCAAGAGCGCCCGCAGGATTCGGGTTTCTGAATAACTACCGACTGCGCTGCAGCTCAACCAGCTCCTTGAGTGATGTATCAATTCCCGCCAAGTGCCCCTCCATCCTCTTCATGTGATCCTCCCTGGATGCCATCATCTGCTGCATCAACTGAGGGTTCATCATTGAGCCGTGTCGGTTACCCATCACTCCATATGGAATCTGCTGCTGGTACCCCATCGGATCTCCCCACTGCTGCCCACCCATCATCGGCATACGCTGCCGGTTACCCATCATCCCCTGCATCATCTGCGGGTTCATCCCCTGCATCATCTGTGGATTCATTGGCATCTGACTCTGCTCACCATCCGCCATCGCGGGAATTGAAAAGAGTATGGAGGCCATGGCCGTCATCACTATTCCTGAACATTTCATCGTACTTCTCCTTGTTTCATGGTTAACAAACAGGTGACCCGTAACGTGAGTCATGCGGAACGCTTTACCCTCAGGGAGGATCAGAAAGGGCTGGCGGATCAAACCATTGGTTCGTGTGACCCAGAATACCCCCTGAATGTAACTGCAGTTTGTCTCGAAACAGCTTTTTTGTAAGCGAATGTAACAACCCCGCATGGCGTTACAGGGGATTACAAAACAGCAGAGATTTTTTGAATATCTGCGCTATGATGAGTGCATGAAGAGCAATCAGAGCGCATGGCTGGTCAAGAGGCGGTTCCATGTGACACCCGCATCCAGGCGAGTGGAGCAGCTTCCGGATGTATTGGATATGGTCTGGAGCAGCAAGGGAGACAGGCTCTATCTGAGCTATGACATTCGAACCACCGATTACCTGACCATTCTGAATCAGCTCTCCAGTATCGGCATTATCGTGCGCCAGACCTTCTGGTCCCGATTGCTTGGAAAATTTCACCAATACAGCGACCGTATTGGGCGGGAGAATGCCTCTGCCCCACCGGCTGCCTGCTGTAACAAACCACCTGAATAGAGGATAAGACCATGATGGACACTTTCATGTTCGGCGGATTTGGATGGATCTTCTGGATCCTTGTCATCGCACTGATCTTCTGGCTCGCCAATACGCGCAGTCAGGGGGGTGAGGGTTCACATGCCAGCCAGCAAAAGACGGCACGAGAGCTGCTTGATGAGGAGTATGCGCTGGGGAAGATTGACCGGGAGAGCTATCTGCAGAAGAGGGCTGACCTCTCCAGCTAGAGTCATACATTCACAATCGCGGGAGTGCAAGCTCTGCTGCCACCCCCCCTTCCGGGAGGTTCTTCAGAATCAGCTCACCACCATGGCCCCGGGCAATGTTTCTTGCAATGCCGAGCCCCAGCCCGGTTCCACCCGACTCCCGGCTTCTCGATTTTTCCACCCGATAGAAGGGTTCAAAGAGCTTCTCCAGCTCCTCTGCGGGAATGGGTAACCCATCACTATTGACAACAATCAAGAGCCGATCATCGAGCTCTTTCAGCTCCACCCAGACACTTCCTGTTCCATGACGGGCGCCATTCTCCAGCAGATTGGTCAGACAACGCTTGAGTTGCAGCAGTCGTCCACGGATCGGCTCCGTCACCTCCCCCCTGATCACAAACCGGATACCGAGCGGCCCCAGGTCCTCCTGCAGACTCTCCAGCAGTGCCTGCATGTCAATCTGCTGCACCGACTCCGGGCTCTCGGTTCCCCGCATAAAGTCGAGCGTGGAGAGCACCATCTCCTCCATATGGTCCAGGTCGGTCTCGATATCGGTACGGATGCGCTCATCCTCCAGCAACTCACTGCGCAGACGCAGGCGGGTAATGGGGGTCTTCAGGTCATGGGAGATGGCAGAGAGGATCCGTGCCCGATCCCCGATGTAGCGCCTCAACCGCTGCTGCATGGTATTGAATGCCTCCGCCGCCTGCCTCACCTCTCTGGGCCCATGAATCTCGAGCGGGGAGTGGCGAATATCCCTGCCCAGTGCCTCGGCTGCATCCGAGAGCAGTGACAGTGGCCTTGTCACCCAACGAACCGCAATCCAGGTCAGAACAAGAACCGAGAAGAGCAAAATAGAGAGTGCGACCACCATTCGGGTGGGCCAGGCAAAGATCTTCCTTGGAAGATGGTAGTGAAAATCGACCCACATCCCGTCACTGAGACGGACCTGAACGTGGAAGGATTTCACGTGGAGGGTACGCTGTGAACCTTCCCCGCTCTCGGAATCCTCCATCAGATGCATGCCGGAGAGCAGGGGGATCCCATGGCCATCCCTGCCCATAAAGGTGGACTCCACCACCTCGACATGGGCCTCATGCCCGGGGGGCAGACTTTTTCGCAGATACTCACGAAACAGCAGAACCAGCTTCTCATCCTCCACTTCTTGTCGGCCTGGCAGCCGTTCCAGTGATGGTGTCAGTGCCACCTCGAGTGGAAACCCGCTGAGTGCTGCAACCATCTCCTCACGTTGTTCACTCTCCATTGGATCCAGCAGCCCCACGATGGAGCCTATTCTCTCCGCACTGTCTGCCCCCATCGTCTGGTGCAGTACCGTGTCTCGATCATAGAGATGGACCAGTGCACTGAGCAGCTGTGGCACCATCAGCCCGATCAGCAGGATCGCCAGCAGGCGACCATAGAGGGACTCCGGTATCAGCTTCATGTCGGGCTACTCAAAACTGACATCAGGGACAAAACGGTACCCCTCTCCACGCAGGGTATGGATAATTTCCGGCCTCTTGGGGTCCTCCCTCAACCTTTTTCGAAGACGCCCTACCAGCACATCAATGCTGCGATCGAAGGGTTGCGCCTCCCTCCCCTGACTGAACTCCAGTAACTGATCCCGACTCAAAACCCGTCCCGCATGTTCTATAAACACCTTCAGCAGACGAAACTCACCACCACTCAGCGGAACAACCACCCCATCCGGGGAGGTCAGATGGCGCTGATGAAGGTTCAGCTGCCAACCGGAAAAGCGTGCCTCTGTAGCCTCATCCTGCAGCGGCGAGTCCGGCAGGCTGGCACTGCGGCGAAGAACACTCTTGATGCGGGCCAGCAGCTCCCTGGGGTTGAATGGCTTGGAGATATAGTCATCCGCCCCCATCTCCAGACCGAGAATTCGGTCGGTCTCCTCACCCATTGCAGTCAGCATCACCACCGGGGTGTTGGAGTGGGAGCGAAGTTTCCTGAGCACTGTAAGCCCATCCTCACCCGGCATCATGAGATCCAGGATGATCAGATCCATCGGTGCCTGCTCAAGCGCAGAGAACATCTCTCTGCCATCAGCTACCGCCGTGATACGGTAGCCTGCTTTTTCCAGGTACTCTCTCAGTAGTCGACGGATCTCGGGATCGTCATCAACCACCAACAGGTGCTCTGTCTTATCCATTATTCCTGAATCGGATACCCAAGCTCAGCCAGCTTCTCGGTGACGGATTGCATCACCCCCTCGTCCAGCCCCAGGGTGACGCTCTTCTTCTCCACGTCGACCTTTACATAGTTGACCCCCTCCATCCCCGAGAGGCTGTTCTCAATGGTGCTTGCACATCCGGCGCACGCCACATTGGCTACGTTTACTGTCTGCATCTCTTTGCTCCCCTTGTAGTTGAGCCATTTGCAAAACTCTAACCGGTGAGAGCACCACCCACAACGGCTCTTTGTTAACGCTGAAATTCGGCATATAGATGGCTATAAACCTCATTCCAGCGTCAAAAATAGCTCGTTGTGGGGTGGCGTCCCATCCGTCGATAGTTTTGCAAATGGCTCAGTTGAAGAATAGTTCTATCGAATTCGATATCCGGCATGGCAGGCCACACAGGCTGCGGTTACCTCATTCAGCTGATCATAGGCAGCCAGGCGATCCCCCTCCTCGGCCTTTCGGGCAAAACGGCTGGCCGCCCTGTGCATTCCGGTTCCGATTGCCCCCATCTGTTGCGGCATGAAGTGGGCCATATGGCTGGCCCCATGGTCATCCAGTGAGCTCATTCCGAGCCGATGTTCAGCCACTGATGCAGCCTGGTCCAGCTCATCCCTGGAGAGTGCCGTCAGAATCTCATGCAGTGCAACCAGATGGTCACGCATATTGCCCATCATGTGTTGTTGCATCATCTCCGGCATCTCGACCAGCTCCCGGTTATCAGCCACAACGGTTGTTGCCGCACTGAACAGTGCCAGTGCCATGATTGCCGCTCCCTTCATCCATAAACTCCTTCAGATACCCAGTGTTGAAAATTCTGCCCAAAGTGAAACTTGTCTACCTCTGGACACTCTAACAGAGCAAATGTTCCGATAGTATGGCAACATTAATCAATTGGAAAATCACTCATGGAGGAGTCAGGATGAACAAGATGAAAACCGCCATTGCCGCAACCGCGGTTTCCGGAGCGGCCGCGCTCGCAATCTGGGTGGGGAGCGGTCAGGTCGTGGCAGGCCCAACCGTAGAGGTCTACAAGTCACCCACCTGCGGCTGTTGCAAGGATTGGGTCAGCCACATGCGGGAGAACGGTTTCGAGGTCAAGGTCCACAACATGCAGGATGTCACCCCCTTCAAGCAGAAGATGGGGGTACCCCGGCAGTTGAGCAGCTGTCACACAGCGACGGTCGATGGCTATCTGGTCGAGGGGCATGTCCCTGCAACCGATGTAAGGCGGATGCTCTCCGAGCGCCCCGCGATCAAGGGAATCTCTGCACCCGGCATGCCGGTCGGCTCTCCCGGGATGGAGATGGGAGACCGCAAAGACCCCTACTCCGTGGTTACCTTTGATGATCGTGGGGAGATGACGATCTACAGCCGCCACTGATTCAGTGGGTTTCCTTACTTCAGGGTAAAGGCGATATACTCCCCATCAAAGTCCAGGTAGATCGTTAATCTACCTGAGATATCTTCTATATCATTTTGTTTATCAAAGATAACAAGCCACTCCGAGTCATCCCCGTAATCGGCAAACTGGACATCGGCAGCCTCTGCGCCCCTCCAGCCTGAGGGGATCAATCCATCCTGGATCAGCTGCGGAATGACCCGCTCCGCCTCTCTGGCGGCCTGCTCCTCGTCAATCTCCAGCTCCGGGTTGGGAACGGAGAGCCCACCAATGGTCATGTAACGGGGTACCTCAGGGGCCATGCCCTCATGCGCATGAGCATGGAGGTCCTCACTGAAACCGAGCTCATCCGGGTACTGCTGGTGCAGATAGCCGTGCATCTGCATCAGAAACAGCACCACCCCGAAGAAGACCAGGAGATAGTTGGAGATCACGCTGAAGGGGCGGAAACTCTCCCCCCTTCTCCAGATCGCGATCAGCAGCAGCATGAGGCTGAGGGCGCCTATCTGCCCCAACTCAATCCCCACGTTGAAGGAGATGATGTTGAGCAGCAGCTGATCCTGGTTTAGCGGCAGCTCCTGAAGACGGGTGGAGAGACCAAGACCATGGATCAGCCCCAGCCCGATGATCATCCCCATCAGGTTTGGAGGGTTGATATCCAGCACCCTGCGAAAACCATCCAGATTGGCAAAGGCGATATAGCTGACACTCAGCCCGATAACCGCATCGATCAGAAAGTAGTTGACGGTAAAGCCGTTAAGCGTGGCCAGGATCAGGGTCACACTGTGCCCCAGGGTAAAGGCGGTTACATATTTGACGATATCGAAAAAGCGGGTAAGGAAGAAGACAATCCCGAAGACAAAGAGCAGATGGTCATACCCACTCAACATGTGGGTGGCACCCAGAGAGAGATAGCCGAGGTTGCCCCCGTCAATGATCGCCTGCTTCTCGGCCGCTGACATCCCGTGTGCAACAGCCAGCGGGGAGAGCAGCACAGCCGCCACCATGACAACAATCCGAAAAATGGTCCCTGCTCCTGATGAGCTCATCTGGCGCTCCTCTCCTCTGAAACAAGGGTGATTACGCGACTGCGGCAAACCGTTACAATGACAGCCCTACCCTCCGATCCGCAGAGTCTAACAGAGTTTTCAACCCACCTCCTGATGAGTGACCCCTTTACCCTTCCCGGGCTCTTTCTCTCTGCCCTGCTCTCCTCCACCCTGCTGCCCGGCGGGTCGGAGGCGGTACTGCTCTGGCTCGACCAGCAGAGCAGCCATCCGGACAGCACGCTGCTCTGGGTGGCCACCGCAGGCAATACCCTGGGCGGAATCTCCACCTGGGCGGTTGGGTGGCTGATTGCCCGGCGCTGGGGGCCGGAACAGCAACGGAAGCGGCTTGATCCAAGGGCAGTACGCTGGATTGAACAGCACGGCTCTCCGATACTGCTCCTCTCCTGGTTGCCGGTTGTGGGGGATGGGCTCTGTCTGGCGGCGGGCTGGTTCCGCATGCCCCTCCCCGCTGTTACGCTCTTTATTGCAGCAGGGAAGGCGGCACGCTATGGGGTTCTGCTCTGGGTGGTCTAGTGGATCCCCGCCTCCGCAGAGATGAGATACAGGGAGGCAGAGACTATGGGGTTCGAATCACCGCAGAGACAACCCCCAGGATCTTCACATCCTCATTGCGCAGAAAGATCGGTGCCATTGTTGCATTGGCCGGCTGCAGCCGTACCCCCTCCTTCTCGATATAGAGCTTTTTCAGGGTCACCTCCTCGTCGTTGATCATCGCCACCACCGACTGTCCATTGGCGGCACTCTCCTGGCGCTCCACGACAATGATGTCACCATCCTGAATATTGTCCTCAACCATCGACTCGCCAACCACCCGCAACGCATAGGTCTCCTTGCGCACCATATTGCGCGGAACCGAAACCAGCTCTCGATCCTCTACCGCCTCGATTGGCAGGCCGGCGGTGATTCTACCCAGCAGCGGGATCTCAGCCATCGGCTCGGCCATAAACGCCTCGGACTCCAGATGGGGGCTCCAGACCGGGCGATCCCCCTTTGGGGTCAACAGATGAAGGGCTGCGGTCATGATCTCTCTCCTCTTGTTCTTTGTTTGTTTTCCATGTATCATAACAGAACAAAAAGAGAACGCAAGATTTGATTGGAGAGCCGCATGAACATTCCACTGACACGCAAACAGCGTGAGGTCTATGAGTATCTGCAGGAGCAGCAGCCGGAGTTCCGGGAGAATCCCCCCAGCCTGGACCAGCTCTGCCACCATCTGGGGCTCAAGTCCCGTGGCTCCCTGCACAAACATATCCACGCCCTGATTGATGCAGGACTGGTTGAACCACTGGAGGGGCTGCACCGTGGGATCCGACTCACCCCGCCAGAGGAAGAGGTAAAAGAGAATGAACTGCCGCTCGTGGGCCGCATTGCCGCAGGCATGCCGATTGAGGCGATCGAGGACGCGGAGAGGATTGAGGTCCCCGAACAGTTGCGTACTGGGCGTCCCTGCTTTGTACTTCAGGTCAAGGGGGAGTCGATGATCGAGGCGGGAATCCTCGAGGGGGACCACGTCATCATTGAGAAGCGGAACAGCGCACGTAATGGTGAGGTGGTGGTTGCCCTGATCGAGGGAGAGGAGGCAACACTCAAAACCATTGAACAGCACCCCGACAGGATCATCCTCCATCCCGCCAACGCCACAATGGAGCCATTTGTCTATCGCCCCGATCAGGTGGAGATTCAGGGGGTGGTGGTTGGGCAGATGCGCAGTTACCTTTGATCCAAATCAATTCTGCCGGCGATAGCGATTGCCAGAGAGCAAGGAGCCGGGTAACGTGAGCCCCACATCAGGTCTGTCCGAAACAGCCCCTTATCCAGGAGAACTGTTTCACCCCCATCAACGATGGTTCTGATGTAACTCCTTTGGTAGTGAAAGGATTCGCCCTTTCAATTTGACCACCCCTTTCGGGGTGGTTTTTTTTGGCTCTCTACTGAGCGGCCTCGGGTGAGACTGCACCACCAGCGGAGGGGCTCCCCTCGTCAGCGGAAGCAGCCTCTTCGGACTTTGATCTGGGCGGGAAACGGTCCTCAATCGGAGGAAGCGGCTTCAGTGGCTCGATCGGTCTCATCGGACGCGGCCCAGGACGACCAACCGGTCCTCCCCACCCTCTCTGTCCACCCCAGCCACCCCAGGGAGTGGAGTTACCGCCCCAGGGGGCACCACCCCAACCACCGGGACCTCTTCCGCCCCAGTTATTGCCTCCACCCCAGGGGCCCCAGTTACGCGGACCACTGCCCCAGCGGTTGCCACCCCAGGGGGTGTCCCAGCTGCCTGGGCCACGCCCCCATCCACCGGGTCCACCCCAGCCTCCACCAGGTCCACCCCAGCCACTGCCAGGGCTGCCCATGTTCCAGTCCCCCATATTCCAGTTGTTTGGCATTCCCCAAGAGCTTGGTCCGCCCCAGTTCATGCTGCTGGGACCATCCGGCATGCCGCCCCAGTTGTCCCCCTTCATCGGCCCTCTCATATCTCCAAAATCGACCGCCTCGGCAACAGATGCAACGGATGCAGCTGCAGCCAGAAGGGCAGCAAGTGATACTCTTTTTGATCGTTTCATAGTGCTCCAGTTTTTCACAATGGTGTTGTTATTAATGATTATTTTTCACTCAACCTACCACTCAACTCCCAAGAATAGAGAGAGCAGCCCCAAGCTTACATCCTGCGGAGCAGGATTCAAGCCATTTTATCCTGCAATCAGAAAAAGCAATGGCAGAACGGCAGGATGATTTACTTGACACCACCACGAGTTCTTATAAGAATGAGTGCATCTTACTTGCACACACCATTAGGGGGATTATGATGAAAAAGGTTCTACTTTCCACCATTGTTGCAGCTGCGATGGCTGCATCAACAACCGCCAGTGCCGGCTGGTTTGGCAGCAATAACGGCTGGGATGACTACGATGACAACGACTGGCCAGAGTGGACTCCGATGTACTGGATGGAAGAGATGATGGACGAGTGGGATGATGACGATGATGACGACTATCGTTATCGTGGCTACGGTTAT
>CAYFMF010000020.1:0-15808 GCA_964344135.1 uncultured Piscirickettsiaceae bacterium
TTGCCGGTAACGGCGTGCGACCTGACCCCCATTGCCTATCTCCTGACCAGCTCCTGAATCACCCCCGAGACGCTTTCCAGCGCAACCACCTGCTCTACTCCTCCCGCCTTGATGGCCTCACCCGGCATCCCCCAGACCACACTGCTGCGCTCATCCTGGGCAATGGTACGTGCGTGGACATCATGCATCTCCCGCAGCCCGGTCGCCCCGTCGCCCCCCATCCCTGTCAGGATGACTCCTACCCCATTGGGCCCGACATTCTCGGCCATGGAGCGGAAGAGCACATCGACGGATGGCTTGTGTCGATTGACCAGCGCCCCATCATTGAGCCGACAGATGTAGCGTGCACCATCCCGCACCACCATCAGGTGCTGATCACCAGGTGCAATATAGACATGACCGGGAATGATCTGCTGACCATCCTCGGCCTCCATGACACTCATCGCAGAGACTGTGTTCATGCGCTCGGCAAATGGCCTGCTGAAGGCTGCAGGGATATGCTGAACAATGACAACCCCCGGGGTATTCGGAGGGAGTGACTGCAGTATCTCGCGAATTGCCTCTGTGCCTCCGGTCGAGGCACCAATGGCAACCACCTGATCGGTGGTCTGAAAGTGGCGTCTACCGCGACTCTTCTCCAGTACTGCATCGGTAGTGTGCTTGTCAGGCACCCTCTTTTCTGCGGCAGCAGCTGGCGGCGGACGGCTGATGATCTGCCTGATATTTGCCCCGGCAACCACCTTGAGCTTCTCTCTGATCTCCTCCCCATAGTCGCCAAAGGTATTTGCCAGATCCACCTTGGGCTTGGTGAAAAAGTCCACAGCACCGGCCTCCAGTGCCTGCAGGGTAATATCGGCCCCCTTGTCAGTCAGGGAGGAGACCATCAGAACAGGAAGCGGGCGGAGGCGCATCAGGTTGCGGAGAAAAGTCACCCCATCCATCTTCGGCATCTCCACATCCAGGGTAATGACATCCGGGTTGAGTTTCTTGATCTTCTCCCGTGCCATGTATGGGTCATAGGCCGCACCCACCACCTCGATCTCCGGATCAACCTCAAGAATCGCCGTCAGCATCTGGCGAATCAGTGCAGAGTCATCGACAATCAGAACCTTGATCACACCCTATCCTCCCCCAGAGTCCACAGATCAGAATAGCTCAACATCACCCTCCAGCTCAATTCCGGGATGCGCCATGTAGGACTTCTCTTCCTGCAACGACTCCTGTTTCTCCTGCAGGGAGCGGAGCCGCTTCACTTTCATCACACCGGTATTGGGAAAATAGATCACCTTTCTTGGAAACACATCCCCGATATCATGGGAGACAAGCTCAAACCCCTCGGTAAAGATGTAGTCAAAGACAAAACCGATATTGTACCAGCCGATTTTTGCCATCTGGTTGAGGATGCGCCCCCCTCCAGCCACCTTGAATTCGAGATTCTCCTTTTTCCCGCCATGCTTCAGAATATCATTGACCAGATGCTCCATGGCAAAGTTGCCATAACGGGTTGCATCGGAGATCTGAGCGTCATCATCAGTAAAATTTCGGTCTACCGGAAGCATGAAGTGGTTCATCCCGCCAACACCACTCACCCGGTCACGCACACAGGCAGAGACACAGGAGCCCAGTACCGTCTCAATCCCGTCACCCCCCCTGGTGACATAGTACTCTCCAGGCAGAATGGTGCTGACATAGGCATTGAATGGTGCCTTCCAGTTTCTGCGAACGTTCTCGAATCCGGGCAGTACTCCGGCACTGGATGTCATGCTGCACGCTCCAAAATAACAGTTACTCCCTCTCTCTCTGTATCCATGATGCTGCTGTCCAGAAACAGGACCACTTCCCCTGTGACAGTCCGGCTCATGATATCTTCTGGTAGATGGTCTTGCCAATCAAGTCAAAACGGTCTGAAATCTTGAACAGGGATTCCGAATGGCCAATCACCAAGTGCCCGTCAGCGGCGAGAATATCGGCATATCGATCCGTCAGCCTGGCCTGTGTCTCCTTGTTGAAATAGATCATCACGTTTCTGCAGAAGATGGTATCGAAAGGGCCGCGCATTGGCCAGTCGTGCATGAGGTTGAGCTGCCTGAAGACCACCATCTCCCGTATCTCGTCAACCAGCCTTACATTCCCCCCCTGCTCCCTCTTTCCCCTTCTGAACCAGCGGTTGAGTCGCTCCCTGCTCATCCCCTCTACCCTGCGCTCCTCATAGATGCCACGCTCCCCGTGCTCTACGACGTTATAGTCGAGATCGGTAGCCAGAATCTTCACATCCCAGCCCTCCGGCACCGCCTCCCTGACGGAGATCGCCAGTGAGTAGGGCTCCTCGCCAGTGGAGCAACCCGCGGACCAGATCCGTATGCGCCTGCTCTGGCGGTTACGCTCCATCAGCCGTGGCAGCTCCACATCACGCATGAAATCGAAGTGGTGCCCCTCACGAAAAAAGAAGGTGAGGTTGGTGGTGATCGCATTGACAAAGTGGCTGAACTCCTCATCAACATGCTGGTCCACATAGTCAAGATACTCTCTGAAGGAGCTCATGCCAAAGTGGCGCAGACGCCTGGTCAGACGGTTGTAGACGAGACTCCTCTTGGCCTCTGAAAGGTTGATCCCGGCATGTTCGCCAATGATCTTCCGGACCCGATAGAAATCATCATCGGTATAGGTGAACTCGGAGAGGGGGATATGCATAGGGCTAGACTAAGTCGCCTCATGCATAGCTGTCAATGTGGGGGGTTGAATCTCCGGATGGCTGCTCCTCATCCTGACTCTTCTCCCTCTCTTTTCTCTCTTTTCTGCGCCGGAGTTCCGGTGAGCGGTCCGGCTCGGTGCGATCAACCCTGTGAGATCTGGGAACCGGGGTAACCTGATCCACCTCATCCTGACGGGGTGGTTTCGGAACCGGTGGTGTCCTGGTACTGATATCGATCATGTGGTCTCCTCATACGGATACAGTCTACTCCCAGCTGACGCGCTCAACAACCGGATCCATCTCCAGCAGGGTAACCGGATGGCCATTGTGGTGGATGATATGGTGCGCATATCTGCCCAGATCTCCACTGTCGAGGGCGGGAAGCGGCTCCCGCTCCCCCGAGTCAAGCGTCATCACCTCCGAAACTGAATCCACCAGCAGCCCGATACGGTCATCCTCCCCCAGGGAGACCACCACAATCCGGCTGTATGCTACACCCTCCACACGTCTCAATCCAAACTCCATGGAGGTATCAATAACCGTCAGCAGGATGCCGCGAAGATTGACCACCCCGACCACAAAAGGGGGGGCCCCGGGAACCACTGTAATCTCCGGAATATAGATCACCTCCTGAATTTTCAGCACCTCAATGGCGTAGACCTCTCCATTGAGAGAGAAGGTGATAAAGCGGTCATCGCTGAACACCCCACTCATGCCGCCACCCCATCCTCGGCATAGGCGTTGTAGTCAATCCCGGTCACCCGACTGACCAGACCTGCAATATCCAGTATCAGTGCCACACGCCCATCTCCGGTAATGGTGGCGCCCGAATATCCTGGCATCCCCTGCAGCAGGGTTCCCAGCGGCTTGATCACCACCTCTTCCTGTCCAACCACCTGCTCCACCACCAGTGCCAGTGCGTGACCCCCCAGCTCGACAACAAGTACCCGCTGCTCGGGAGAGCTGTGACGCTCCCCCCCCAGCATCTCCGATGCATGGACAAGCGGATAGGTTCTGCCCCGCAGCCGGGCCACCTCATGGCCACCAACCCGCCCCACCTCAACACTCTCCATCTCGAACAGCTCGACAATGCCTGGCAGTGGAATTGCGTAGTTCTGGCTCCCGATATAGACCATCAGGGTGGGAAGGATGGCCAGTGTCAGCGGCACCTGAATCGAGATTACTGTCCCCTCGCCAACCCTGGAATCGATCTCGATCTGGCCATTGAGCTGGTTGATGTGGGTCCGGACTACATCCATCCCGACACCTCGACCGGAGAGATCGGATATCTCCCTCCTGGTAGAGAAGCCAGGCTCAAAGATGAGGTTGAAGAGTGCATGGTCCGACAACTGGTGGGCAATCTCCTGATCCACCATACCCCGCTCAACCGCCAGCTGGCGCAGCGTCTCCGGGTTCATTCCTGCACCATCATCACGAATAGTCAGCAGAATATGGTCTCCCTCCTGTTCTGCAGAGAGCACAATGGTCCCCTGCGCCGGCTTTCCTGCCGCAATCCGCTGCTGTGGAGATTCGATCCCGTGATCAATGGCATTCCTGATCAGATGGATCAGTGGATCTGCCAGCTCCTCGACCAGATTCTTGTCAACCTCTGTCTCCTCTCCGATCAGCTGCAGCCCGACCTTGCGCTCGAGCTTGCGTGCAAGATCCCTGACAACACGCGGGAAACGGTTGAACACCTTGCGTACCGGCTGCATTCGCAGCCGCATCACAACCATCTGGATGTCCGTGGTCAACAGGTTCAGGTCGGAGATGGCATGGTCTACCGCATCCGAAGAGACGGTCTGCTTCAGGTTGTCAAAACGGTTGCGGATCAGCACCAGCTCACCCACAAGATTCATCACGTCATCCAGGCGACGGGTATCCACCCGCACACTGGATTCAATCTTCTGTGGAGCAGAGACCCGCTTCGGACGGGGGGAGGGATCCTCCCGCCCTGCAGCAGCCGGATCCCCCTTTTTCTCCTTCTGCTCTCTTTCAGGTGGGGCATCCTGCTGCAGTGCATCCAGCAACATCTCAAACTCATCATCACTCATCTCCTCATCCCCATCTGCCCGAGAGGGGTGAGCGAGCAGGTTGCCCCCTTCCGGAGATGGGGCCAGGGGCTCCGGGGATGAGGTGCCTTCTTGCGTGGTGCCCTGATCCAGATGGTCCAGCAGCGCCTCGAACTCATCATCACTCATCTCCCCATCCCCATCCGCCTGGAGGGTCTGGATGAGATGAGCGCCCCCCCCCGAGTCGGCGGGTGTCGAGTGCTCCCCTGCACTCACCTCTCGGGGTGGACCCCCTTCTCTCTCCTGCCGGGGGGCGGCAGTTACGGAGTCGGGGTCAAGAATCTGCTCCAGCCTGGCAACGACCCCCGGGGCCGGAACCGGCTCCACCCCGTCCTGGAGTGCATCAAACATGGCATTGAGCTCATCAAGCGCTGCCAATACGGGGTCCATCACCCGCTCTGTCAGCTCCAGCGCCCCGTCACGCGCCAGACCAAAGATATCCTCTGATCGATGACAGAGCTCAACAACCGGGCCCAGCTCAAGAAAACCTGCCCCCCCCTTGATGGTATGAAAGGCACGAAAGACCGCATTCAGCAGCTCCTGATCACCGGGGTTGCTCTCCAGCCCGACCAGCTGTTCATTGAGGGACTCCAGCAGCTCTCCCGCCTCCTGCAGAAAGTCCTGAAATATCTCACTGTGGGGGTCAAAGGCCATATCTCTCAGAATCCCAGACTGGAGAGCAGCTCGTCCACCTCATCCTGACTGCGGACAACCGCACCACTCCCAAGTGATGGAATGGCAGGTCCATGTACCTTTCGCTCTCTCTCAACCACCTCTGCACGATCCTCATCCATATCCGACAACCTGATCAGCTCTACCAGGCTCTCCTCCACACTGCCAATCACATCAACAACCCTGTGAATAATCTGCCCCGTCAAATCCTGGAACCCCTGTGCCATCATCACCCTGTTCAGGCGCGCATGAATCTTCTCTGAATTCACTGCTGCCATGGACATAAACTCTGCAATCTCGTCGCTCAACTCACGGAACTGCTCCAGATCCATCTCACGATTACGAAAACGGTCCCAGCCGTCAGCTATCTTATCGGCACCATCCACAATCTCCTTAGCAAGCGGGTCACTCTCCTCCACAGCTGCCAGACTCTCATGGGCCGCCCGCTCCATCAGGTCAACTGCATGGTGCAGCCTGGTCCGTATATCTGAAAACTCCCTTCCGCTTACCCCAGAGGCGCCAAGCTCATTCCTGAACTGCTCTACCGAGTCATGCAGTTGACGGGTCAGCCTCCCAACCTGCTGATAGATATTGCGGTCCACCCTGCGGATCATCTGCCCTGCAATGCGGTTCGCATCCGCAACCTTTCCACTCTCCAGCAGCTCCACAAGCGCACTGGCCTGCTCCAGTGTGATCAGCGGTTGTCCTGACATGTTCTGTTCCATACCTTGTAACGACTCTATCCCTGACTGATCCGCGCAAAGATCCTCTCGATCTTCTCGTTCAGTGTGGAGGCGGTAAAGGGCTTGACGATATAGCCGTTGATCCCCGCCTGTGCCGCCTCGATAATCTGGGACTTCTTGGCCTCTGCGGTCACCATCAGGATCGGGATCCCCTTCAGGTCGGGGCTGGAGCGGACATGCCTGACCAGATCCAGCCCATCCATCCCCGGCATATTCCAGTCGGTCACCAGAAAATCAACCCTTCCCCTCTTCAGGATCGGAAGTGCCGTCTTGCCATCATCTGCCTCCTCAATATCCGAGAAGCCCAACTCCAGCAGCAGGTTCCTGACAATCCGCCGCATGGTTGCAAAGTCATCAACAATCAGTACCTTCATATCCTTATTCATCAATCTTCCCCATTCAAACACCTGTTATCAATCTTCCCGAAAGGCAACCATTCAGCACTGCCCGCAATTGATTCGGGTTACCCCTCTCCTGTTCATTCGACCCAGTTTCTCATCCTTCCACGCAGTCTTGCCGTTGCCTGGCCATGAATCTGCGAGACCCTGGATTCGGATACCCCCATCACCTCACCAATCTCGCGAAGATTGAGATCCTCCTGGTAGTAGAGTGCCATCACCATCTTCTCACGCTCCGGAAGGCAGCCAATCTCGTGCGCCAGATCATCCCGAAAACGGTCATCCGACAGCAGATCCAGCGGCCCCATCCGCCCGTCCCTGATATTGCTCCCCCCGGGGCTCTCCTCCTCCAGGAGGTCGACCGAGAAGAGATAACTCATGCTGGAGTCACGGACAATCCTGCAGTACTCCTCGACGGAGATCCCCATCTCCGATGCCACCTCACTGTCCGTGGTGGGGCGTCCCTGCTGCTCAAGAAGGTTGATTGTCTCCATCACCTCCCGGCTCTTGCGGTGGACGGATCGTGGTGTCCAGTCACCGCTTCGCAACTCGTCCAGCATGGCCCCTCTGATCCTGATGGTCGCATAGGTGGTGAACTGGGCCCCCTGTGAGGCATCATATTTGTTGATTGCCTCCAGCAGGCCGATCATTCCGGCCTGAAAGAGATCATCCATCTGTACCGAGGAGGGGAGGCGTGCAGAGAGGTGGTGTGCCAGACGCTTGACCAGCGGCATATGCTCGACAAGCTGCTGCTCCAGCTCCCCCTTCTGCACGGTTGCATATGCTGCATGACCCTTCATGACCGTACGATGAGCGGACCCTATCCCGCCCTGCTCTCCAGCAGCCGTTCAACAAAAAATTCCAGATAACCACCTGCCCGCTCCGGAATCGGCCAGCGCTCCACGGCAGAAACCATCCTGCGGAATGCCTGTGAGGAGGGGCTGGATGGCTCCAGCTCACAGACCGCATTCTGCCTCTGTACCGCACGGCGCAGCGCATTATCGAATGGAACCGGCCCCAGATAATCGAGGGTAACATCAAGAAACCGCTCTGCCACCAGGGAGAGCTTCTTGAAGAGAATCCGCCCATGGGCGTCACTCTCTACCATGTTGGTCAATACGTGGAAACGCTCCACCCCGTAGTCACGACTCAGCACCTTGACCAGCGCATAGGCGTCCGTGATCGAGGAGGGCTCATCGCAGACCACAACCACAACCTCATGTACGGCACGACTGAAGCTGATGACACTGTCCGAGATGCCTGCAGCAACATCGACAATCATGATGTCGACCGGGTGCTGCAACTCGCCAAAGGCACGAATCAGCCCCGCATTCTCGGCCGGTGAGAGCTCTGCCATCCGCTTCACCCCCGAGGTGGCGGGAATCACCCGCATTCCTGCGGGGCCGGTCAACAGAATATCATCCAGGCTCTTCTCTCCATCAAGCACATGAGAGATATTGTGTTTTGCATGCAGTCCCAGCATTACATCCACATTGGCCAACCCCAGGTCGGCATCCATCAGCACGACATTGTGACCCTTGCTTGCAAGAGAGACCGAAAGGTTGACCGAGACATTGGTCTTCCCCACTCCACCCTTTCCACTGGTGACCGCAATCACCTTGACCGGCTTCTGCTGCCACCCCACCCTTCTGATTCCTTCTGCCTGATCTACCATACCGTTACCCTGTTAGCCAAATGCCTGCAGTGGCTGTTCGCACTCTGTCTGCCGCTGTGATATCAGACGGTCGACCAGATCGCTGCCACGGGCCACCTGAAGATCCTCCGGAACTCGCTGACCATCACCAAGGTAGAGCAGTGGCAGCTGGTGACGCAACAGGACACTCAGCGCCGAACCCACCGTCCCGCCCTCATCCAGCTTGGAGAGTATCGCCCCCTTCAGCCCGATCCGGTTGAATATATCCACCGTCTCATCGAGTGCACTCTGCTGGGTATTGGCTGCAACCACCAGATAGGGATCAATATTGATCTCACCGGTTCGCAACAGTGCAAGCTGCTCCAGGAGGTGCATATCCCTCTGACTCAGCCCTGCGGTGTCAATAATGATCAGATCCCGCTCCATCAACCGGGAGAGGGTCCCATGCAGCTCGTTGATATCATTGACCACATGGACCGGAACACCGATCAGCTCGCCAAAGGCCAGAAGCTGCTCCCGGGCCCCAATACGATACGAATCTGTCGTTACCAGAGCAACCCGATCCGTTCCGTTGCGCAATGCATAGCGTGCTGCCAGCTTTGCTGCCGTTGTACTCTTTCCGACTCCGGTAGGGCCAACCAGTGCGACCACCCCACCCTGTTGCAGAATCTGGTCATCCCCCGCCGAAAGCTCACGCTCCAGCCACCCCAACGCCTGCTGCCAGTGGTTGTCGGAGTCAGTGCCGGAGAGCTCCTGCCAGATCCTCTGACAGATATCGCCGGCAATGCCGATCTCCATCAGGCGCTCTCTCAGCCACGCCTCCTGCGGATCCCCCTCGATCGGGGAGACTGTATTGACCAGTGAGAGGTGCTGCTCCATCATGGTACGCATCTGCTGCATCTCCCGTCTCATCTCGCCAATCTCCTGATGGTCAACGGCAGGGAGGGATTCCGATGGGGTCTGGCGCTTCGGACGCTGGCGGAAGCTGGAGTGGTGGCTCCCCCTCCCCTCTCCCCTCTCCTCCGGGTCCACAGCATCAGGATCCACGGCAGCAACCACCTCAACACCTCCATCCACCTTGCGTTGTGACAGAATGACTGCGGATCCTCCCTGCTCCCGACGCACCTGCCTGAGTGCAAGCGACATTGAAGAGGCAAAAAAACGACGCATTTTCATTGGTACCTTAATCCTCTACTCAAACAACAGTCACGCACTGCCGCCTCCAACATTGGCCACCATCCGGATGGAGCGATCATCCGGCACCTCCGTATAGGAGAGTACCGAAAGGTCGGGCAGCGAGTGACGGAACATTCTGGAGAGTAGACGTCGAATCGATGGGGCCACCAGCAGTACGGCTGGCGCTCCCTCTATCTCCTGTTGCTGAACCGCCTCCATCAGGGAGTGATTCATCTGTTCTGCAAGTCCGGGCTCCAGGGCCGCAGCCCCGGTTCCGTCACCCTGAATGGACTGATGCAATATCTGTTCCAACTTTGGGTCGAGAGTAATGACCGGCAGCTCACCAACAATACCCGCGAGATCCTGAACTATGGAGCGCCCCAGCGCAGTGCGCACCGCCATGGTCAGATCGTCAGGATCTTGACTCTTGGGGCCATTCTCGGCCAGTACCTCTGCAATCGTACGCATATCCTTGATCGAGACCCCCTCCTCCAGGAGATTCTGCAGCACCTTGAGAACCACCATCCACTCAACCGTCTTCGGAACCAGATCCTCAACCAGCTTGGGTGCACTCTCCGCGAGACGATCCAGCAACTCCTTGACATCATCCACACCCAGGAGTTCGCTGGCATGGCTGCGAATCACCTCACTGAGGTGTGTCGCAATGACGGTACTGGCATCCACCACCGTATACCCCAGTGACTGCGCATGGTCCTGATGATCTGCACCGATCCAGACCGCCTCCATTCCAAAGGTCGGATCACGGGTTGGCGCCCCCTCCAGCTCGCCAAATACCTGGCCAGGATTGATTGCTAGGTATTGGTCCGGCATCAACTCGCCCTCTCCGACGGGGACCCCCATCAGGCGGATCTGGTAGCCGTTGGGTGAGAGGTCCAGGTTATCCCGTATATGGACCGCATGAACCAGAAAACCGAGCTCCTTCGAGAGCTTTCTGCGTACCCCCTTGATGCGGTCAATCAGCTCCCCCCCCTGCTTGAGATCCACCATCGGAATCAGGCGATACCCCACCTCCAGGGTCAGAAGATCAATGCTCTCGACATCATCCCAGCCGACATCACGCTCACGAGGTGCCTCTTCCTCCTCAGCCACTGCAGAGACCTCTGCTGCTGCCGCCTCCTCGCGGGCACCCTTTCTGGAGACCATCCATGCCGCCATGCCAAGAATGGCCGCCAGGGTCAGGAAGGCGACATTGGGCATCCCCGGAATGATACCGAGGAGCCCGATAATCGAAGCTGCAACCACCAGTGTCTGGCTGCTGCCAAACATCTGCCCGAAGATCTGTCCACCCAGGTCTGCTGTCCCCGAGACCCGCGTTACCACGATGGCTGTTGCGGTCGAAAGCACCAGTGCTGGAATCTGCGCCACCAGCCCGTCACCAACCGTCAGGATAATGTAGTTCTCCGCAGCCTGTGCTGCAGTCAGGTCATGTTGCGCCATTCCGATGGCAAATCCGCCAATGATGTTGATGAAGAGAATCAGGATTCCGGCAACCGCATCCCCCCGCACGAACTTGCTGGCACCGTCCATTGAACCGTAAAAGTCGGCCTCGGTTGCCACCTCGGAGCGTCTGGTACGGGCCTCATCCTGATCAATCAGGCCGGAGTTGAGGTCGGCATCAATCGCCATCTGCTTGCCCGGCATCGCATCGAGGGTAAAACGGGCACTTACCTCCGAGACACGCCCCGCACCCTTGGTGATCACCACAAAGTTGATGATCACCAGAATCATGAAGACCACCAGCCCCACCGCAAAATTGCCCCCAATCACAAAACTGCCGAAGGCCTCGATCACATTTCCGGCCGCATCTCCGCCAGAGTGTCCCTCCATCAGGATCACCCGGGTGGAGGCCACATTCAGCGCCAGGCGCATCAGGGTGGCCACCAGGATGATAGTCGGAAAGACGGAAAAGTCGAGCGGTCGCAGCGCATAGACTGCAGTCATCAGCACAACCAGTGCCAGTGCAATATTGAAGGTAAAGAAGATGTCGAGTGCCCATGGAGCCAGCGGGATGATCAGCATGGCCATGATCATCACCAGCATCAGGGGTGCACCCAGCCCCTGCCTCACGACCCTCTTGATCAATTCAATATCCATCAGGCGATTCTACCGCTTCTCCGTTCCACTTTCCTGCTCCGGTTTGCCATCCGCACCGAGACGATACTGCTGCGGAATTGGGAGATTCTCCATCCCCTCCCCCTGATGGTCAGACAGCCCCTCATCCAGCTGGTAGAGGTGGGCCAGAAGCTGGGCAATGGCCTGATAGAGCCCCTGCGGGATCTCCTGGTCGACCTCTACCGAGAAGTAGAGGGCGCGTGCCAGTGGCGGCGCAGAGACCATTGCCACATCATGCGCCTGTGCCACCGTGCGGATCTGGGCAGCCATCAGGTCTGCCCCCTTCGCAACCACACGCGGAGCCCCCATGCTCTCCCGGTCATACCTCAGTGCAACCGCAAAGTGTGTCGGGTTGGTAACGACCACATCGGCCTCTGGAACCTCCTGCATCATTCTGCTCTGTGCCAGTGCCTGTTGCTGACGACGAATATGCTGCTTGACCTCCGGCCGCCCCTCGGTCTCCTTCATCTCGTCCTTGACCTCCTGCAACGTCATTTTCAGCTGCCTCTGGTGGTCCCATAACTGGAAGGGGACATCAATCGCAACTACCGCAATCAGGGTAAAGGAGAGCACCAGAAAGAACCAGGACATTGCACTGCCTGCATGGGCCAGTGCCTGGTTGACCGGTTCCTCACCCAGACCAAGAAAGAGGTCCACCTGGGACCAGAGCAGTCCGGTTGCGACCGACATCACCAGGGTAAATTTGGCCAGCGCCTTGAAGAGCTCCACAAGGGTCTTGATCGATGCCATCCTGCCCAGCCCCTTGACCGGGTTGATCTTGCTGATCTTGAACCCGATCGCCTTGGTACTGAATGACCACCCCCCCATCATCACCGGTGAACCGATGGCAGCAACCAGCATGATTGAAAGGAATGGAATCAGCAGCCAGATTCCATCCATGAAAAGCTCTGCAAACAGCCCCATCATCGCATTGGTATCGTAAAAGTAGTGGCGTCCCGGCTGCAGCCCCCTGCCCAGCCCCGCCATGATCTGCCTGATCATCTCGCCACCGATGGTCAGAAAGGCGGCCGCCGCAAAGATCAGCATCACAAAGGTATTGAGGTCCCTGGAGCGTGGAATCTGCCCCTTCTCCCGGGTCTCCCGGAGCCGCTTCTCCGTCGGCTGTTCGCTCTTCTCGGTACCGTCCTGATTCTCTGCCATCTACTGCTCCGTAGTGCTTACCCACCCACCAGGCGAAATGCAGAGAGGGTTGAAAACGCACTCTCCACCAGCTCCAGAAGACGGGGGTAGATTGCGGGAAAGGAGACCATCACCAGCCAGAACCCCACCAGAATACTGACCGGAAAACCAACTGCAAAAATGTTGAGTTGAGGTGCCGCACGGGTCACAACACCAAATGAGATATTGATCAGCAGCAGCGTCACAATGATCGGCAGTGCAATCTTGACCCCTCCCACAAAGATCATCTTGCCCCAGGAGACAATGGACCAGATGGAGTCGGCAGAGATTGGGCGGGCAGAGACCGGGAGTGTCTGAAAACTCTCTCTGAGAGCGTCAATCATCAACAGATGGCCATTGATTGCAAGAAAGAGTAGTGTCGCAAAGAGGACGTAAAATTGTGCCAATACCGGCACCTGTACTCCATTGTTGGGGTCAATCGCAGTGGCGAAACCGAGCCCCATCGACATCCCCATGGACTGGGCCGCCACCATATAGGCCGCAAAGATCAGGTGGAGAACAAAACCCATCGCAAACCCGATCACAAACTGGTTGGCGATCTGCATCACTCCGGCCACGGAGAAGGGGTCAAGGATCGGCATGGGGGGGAGCAGCGGGGCGATCACTGCGGTCAGCACAACCGTCACCATCAGGCGAATGCGGAGCGGGACGGTACGGGCGGCAAAAACCGGGGCAATCACCAGCATGCCGGTGACACGGACAAAGGGCCAGAAATAGAGGCCAACCCACCCATTCAGCTGTTCTGCCGTGATCTCCATGCAATCTCTCCTGTTACCACCCCCTCCGGGGCACTGCCCCTCCCCTCTTCTGACCCAGGAGGCTCTCCGAGGATAGAAGTCGTAGCGAGGGAGAGCTGATTTGAGACAGATTTTGTCACCGTCCTCAGACCACCGCAATCGCTGATTGCAGGTGTGGTTTTGAGGCGAATAGCACCGCTATTTAACGAAAAGGATGGCGAAATATGGCCAACTTCAGCTTTTCCGCAGTAGACTCTCTATTCTCGGACAGCCTCCTAGCCAATCAAAAAGGGGATGTTCTCATAGAGCCTCCTTGTAAAGTCGAGTATGGTCTGGAGCATCCAGTTTCCCGCATACATCAATACCAGAATCAGGATCGCCAGTTTTGGAATAAAGCTGAGCGTCATCTCGTTGATCTGGGTTGCAGCCTGAAAGATACCCACCAGCAGTCCAATCGCCAGTGCAGAGATCAGCAGTGGCGCAGCAAGCAGAACCGCAACCTCCATCGCCTGCTGCCCAACGGTAATGACGGTCTCTGGAGTCATCTGCTCAACCCACCAGGAAACTGGATGCAAGGGTACCCAGCACCAAGGTCCACCCGTCCACCAGAACAAAGAGCATGATCTTGAAGGGGAGCGAGATAATCATCGGGGAGAGCATCATCATGCCCATCGACATCAGGATACTGGCCACTACAATGTCGATAATCAGGAAGGGGATGAAGATCAGGAAACCGATCTGGAAGGCGGTCTTCAGCTCACTGGTCATGAATGCGGGCATCAAGACGGAAAAGGGGACCTCTGCCTCACTCTCGAATGGCTCCACACCCGACATCTCTCCAAAGAAGATCAGATCATCCTCCCGAACCTGACGGATCATGAAGCCACGGAAGGGGTCCGAGGCTCGCTCCATCGCGGTCTCCATGGTGATCTCTTCCGCCATCAATGGAACCACGGAGTCCTCATAGGCCTGCTCAAAGATCGGGGACATGACAAAGAAGGTGAGAAAAAGGGCCAGGCCGATCAGAATCTGGCTGCTTGGCGTCTGCATGGTTCCAAGGGCCTGCCGCAGCAGCGCCAGCACAATGATAATACGGAGAAACGAGGTCATGGTCATGAAGGCGGCCGGCAGCAGGGTCAGCAGCGTCATCATGATCAGGATCTGCAGACTCAGTGAATAACTCCCGCCATCCTCACTTACCGTGATGGCCGGAATCCCGGCCGCTGCCGATGAGAGGTGCGGAAACAGCAGCAGGAAAAGCGTTGCCGGGATCAGAAACAGGGGACGAACCTTCACCATCTCAACCCTCTCTCTCTGTGGCTGGAGGCGTTTGTGAGCGCCCGGGTGTTGCTTCACCACCTCCGCGCCTGTTGATGATTTTCTGAAGTGACACTGCAAACAGCGGCTCTCCGCCCTCCGAATCCCCATCAAGATCCAGTGGCTCGGGAAAGACATGGAGGGTCTGAATCCCCCCGCCGGGAGAGATCCCGACCAGCAGATGGGTACCCCCTGCATCAACCAGCAGAATCCGTTCCCGTGCCCCCAGGGAGAGGCCACCAACGGCTCGCAGCTGACCACCCAGTGCCGATCCGAAACGGCCACTGCGCCGCACCATCCATGCCAGACCAATGATCAGCATCACCACCAGAAAGAGGCTGAAGAAGGTCTGAAAGAGCTGCCCCATGCCGATGGGTTGGTTGACCAGATCAACCGCCCCCTCTGCAGCGGAACCTGAACCCTCTGCTGCAGCGGCCAGAGCAGTGACGGGGGTCAACAGAAGAAGGGCAATCCCGGCCAGGGGTCTCATCGCCAGAGCGGTCATCTCTTGATCTTGCGAATCCGCTCTTCCGGGGTGACCACATCCAGCACCCGGATTCCAAATTTCTCATTGACCACGACCACCTCGCCGTGTGCAATCAGGGTTCCATTTGCCTTGATATCAAGCGTCTCTCCAGCCAGGCGATCCAGCTCGATAACAGAGCCCTGGGTCAACTGAAGCAGGTTGCGAATACTGATCGAGGTGGATCCAACCTCCATCGAGAGGGTAACCGGCACATCCAGCACCACATCGAGATTGATCTCCTGCCCCCCTCCGCCACTGCCACCAAACTCCTCCATCGGTGCAGAGGAACCCTCCTCCGTACCCTCACCCGCCGCAGCCTGCTCCTTGAGCGCATCATCCCACCCCTCTGCAGCACCACTCTCTACACTCTCTTCATCAGCCATCTCATCTACCTTTATTGCTCAAAACTGAGTGGGGTGGGGTCAACCCCCCCACTACCCGGAAGCTGGCCGGGTCCCCAGCACCAGCTCCGGAATTTCAACCCCCTC
>CAYFMF010000020.1:15908-32387 GCA_964344135.1 uncultured Piscirickettsiaceae bacterium
ACTACCCGGAAGCTGGCCGGGTCCCCAGCACCAGCTCCGGAATTTCAACCCCCTCGACAACCCGCACCGCCTTGTGTCCATCGTGCAGCCCCAGATTGCCGCGCAGAACAGGGACATCATCAACCCGCATCAACACCTTCTCCGGCATCTCGATCGGAATGATATTGCCCACATCCATCTTTACCACATCGTGTACTGTCATCCCAACCTCGGTCAGTTGACAGACCAGCTCTACATCCACCCCCTCCACCTCCTGATGGAGTGCCCGTACCCAGCGCTCATCCTGTTCACTGCTCTCGGTCTGAGTCCCGGATTCCAGCTCCTCACGCACGGGATCAAGCATGGCATAGGGGATCACCAGATGCATCTCTCCACCAGACCCCTCCAGATCAATGGAGAGCTGAACCACCACCACCGGATCGGTAGGTCCTACAATATTTGCAAACTGCGGATTGACCTCCGAGCCGATGGATTCAAAATCAATCTTCTCCACAATCTCCCAGGCACTCCCCATGTCGGCAAAGAATTTCTCCAGCAGCATACTGATTACCCGACTCTCGACGGTTGTAAACTCTCTCCCCTCCACCCGGAAATCATACTTCCCCAGCCCTCCAAAATAGTAGTCCACCACAGAGAAGATCAGCTTCGGATCAAAGGTGACCAGTGCCGTACCACGAAACGGACGCATCCGTACCAGATTGAGGCTGGTGGGAAGAAAAAGGTTCCTGAGATACTCGCTGAACTTGATGATCTCGATCCCGCCAACACCGATCTCAACGGTCTTGCGCAGCAGATTGAAGAGGGTGATCCGGTGGTTTCTGGCAAAGCGCTCGGCAATCATCTCCAGGGTCGGCATCCGGCCACGAATAATCCGCTCCTGGGAGGCAAAGTCAAAGCTGGAAACCTCCCCCTCCACCTCAATGCCCGACTCGGTCTCGATCTCCCCCTCACCCATTCCGGTGAGCAGTGCGTCAACCTCATCCTGTGAAAGCAGTTCGTCGTCCATTCCCTAATCCTGATATAACCCTGTCTCCATCAACGCCGTTAACCTGGTGGAACGGCTTATTGAGTTACAAAACTGGTAAAAAAGACCGCATCGACCCCTTTTCTGCGGATCTTCTTGCGTAAAATCTTCTGGATTGCCCTGAGTGTCTTCTCTCGCAGCGCCTCTTTCCCCTCAGTGGTCAGTACCTTCCTGTATCTCTGACCCGAGAAGAGCAGATTGAGATCATTACGCACAACCGGCATATGCTTCTGCAACGCCTCCAGTGCAGCAACATCACGCGAGACCACCTGCAGCTCAACCAGCATCACATGGTCCCCCTTGCCCTCCAGATTGATGGTAAATTTGTCGAGAGGAAGATAACTCTCCTCCTCTCCAAGGACAATCTCCTCCTCGGCAACCTGCTTCTGCTTCTTTCCGGAAGGTGACTGCGCCGTGCCGTCATCCCCCCCCAGGAGCAGCATGCTCAGCCCCACACTGATCGCGATCGAAAACAGTGCGGTCAGCAGCAACGGGAGCATCAGGGATGGTTTTGACTCCTCTGCTGCTCCTCCCTCTTCACTCTCTGCCACGCGATCTCTTCTCCTGCCGGTAAATAATCAATTTCTGAAAACAGCCCACCACAATAGTGTTCGAGCAAGTTACATGCCAACCATTATAACTCTTTTTGTTCATACAGTTAGATAAACAGATAACAACTCTGTGCCGACAGTGACAAAAATCCGCCGCCCCACCCTCAGAGAGGATCGGACAACAAGATCAGAGTCGCTCCCTGACCACTGGCTCACCGGATGAGACGAGACTGTGTTCCAGGTTGTCCAGCTCCTCCTGGCGTCCCCGCTCCTCCAGGTCACGATGGAAGATGTAACGCTGCAGCAGGGCATGCGAGCTTGCAGGGAGATCGACAAAATGGCCGCCAATCTCAACCTCCTGCCCCCCTCCCTCTGCGGAGTGGAGATAGACCCCCTTGACCTCAACCCTGGCGGTGATAGAGCCAAGGCCGGAGAGGGTCAAGAGACACCCCTCGAGGAGATCACCCTCTGCGGGGGGGGTCACCCCCTCCCCAGCGAGAAGCAGTCTGATCCCAATATCGCTCAGATCGACAACCCTTGCCTCCGCAGCCCCCAGCTCCACCAGTGGGCCGAAGCTGAAACGGATATCGCTGCCGGCACTCACCCGGTGCGCCTGTCGACACTGCACCCTGAGGATTGTCTCGGGCACCCGGCAGCGCAGCGTAGCACCCGCCCCCTCCCCCTCAACAGTGACATCCTCAAAATCGACCTGGATCTTCCCCTCATCCAGCTGTGTCACCATGGAGAGCCCGGATGACTCAACCTGTCGATTGAAACGGTCGTCCGGTGTCACATCAAGCAGTAGCCATCCCGACTCCTGGCGGTACCCAAGGACCATCGAGAGATGCTGCTGTGCCCCGGCTCTCCTTCCGAAGAGCGCAACCCGTTTTCTGATCCGGACCAGCAGGTTGAGGAGGGCATCCAGCTCCCTGCCCGAGACCCGCTGCCCCCCCTCTGCCGAACCCTCACCCTCCCGGATGGGGACAAGAAACTGATGACTGGACTCCACTCTGCTCACTCCCTACATTGCTCCCGATGGTGCTGGAACCGCACCCTCCAGGTAGCGCGAGGTTACCGGGGAGCGGTTCATCACAAGGATACTGATACGTCGATTCACTGCATGGTAGAGATCCTCTTGATCGAAGGGCTCGGTTGCAGCAAGACCAACAATCCGCTCGATCTTGCGCTCTCTCAACCCCCCCTCAACCAGAACCCGACGGGCCGCATTGGCCCGGTCACTGGAGAGCTCCCAGTTGCTGTAGTTGATTCGGCTGTAACGGGAGGCATCCGTATGGCCAGAGATGGAGATTCTGTTGGGAACCAGGTTGATGGTGGCCCCCAGCTGCCTGAGAATCTTTTTTGTATAGGGCTTGGGGGTGGATCCCCCCTGGGCAAACATCGGGCGGTTCTTCCTGTCCACAATCTGGACCCGCAGCCCCTCCGGGGTCACCTTGAGGAGAATCTGATCCCTGAACTCCCGCAGCAGTGAGCTCCGCTCAACGGTTCTCTCAAGGATATTCTTGAGCCGGACCATTCTCGCCCTCTCGGACTCCACCTCACGATAGATCTGCTCAATCTCCTCCCTCCTCGCCTCATCCACCTTGTGCCGCTGCTCCATCTCGCGGTTTGCCTCCAGATCGATCAGGCTGTTGGCTGCCCCCCTGTTGAGATCAAGTGGACTCCTCTCCTCCGCACTACCCGCACTATCATCAAGAGATACTCCCTGAAAGTGGCCAGCAATTGCTGCACGCTGCTCCGGGGTGGTGGATGCCAGCAGCCAGAGGAGCAGAAAAAGGGTCATCATCGCGGTCATGAAGTCGGCGAGGGCCACCTTCCATGAACCGGTGTGGCCATGCATGATCTTCTGCCGGCACTTCTTGATGATGATCGGCTGAATCATCTCACTCATCCCGACCTCCCCGATCCAATCCCCTGAACATGCTCCTCCAGCTCATGGAACCCGGGGCGCAGACGGGGAGGAATCGCCTTGCGACCAAACTCGACCGCCACTACGGGGGCATAGCCGTTCAGGTAGGCCACCAGTGCCGTCTTGATGCACCCCAGCATCATCGCCTCATCCTCGGCAACATGGTGCAGTGCACGCGAGAGCGGTCCCACAAAGCCGTAGGCCAGCAGAATCCCGAGAAAGGTTCCCACCAGGGCGGCGGCCAGATGCTGTCCGGTCTCCTCTACCGGCCCATCCAGTGACCCCATGGTGATGACAATCCCCATGACAGCTGCCACAATGCCAAATCCGGGCAGGCCATCCGACATTGAGGCGAGTGCCCCGGAGGGTTGCGAGGATTCGTGTTCATGGGTGGCCAGCTCGACATCCATCAGGTTGTCCAGCTCATAACTGTTCATGTTCCCCCCCCACAATCAGGCGCAGATAGTCCACAAGGAAGGTGACCGCATGGAGATGCTCCTCCAGCAGGCGCGGATAGCGCTGAAAGATGAAACTCTCCTGCGGATACTCCACATGGCTCTCCAGACTCAGGATCCCCTCCTTTCTGGAGCGTGAAAAGAGTTCATAGATCACCCCCAGCAGATCGAGGTAGAGCACCTTGTCATAACGGCTCTTCCTTACAAGCTGCGGAATACCCTGCCTCACCTGGGAGAGGATATGGGGTGGATTGGCGACCACCAGGGCACCCGTCGCTGCACCCAGGATGATCAGCAACTCATAGGGCTGCCAGAGCGCCATCAGGTAGCCATGGGAGAGCAGGTACCCCCCAATCACGCTTCCCGAGACAATCAAAAAACCGATGATGATGTTCATTGCATCTCACGAGCACCCCATCCCGGGGTCAGGCTTTCCTTGTTGTAGTTGTTTGTGTTGCAAACAACTACAACAAGGAAAGCCTGACCCCCGACTCTCCAGGTGCAGCCAACAGTCAGATCAAAACTCATCCCACTCCGTATCGGACTCCACCCTGCGGGGCGTCGAAGATGGGCGTGCGGGGGCAGGATGGGTAGCCTGTTGCGCTGCATCTTCGGTATCCTGACCCCCCTCCACATGCCCCCCCTCCACAACGGAATGTGCAGATTCAGCCCTCTCCGCTGCGCCCTCCACGGAGGAGAGCTCCACCTCCTCCACCTTGAAGAAGGAGACCAGCTCCCGCATCCCGTCGGCCTGCTGCTTCATCGACTCACTGGCGGCAGCGGCCTTCTCCACCAGCTCAACATTATCCTGGGTCAGCCCCTCCATCTGGGCAATGGCGTTGTTGACCTGCTCAATGCCGGAGGTCTGCTCCGCACTGGCAGCAGCAATCTCGGCCACAATATCACTCACCTTCTTGATCCCGTGGACAATCTCGCCCAGTGAGTGGCCCGCCTCATCCACCAGACCGGCCCCCTCCTGCACCTTCTCCGTACTGTCCGCAATCAGGGAGGAGATCTCCTTGGCCGCATCGGCACTGCGCTGTGCCAGCGTGCGCACCTCACCTGCAACCACGGCAAAGCCCCGCCCCTGCTCACCCGCACGAGCCGCCTCGACTGCTGCATTGAGGGCCAGCAGGTTGGTCTGGAAGGCAATGCCGTCAATCACACTGATGATGTCGGAGATCTTCTGGCTCGACTCGGAGATCGCATTCATTGCTGAGGTTGCACGATCCATGACCGTACCCCCCTCCTCCGCAAGCCCCCTTGCAGTGGTTGCCAGCTGGTCCGCCTGCCCGGCATTGTCGGAGTTCTGCTTCACCGAGGCGGTCATCTCCTCCATACTGGCGGCGGTCTCCTCGATCGAGGCGGCCTGCTCCTGGGAGCGCTGGCTCAGATCGGTACTGGTCTGGTAGATCTGCTCACCAGCCCCCGCGACGGCACCCGCAGTGGTCGCAATCTCGCCAATTGCACCGGAGACCTTCTCCTGGGAGCCGTTGATTGCCGCCTTGAGAACCGCCAGCTGGCCGGAGTACTCCCCCTCCACGCGGGAGGCCAGATCCCCCTCCGACTGAGCGACGGCAACCCGCACCGAGCGCTCCAGCGCCTCGCCAAGTGCATCCAGGGATGTGTTCAGATGCTGCTTCAGGCCATTCAGGTCACCGGAGAGCTCCAGATCCACCCGGGCCGAAAAGTCTCCGTTGGCCACTGCACCCATTACCTGATCAATGCTGCCGATCGCACCATTGAGCGTGCTGATGGTCTCGTTTACACTCTCACCCAGTTCGGCCAGATCCCCCCGGGCACCGCTCTCCACGGTGCGGTCGAAGCGCCCCTCGGCCACATTTTGCATCACAGCACGGATCGCGCCCACCGTCTCTCCGATACTCAGGACGGTGCCGTTGATATTGTCTCTCAGCTCGGCCAGATCCCCCCTGGCATCCGACTCGATCTGCACCCCGAGGCGGCCGGAGGCTATCTCGCCCATGCCGTGGCGGATGGCATCGATATTCCCCTGCAGGGAATCCATCAGGTCATTGAATCCGGAGGCCATCAACCCCAGCTCACTCCTCCCATGGTCCTTGCAGCGGACGGAGAAGTCCCCATTCTCGCGCAGGGAGTCCATGATCTGGACAATCCCCTGCAGGGGGACCGTCAGGGAGCGCGAGAGGAGGTACCAGATCACCAGGATAAAGAGGAAGATGGCGCCACTGGTGGCCAGCACCACAAGCAGCCCCTCCCGGGCCGCACGCTCCGCTTCGCTGCTTGCCTGATCGATCCGCCCCTGCTCCAGCCTGACAAAGGCAGTGAGCGCCTCCAGCAGCTCGCTCTGGAGTGCCGCCCCCTCGTTCTGCAGGGTCTCCAGTGAATCCTCCCCAAAGCCATCCATGATGTTCTGCATCATCACGTTCATCACCGGGAAGGTGGCCGCCGAGCTGCTGCGGATGCGATCCATCATCAGCTGCTCCTCCTCCTCGGAGATCAGCTCATCCAGCTCCAGGATCAATGCCGTGTAACGCTCAACCGAGGCGTCAAAGAGTGCCTTGTACTCCTCAATCTTCTCCTCCTCCTCGGTCAGCAGCATGTTGCGAATCTGCTCGGCCCGCTGCCGCCCCTCATCCCGTACCTCGCTGGCAAGCCGGATCTTCTCGTTGTAGTTGGTTACGATCTCGCTCAGCTCTTCACTCAGCTGCTGCATGGTGAGCAACGCCATCACCCCGCCCGCTCCGGCAAGGAGCAGAAGTACGCCAAATGCCAGGGCGATGCGCCTGGCGATCAACATGTTCCTGAAAAAAGACCTCATTACACTTTCCCCCTGTTGAATTACTCCATGAACCTCTCAATCCACTACCCCTGCTCAGCCATATGGCAACTGCCCTGTGGTCCTCCCCATCAGCAGCCACCCGACCCGCTCCAGCGTCAGAAAAGGTCCACCTCTCCCGACGCACGATCCTCCTCATCCTCAACATCACCGTACCCTGCCGCCATGGCAATGGTTACAGCCTCCTCAATACTCTCCCCGCGCATGATTGCATCATACATGGTCGCCTCATCGACCATGCTGTAGGTCTTGCGAATCCTCTCCCGGAGCGTGTCCCACTGGCCATGGTCGCCGATCATTGTGGCACTGGATACAATCCTGGTCAACTCGCCCAGACTCGAGCTGACATGGGAGAGGCGCTGGGTCAGCTTGTCATAGAACTGAAAGGCGATGATCGCCGCCGCCGTCTTCCCGGCAACCAGCTCGCCATTGGTCTGTATGGTCTCGCGAATCGCCTTGCAGTTGGTCTCCTCGTTGACCTGATCGGGGATCTCGGAGCTGGCAGTTCCAATCGCCCGTATGCATCCGGACATTGTGGTAAAGGAGTCGATCAGGGTAGAGACCGAGTGGTCCCCGTCTCTCATCGACATCTCGATCTGGGCCACTGCAAGGTTGAGCATCAGCACCGTCTCGCGCAGCTCCTGCCACCCCATGGTATGTTCGATCGTCTCATCCATTGTCTTGTCAACATTTTCCATCGGTCAGAGGCTCCCTGAATCCGGTAATAGTGCCATCACAACGTCAACAGGGCGGAGAGCCCCAGCTGGCGCGCACTCTCATGCAGGGGTTGCGAAGCCCCCCCCCATCTCCACTCCACCCCCTCTTTCTCCAGCTCGCGAATCAGCGAGAGCAGCAGCTGCAGCCCCGCCGTATCCACCGACTGAACCCCCTCCCCCTGCAGCAGCAGCGAATGCTCATCAAGCCCCGATGCGATTCGATCCATCCACTCTGCACGCAGCGCGGCCACAGAGGCAATGGAGAGCTGCTCTCCCAGATCCACTCCAGCCATCTCTTCGCCTCTCATCCTCTTCTCCTCTCTCTGTCCATCCCGCTCTGCCCGCCCAAAAACTGTTGCTCAATGGAGCGTATCGCCCATCTCACGAGATCCGGAGTGGATCTGACGGTAATCCACAGCGTGTGCGCGACCTGCTGTTGCCGCATCCCCAATCAGCTCCGCAACATCGAGAATCAGGGCAACCGTCCCATCCCCAAGGATGGTTGCCCCGGAGAGCCCCACCATCTTGTGGAAGTTGGTCTCCAGGCTCTTGATCACCACCTGCTGCTGCCCGAGGAGATCATCCACCAGTAGCGCGGCCCGCCTCCCATCCGCCTCAACCACGACCAGCAGCCCCTGCTCCAGATCCCTGTTCCCCTCCTCAAGCTGCAGACGCTCGTGGAGGCGGACAATGGGCAGATACTCCTCCCGCAACTTGTAGACCTCCGTCTGGTTGGCAATGGAGTTGACCTGATCCATATTGACCTGGATCGACTCAATAATGGAGACCAGTGGAATGATAAAGATCTCGTTTCCGACACGCAACAGCTGACCATCCAGGATGGCCAGTGTCAGAGGCAGGCGCACGGTGAATGTGGAGCCCTCTCCGGGAGTGGAGACCACCTCCACATTTCCACCCAGTGTACGGACATTTCTGCGAACCACATCCATCCCCACCCCGCGGCCGGAGACATCCGTCACCGCACTGGCTGTTGAGAAGCCGGGCTGGAAGAGCAGATCGAACACCTCGGCATCGGAGAGCCCCTCTCCACCATCAACCATCCCGAGCCGGATCGCCTTCTCGATCACCGCCTGACGGTCGATGCCCTTGCCGTCATCTGCAACCTCAATCACGATATTCCCCCCTTGGTGGCAGGCATTCAGGGAGACCATTCCCACCTCCGATTTCCCACTGGCAATACGCTGTTGCGGGCTCTCGATCCCGTGATCAATCGAGTTCCGGATCAGATGAACCAGTGGGTCTCCAATCTGCTCCAGTACCGTCTTGTCCAGTTCAGTCCCTTCACCACTGACAAGCAGCTCGACCTTCTTTCCAAGACTCTGGCTAAGGTCATGAACCACTCGCGGAAAACGGTTGAAGGCAAAGCTGATGGGCAACATGCGGATCTGCATCACACTCTCCTGCAGCTCCCTGGTATTGCGTTCCAGCTGCGCCAGCCCCTCACGCATCCGGTCCACCATATCAACCGTAAAATTCTCGCCAATCTGGCTCAACATCGACTGGGTGATCACCAGCTCTCCAATCATGTCAACCAGATCATCCACCTTGTTGATGGCTACACGAATGGAGGAGCTCTGCTGGCTGGCTGCCCCCCTCTTTCTGGCACCATTTTTCCCACCAGCTCCGGCTGCATCCATCGGGGGGGGTGCCTCGGCCTCTCGCTCACGGGAGGGTGGTGAGGCCTCCTGCTCCTGTTCTGGCTCCAGGGGAATGATGGAGAGCTCACACTCATCCTCAACCCACTCGAATATCTCGACAACAGGCTCTTTTTCGACACTTCCCCTGAGCGTCAGCTTCCAGCCAAGGTAGCACTCCTCGGGGCGGAGAGACTCCAGTGGCGGGACGGCATCATGTTCGACACTCACCTCCAGCTCCCCCAGACCTCTCAGTGCCCGGAAGAGACGAAGTGGCTCATTCCCGGTTTTCAGCATGCCCGGATCGGGAACAAATGTAATCATCCACCCCTGGGGTGCTGGAGCTGCGGATGCATCTGCCATCTCTGTGCCTGACCGGGTCGCCGCATGGCCACCCCCCAGCACAAGCTCAAGCTCACCCTGAACCTCAGCCACCCGGGAGTCGTCGACCGATCCACCCGACTTCAGATAGTCAAACATCTCACGCAGACAATCCACGGAGCGGAGCAGGAGATCAACCGTCTCTGCGCTAACCTCCCGCTCTCCGGAACGCATCTCGTCCAGCAGGGTCTCCATCACATGGGTAAAATCGGTGACCTCCTCAAAACCGAAGGTCGCCCCGCCCCCCTTGATGGAGTGGGCTGCACGGAATATCGTGTTGATCTCCTCCTCGTCTACTGCCCCCGGATCCAGATCAAGCAATCCAGACTCCATCACCTCAAGTCCATCCATACTCTCCTCCAGATAGACCTGACGAAACTGCTCCATATCAATGGCCATCCACTTCCCCCTGTTGTTCTGCAATCCTGCTCATGAAGATGAGCGCTACCCCAATAGCTTGTTGACGACAGAGAGCAGCTTCTCCGGACTGAACGGCTTGACAATCCAGCCAGTTGCACCGGCATCCCTGCCAGCTGTCTTCTTCTCATCGGCCGACTCAGTAGTCAGCGTCAGTATCGGAAGATAGCGGTACCCATCCAGCCTGCGCAGCTCCCCGGTCAGCTCGATACCATCCATATTGGGCATGTTGACATCGGTCAGGATCATGTCGTAGCGGGCGGATCTGGCCATCTCCAGGGCCTCCACCCCATCCTCGGCCTGGTCAACCTCGTATCCCGCCCCCTCCAGCGTAAAGGAGACCATCTGTCTCATGGATACGGAATCATCCACAATCAATATCTTTGCCATCTCTACTCTTCCCCTGAATTGCCCTTTGAGATCTCTCCTGATGACCTGCTGCTACCGGTCACCACAAAAAGCGGGTGCAGCGCTGCATCTGCATCCATCCTGAACCTCTCGAACTATATCCTCCAAAAAGCGGAAGAACAAGATCTATATGGGGTAAAATTGTTTGATTTAACGGCAGTGGTGCCGTTAATGTAGCGTGCCAGAGAGTGCACCAAACAATAACAGGGCAACACTACACACAAAGACAACAATAAAATGGATATTGCAACGCTTCTGGGACTCGTCCTCGCCTGGACACTGGTGGTGATCACCATCTTTCTGGGTGGGGATATCGGCATGTTCATCAACCCCCCCTCCGTGGTCATCGTCATTGGCGGCTCGCTGGCCGGCGTGATGATGCAGTTTACTGTGGGGCAGTTTTTCGGGGCATGGAAGAGTGCCGCCATCGCCTTCTTCTACAGCTCCACCGAAACCACCGAGCTGATCCGGCAGATCGTTGAGGCGAGCCAGGTGGTTCGCAAGGAGGGGCTGCTGGCCCTTGAGGAGGTGATGGAGAACATCGACAATGACTTTCTGCGCACGGGGCTGCAGATGGGGGTGGATGGACAGGATGCCCACACTGTCTCAGCACACCTCAGCTCGGAGATGATGCTGACCATCGGAAGGCACGAGATTGCCCACAACGTGTTCAAGAGCTGGGGTGACCTGGCACCGGCACTGGGAATGGTGGGCACCCTGATCGGACTGGTCCAGATGCTGGCCAACATGAGTGATCCTGCAGCCATCGGTCCGGCAATGGCGATTGCACTGCTGACCACCCTCTATGGGGCACTGATCGCCAACCTGATTGCAATCCCGATCGCCAAGAAGCTGGAGCTGCGCACCGAGGAGGAGAGAATCCAGAAAGGGCTGGTTATTGAGGGGGTCTCCCACATCCAGGAGGGGACCAACCCGCGCCTGGTCTACGCCTCTCTACTCAACTATGTCCCCAAGGGGGAGCGTGACGAGGAGGATATGTAGCCGCAGAGGCTGCAGCAGAGAGGATGGCCGTCCAGATACAGACCCCGAAAAAGAAGTGTCCTCCCGGACTCCCGGGATGGCTTGCCACCTTTGGTGACCTGATGTCTCTGCTGCTCTGCTTCTTCGTCCTTCTGCTCTCCTTTGCAACCATTGACGCACGCAAGATGAAGAAGGTCATTACGGGAATGGAGAAGGCCTTCGGGGTACAGGATGTCATTCCAACCCCGGAGCAGATCGTCCCGATGGGAACCTCCATCATCACCGACAAGTTCTCTCCCAACGTCACCAAGAGGACCACAAAAGAGATGGTTCGCCAGGAGACGACCGACTCAAGAAAACGGATTCTGGATCAGAAACAGGGGGCCAGGGGTGAACGGGAAGATGATGCAAAAACCAGAAAGGAGATCGAGATCGAGTCCGATACCCAGGTACTGGAGCAGGAGCTTCGGCTGGAGACCTTTATCCGCAGTGCCGAGGTGATCGGCAAGGAGGAGATGTTGATGGTACGCCTCAAGGACAAGGCAGCCTTCAAGACCGGCAAGGCCGATCTCAACAAGAGCATCCTGCCGGTTCTGAAGAAGGTATCAAGGAAAATAGCCGGGATGCGCGGCAGGATTGTCATTGTCGGCCACACCGATAATGTCCCCATCTCCAACGATGAGTTCTCCTCCAACTGGGAGCTCTCCACACGGCGTGCCACGGCCGTACTCCACAAGATGGTTGAGTACACCCCGGAACTTGCACCCCGCATCCAGGCCGAGGGACATGCGGCCATAGATCCGATTGGGGACAATCGTGACCCCATGGGACGATCACTGAACCGACGTGTAGAGATTGTTTTGAGAAAGTAGAGAGGCAACTGTTCAGGGGCAATCTGAATCAGTTACGGGTAGTGATGAATAAGTTACGCAGGGAGTAGTGCAATGGCTGAACGACGACATTTCCGGATTGACCTTGAGGCAATGGTGCAATTCAGTCTGCTGAGTGAAGCGGATGCGCACACCCTGGCATCCCGAATCCTCAACAGCAACCTGGCCTCCACTACCGTTGATTCAGAGACTGTAAAGATAAACAAGCAGATTCAGGACGGCATCTCGATGGTTACCGGAACCGATCTGCAGCTGGGCCATCTTCTCGACCTGATGAACCGCAAGATCAATCTGATACTGAGAGAGCTGGAGGTTCAGCACGACCAGCAGGAGGGCAAGTCCAGCAATGTTGTCATGCCTGTCAACCTCAGTGGAGGGGGCGCCCTGATCTACAGCCAGCAGCAGCTGGAGAGCGGTGCCCAGATTGATCTGAAGATCACCTTTCTCTCCGACCATGTTGCGGTACGCTCCGTTGCCCGCGTGATCAGGTCCATCCCTGCAAAAAATGATCCACACGGCCCCTGGAAGGTTGCAGTCGAGTTTACACACATGCACGAGGATGATCGGGACCGGGTGATTCGGATGGTCCTTCACGAACAGACAAAACTGCTGCGGGAGCGCAGCCGGGAAAAAGAGTAGCGCATGCTGCGCCCGCTTGCCTATACCCTCTCCTCACTGCTCGCAGCATCGATCACAATCTGGGGCACCATCCACTACTCCATCCTCCCCCACCTTCCCTCCCAGCAGGAGATCCTCAACCTGCAGCTGCAGGTACCGCTACAGGTTCTGGCACAGGATGGCTCCCTGATTGCCGAGTTTGGAGAGAAGCGGAGGGACCCCATACCCTATGGCGAGATCCCGCAACAGATGATCCATGCCATTATTGCAGCAGAGGATGAACACTACTTCGACCACCCCGGGGTCGATAGCGGCGGCATCCTCCGTGCCGCATACAGATACCTCTCCAGCGGGGAGAAGCGGGAGGGGGGAAGCACCATCACCATGCAGATGGCGAGGAACTTCTTCCTCAGCCGGGAGAAGAGCTGGAGACGAAAGATCATGGAGATCGCCCTCGCCATCCGCATTGAGCAGCTGCTGGAGAAGGAGGAGATCCTCTCACTCTACCTCAACAAGATCTTTTTCGGCCACCGCTCCTACGGAATCGGTGCCGCCTTCCACACCTACTACGGAATCTCTCCGGCAGAGGCCACACTGGCACAGGTCGCAATGGTTGCAGCACTCCCCAAGGCCCCCTCCACCATCAACCCGATCCGCAACCCAAAACGGGCCAGAGAGCGGAGAGACTACATTCTCGGACGGATGGCCACACTTGGCTTCATTACCAGAGAGGAGCAGAGAGAGGCAGTCAGGAGCCCATTGAGTGCAACCCTTCACCATCCGCCGGTCGAAACCGAGGCCCCCTATGCCGCCGAGATGGTGCGTGCGGAACTGGTGAGACTTCTGGGAAAAAGCGTCGCCTATACCAGTGGAATCCGTGTGACCACCACCATCAGGCCGGCGCCGCAGGCATCGGCCGTCAATGCACTGCGAAACAGTATCAGAGAGACCAGGCAGAGGGTCCTGGAACGGAATCAGGAAGCAGAGAGAAGCTGGCCCCCCTCCGGGCAGGCAGAGGGGGCCATCGTGGCACTCAACCCGAACAGTGGTGCCATTGTTGCGCTCAGTGGTGGCTCAGACTTCAGCAAGACCCCGTTTAATCGGGCAACACAGGCCTATCGACAGATGGGATCCACCATCAAGCCGCTGATCTACACCGCCGCCCTGCAGCAGGGGATGACCGCAGCAACCCTGCTCAATGATGCCCCGCTCCTCTTTCCTGGAACGACAGATTCCCCCCCCTGGAGGCCCGAAAATTCAGGCCACCGCTTCCATGGCCCAACACTGCTGCAGGATGCACTGATCCACTCGAGAAATCTCGCCTCGATCCGACTGCTTCAGAAGAGCGGATTTCGCCCTGTTCTGGAGCACCTGAAGCGGGTGGGGCTTGCGGAAGAGCGGATCAACCGTCACAGAGACCTGACCCTCGCAGTCGGAACACTCCCCGCAACCCCGCTGGAGGTCGCCACAGCCTATGCCCCGTTTGCAAATGGCGGGTATCGTCTCACCCCCTGGCTGATCGACTCCATCACATTCGGCAACCGCTTCCCCACTGCGGCATGCAGACTCTGCAACAGCAATCGCCATCCCCCTCTGCGACTGCTCTCTCCACAGGTTCACTACCTGATGGATCAGATGCTGAGGAGGGTGATTCAGCAAGGGACTGCACGCAGAGCCCGGGTACTGGAACGAGAGGATATCGGTGGAAAGACGGGAACCTCGAACCGCTCAATGGACACCTGGTTTGCCGGCTACCACCCGGATCTGGTGGCCGTCAGCTGGATCGGATATGATCAGCCCAGATCCTTGGGAATGGATGAATCCGGTGCAGAGACCGCACTGCCGATGTGGATCCGGTTCATGAGAGATGCACTGCACAACCATCCAGAGAAGAGGCACCCCCGCCCGGAGGGGATGATCACCCTCCATATCGACCCGATCACAGGAAAACAGGCGGATGCCGCAGCGAAGAGAAAGCGGCTACTGACCTTTCGCAAGGGGCTTGAGCCTCGCCCTGCCCCCAGGTCAAGAGGCGGCAGGAGCCTGGAGGAGATTCGCCAGCTGGAGCGTCTGCTCTGGTAACAGCCAGAACGGTCGTCAGACTGCGCGCATCGGAATATAGCCAGCCTGCTGCAGTGCCCTGTGTGCCGCCTCGAAGCTGCGGAACCGGGTTGTCTCGCACCCCTCACAGCTATTCCAGGCCTGGACCACCACCGCACTGCTATCCTCATCACGACAGACCATGCAGCTGCGCTCGGAATTGCTGATATGGAGATAACGGTGACGCTCCTCACTGCGGGCATCCCTGAGCCGCCTCTTCAACTCACCAATTCGCTTCAGTGCCCGCTGTTCACGCTCTCCGTCCCCGCGCGCAATGGCATCGGACATGGTTCTGTAGGTGACACCAATGGCATTAAGCAGATCTTCCCGCAATTTACTCATCATCTCTCTAACCCTCTCTCATAACTCTGTTGATGGATGGCCCGTTCCGGGCCTACAGAGGAACATGCATGATTTGTGCCAACTATCTCTGACAGATTTCCGTCACCATAATTCCCGAATCCGCAGATGGAGATCGCGATGACAGGGGCTCACTTCACCCCCCTGGAGCTCAGGAACTCCGTGTATCTCTTGTCGGTACCCTTGATATGGTCATTCAGCCACCCCTTGAGAAACTGCATCAGATCCATGGTGAGCACTGTCTGACCATAGTCGAACTGCTTTTTCAGTTCACTGACCTGACTGATCAGCGCCTCATGCTCCCGCTTGTGAGCATCGCTCTCCGGGTAACCATGGCTGGCAAAAAGCTCCTCCTCATAGCCAAAGTGCTTCTGCACATAGAGGGCCAGCCCATCAAAGATCCTGCCCATCACTGCATCCCCCTGCCCCTCTCTCATCGCCTCATGCAGTGCATTGATCATGTTGACCAGTTTTTTGTGCTGATCATCGATTGAGTCAATCCCGACACTCAGTTCATCGCTCCATTGAATTAACGCCATAACATCGTCTCCCTTATTTACCAATTGCCACGCTTTCAGAAATCTCTCTTGTGTCAAAGCTCTCTTGTATCAATGAGTTGCCCTGCGCCTTATGGTGCAGCCAGAGAGCGGTCCTCATACCATGAAGTCAAGATCAAGCGCTTCCGGATGAACCCCTCCGTCGCCGCTCTCCTCTTCAGCAACCCCCTCGGTCTTGAAGAAGTGCATGCTGTCACTCAGCGCGTGGGCCTGATGCCTCATCGAGCTGCTGGCTGACGCCACCTCCTCCACCAGTGCGGCATTCTGCTGATTGACACTATCGAGCTGAGATACCGCAGTGGTCACCTGTTCAATCCCGTTGAACTGCTCCTGTGCGGTCGATGCGATCTCGCCAACCACGGCGGAGACCCTGGTAACCGACCCCAGGATGCTCTGCAACGCCTCTTCGGACTGGTCAGCCAGTCTCGACCCCTCATCGGCCTTGGTGACACTCTCCTCAATCAGCACCTTGATCTCTTTGGCCGCCTCGGCAGTCTTCTGGGCCAGGCTGCGCACCTCAGCGGCCACCACGGCGAATCCACGCCCCTGCTCACCGGCCCTGGCCGCCTCAACCGCTGCATTGAGTGCCAGCAGATTGGTCTGGAAGGCGATCGAGTCAAT
>CAYFMF010000021.1:0-3376 GCA_964344135.1 uncultured Piscirickettsiaceae bacterium
AATTTCTGAGCATGGTATTTTTCATGGTATTACCGTTTAGCTTAAAAATAAGCCATTGAATATAAAAGATAAAAATGACTTGTTGACAATAGAATGGGAATAGTTGAGGAAGAGAGGGTCTGGATGGGGCGTGCGTTGGAGCTGGCACGCCGTGCAGAGGATGAGGGAGAGGTTCCTGTTGGTGCAGTCGTTGTTCGTGATGGGGTAATCATTGGTGAGGGATGGAACCGTCCGATCTCTTCCCATGACCCCTCGGCCCATGCCGAGATCCAGGCGCTGCGTGATGCGGCAGTTCATGAGCGGAACTATCGTCTTCCCGGTACCACACTCTACGCAACCCTTGAGCCCTGCCCAATGTGCGCCGGTGCGATTGTTCATGCACGGGTAGAACGGGTGGTCTTTGCGGCACCAGACCCCCGCACCGGGGCTGCAGGTTCACTGCTGCAGCTGCTGCAGAACCCATCGCTCAACCATCAGTGTGTTGTTGACTCCGGGCTGTTGATGGAGGAGAGCAGTGCTCTCCTGAAGGCCTTTTTCCGCAGGCGTCGCAACCTGCCATGAACCAGCCCGGATCGTTGATTCGCTACCTGCAGGGGCAGAAGATTGCCCCTGATCTCATGCTGCCCCATCTGGACCGGATCCACCGCCCACTCTGCAGCTGGCTGCATGGGCGTTGTGCCGAATCCCCAAGACCGCTTCTTGTCGGAATCAATGGCGCCCAGGGGACGGGCAAAAGCACTCTCTCCGCCATGCTTCAGATCCTGTTGCAGGAGGAGCTTGGCCTGCAGAGTATCGTCCTCTCCCTGGATGACTACTATCTTGGAAAAAGTGAGCGCAACCATCTCGCTGAGAGGGTGCATCCGCTGTTGAGCAGACGTGGCGTTCCCGGGACCCATGACCTGGAGCAACTCTCCCGGCATCTGGAGCAGCTGTTTGCCATTCAGCCCGGGGAGAGGGTTGAACTCTCCAGATTCGACAAGGCAGCGGATGATTGCGCCACCCCGGAACGGTGGAGCTGTCCCCCAGATGGGCTGGACCTCATCCTGCTCGAGGGGTGGTGTGTCGGTGCCAGAGCAGAAGAGGATGAGGCCCTCGCTACCCCGGTGAATGGGCTGGAGTCTCACCATGATGCAGAGGGGGTCTGGAGGCGCTTTGTCAACAGAGCGCTGGGGGAGAGATACCAGCCCCTCTTCTCAAGACTGGACCATCTGGTGACCCTGCAGCCACCGGATATGGAGTCCGTTGTTGATTGGAGAACCCTGCAGGAGGAGAAGCTGGAGGGAGAGCAGCGTGAGCGCAGGGCACTTCAGGAGGAGATCAGGCTATTTGTGAGCCACTTTGAGCGCCTGACGCGCCATATGTGGTCTGAGCTGCCGCAACGTTCTGATATCCTGTTGACCATTGGGGAGGACCACCAGCCCGATTCGATTCAATTTTTTCACCATCCGGAGGAAGTTCAGACCAGGCCATGAACAAGACCACTGCCTATATCCAGTTGATGCGACTCGACAAGCCGATCGGGATCCTGCTGCTGCTCTGGCCCACGCTCTGGGGGTTGTGGGTTGCTGCCGATGGGCTGCCACCGTGGATAGTGCTCTCTGTCTTTGTTGCCGGTGTTGTTCTGATGCGCTCGGCGGGCTGCATTATCAATGATTATGCAGACCGCAAGGTGGACCGCCATGTGCGCCGTACCGCAGAGCGTCCGCTGACGGCTGGAGTGATCTCGGAGCGTGAGGCGCTGCTGCTCTTTGCACTGCTGATTGTTACCGCCTTTCTTCTGGTGCTCACGATGAATCCGCTGACAATCAGGCTCTCGTTTGTGGCCGTCGCGCTGGCCATTATCTACCCATTCATGAAGCGCTACACTCATCTGCCGCAGCTCTTTCTCGGGGCAGCATTCGGCTGGGCAATACCGATGGCTTTCGCTGCAGTTACCGGTGAGGTGCCAGCTGGGGCATGGCTACTCTTCCTGGCCACACTCTGCTGGGCGGTCGTCTACGATACGATGTATGCAATGGTCGATCGCGAGGATGATCTGAAGGTGGGGATCCGTTCCACAGCGATCCTCTTTGGGCGCTGGGACCGGGTGCTGATCGGCCTCTTTCAGCTGACGATGGTCGGACTGCTCACTCTTGCGGGCAGAGAGTTTGGGCTGGGGTGGATATTCTATCTTGGGCTTGCGGCCGCATCACTGCTGGGTATCTATCATCAGTGGTTGATACGCCAGCGAGCCCCCGCAGCCTGCTTTCAGGCCTTTCTCCATAACCACTGGCTGGGGATGGCCATCTTCCTCGCTATTGCCCTGGACAGGATGGGGATGGGATAGAGTGCTCCTGCCGCTTACCGTTTAGGATATTTCTTCTGGCAGGCACGGGTGATCAGTTTCGCCGCCACATCACTCCCCAGACCTTGCAGATTGTTGAGCAGGCAGTTCCAGTACTCTTCCGGATATGCAGCCACAGCCTTCTCCTGCGGGGGCAGCTCATAGGGCACTGCAATCGCCTGCATGGGGTAGCGTGGGGGCTGCTGAGGCACTGCTGTTGATGCCGCTGGCTGTGAATAGATTGGTTGTGGATCCAGAGGGGGCTGCATCATCGCCTCAGCCCTCGGTTGTGGCATCGGCAGAGGGGCTGGCCTCTGCTGCTGGGGCATCAGCCCCTCCCCGTTGCTGATGGGGTCAAACGGTGATGCAATCGTACTCCAGATGTCGTCTGGAATTTTCTCCCTTTCAGGACGCTTGCGGTCGGGATTCTGTTGTGGTGGCAGAGGTGCGACTGGGGCAGGGCTGTTGCTGACGTAAGGTGCTGGAACACTATCGATATCATCTGATTGGGGTACCGGCTGGGCAGCCGCTGAGATGGAGAACGAGAGCGCTGCAACTGCGACCCAAACGTTGTTTTTTATCATTTTTTCTTCCCTGATAACTGTTTTTCCAAGTTCCCGGATCATACCATTTTCTTTGTCTCAGGGGCCCCGCTTTTTCTCCATTAGGGCGTGGAAAAAAAACAGTTCCTACAGTAGTATTGGGGAAATGTAACTATCTGGTCATTGTGATCATAAACAGGGGAACCCCAGACCTGTTCAGAGGCTCCCAAGCAGTAACAGAAAGGAAATCTTCAATGAAAAAAATGGACCACCCGGTTTTCTCCATACTCACTATTGCACTGATGACACTCCTTCCACTGGGTACCCTGCAGGCGGGAAGTTTCGAGGGCTATCTGGTTGACAGCAAGGGTGGAGTGGTACGTACCCCGTTCGGTGAGTGTATCCATACAGGATTCTGGGACAAGAGTTACGCCCAGCCCGAGTGTGACGAGATTCTGGAGATCCGTTCCAAATATGCAGTTGCAGTCGATGAGGCAGAGAAGGCCGGAGA
>CAYFMF010000021.1:3476-31625 GCA_964344135.1 uncultured Piscirickettsiaceae bacterium
TGGAGATCCGTTCCAAATATGCAGTTGCAGTCGATGAGGCAGAGAAGGCCGGAGAGCCGATTCCCGAGAAGCCTGCAGAGATCGTGGAGATCGAGGCCGCGCGTATTGAGGAGATCAAGCCGACTGCATCGGTTGAGGTCGGTCTTCCACAGTCTGCAGATATCGCAAGTGAGAAGGTTAGTGATTCCGAGCCGGCCCCAGAGCCCACGGAGGTTGAGGTCATGGATGGAGACAGCCTCTGGACCATCGCCTCCAGTGATCAGGTCTACGGGGATGCAGCGCTCTGGCCCCTGCTGTTGTGTGCCAACAAGGAACAGATCATTGATGCGGACCTGATCTATGCCGGACAGATTCTCTCTGTCCCACACGGTGCATCGGACGAGATGCAGCAGGCTGCCATTGACCACGCCAACAACCGTGGGGAGTGGGAACTGGGTGAGGTCGAGGACAGCGATCTTGAGTACCTTGCGCTGAACTGCAATTAACCATTTTCAAACTACAAGTGAGAGACACCATGTTGAAAAAACTGAAGTGGAGTGTGCTATTGATGTCGGTGCTGACGGTCTCCTCTCTCCATGCTGCCGAGGATGGAGCGGCAGCAGAAGAGGTAACCGAGGCAGCGGAGAGCCAGCCGGCAGTTGAGGAGATGAGTGCAAAGCCTGCCGACAACCTCTATATGGAGATCAACAAGCTCGAGCAGCGCGATGACCTTTGTGTGGCCTATGTTCGCTTCTCCAACCAGACAGAGAATGAGTTCTCCGAGTTGAAATCGGAACTCTTTGCCTTCAACAGGGAGGATATCATTACCGCCCACTTCCTGGCTGACTTCCAGAGGGTTACCGCCAACAAGACGGTAGTGAAACTGGTACCGATGAAGGGGGCAAAATGTGATGAGATCGACAGCATTCTGCTTAACCGCATGGTCTCGTGCAAGAGTGGTGGAGATGATGTTGCCAACTGCATGGGCATGATCAGGACGGGAACCAAGGCCTCCGTCAGGCTCTTCAAGTAAGGAGACTTTATATGGGACTGGAACTGCTGATAAACAAGGGCGGCCCTGTAGCCATTATTCTGTTGGCGCTCTCTGTCTATGGATTTGCAATCTTTCTCCTTAAGCTCTACCACTTCCAGTCCAGGAAGGTGCTGTTCGGTTCTCACGATTATGTAGAGCGTGCCCTGCAGAATATTGAGCGTGGACAGAAGGGGATTGCTGTCACCGATCTCTCTGCCCGAAAGACACCCATTGCACGGGTGATGGAGCGGGCCATCCGGATCTCTGATGCAGGGACCGCGGTGGGTGAGAGCAGTGCTGCAAAGGAGGAGCTGGAGAGTGAGGGAAGAACACAGCTTGAGCAGCTTACATCCTATATCCGGGGTCTTGATGCCGTTGCTCACCTGAGCCCGCTGCTTGGGTTGCTGGGAACAGTCCTGGGGATGATCCAGGCCTTCATGCAGCTCGAGGAGGCGGGAGTACAGGTGGATGTCACGATGCTGGCTGGAGGAATTTGGGAGGCGCTGATCACCACTGCCTTTGGTCTGGCCATTGCAATTCCTGCACTTGCTGCCGTGAACTGGCTCGAGGGGATTGTCGAGCGTGTGCGACAGGACATGGGGGATGCCGTAACCCGGACACTGGGCGCCATTCGCCAGGCTGGGTAATACCACCTCACGCTGAATGCGGCGCTGCTGCAGAAGATACGATGACCACAGCTACTGACAGAGATTGACAGTAATGCAATTTGAATCATCCGGTTACCAGTCAAAACGGCGCTGGCTGAGTCTGACCTCACTGATTGATGTGGTCTTTCTGTTGTTGATCTTCTTCATGCTGACCACAAGTTTTTCACAACAGCGCAAGCTCTCTCTCGACATTCCTGCGGAGAAGGGCGAAGGCAAGAGTGCCTGGCAGGGGGCCTCTCTGGTGCGTGTCCATCCCGGTGGTGGTATCGATATCAATGGGCGACAGGTTGAGCTCTCGCTGGTTGCAGAGAGAGCGTCACAGCTGCTGAAGAAGAGGCCGGAGACCCGTTTTATTGTCCGCCCGGATACGGACCTCCCCCTGCAGCAGGTGGTGCTTGTAATGGATCAACTCCGTGCAGGTGGGGCAACACTGGTCAGTCTGATTCGTTAGCCATGCGCTTCCACTACCACCGAAAGAGACACAGTGAACTGGACATGACTCCACTGGTCAGTGTGATCTTTCTCCTGATCATCTTCTTCCTTGTTGCCGGTACCGTAAAGTCCCCAGGATTCTGGGAGATTGACCACCCACACTCCAGCAGCAGTGCGCGGGTTGAGCCAATGGATCTCTCCATCTTTCTGGATCAGGATGGGAATATGGCGGTGGGTGAACGCGAGATCAGTAACAGCCATCAACTGCGCTACCTGATTGATGACTCCTATCGTGGGCGCACACCGCCATCCATTGAGATCCATGCGGATAGCCGCGTTGACTCTCATCGGGTGGTCAGGCTGCTGGAGAATATTCGCAAGGGTGGAGTAAAAAGGGTGGAACTGATCACCGAGGTGAATCCCTGACCATGGTTATTCGCTCACGCCAATGGTTTTATGCGCTGACCGGATCCATGTTGCTCCATTTTCTGTTGCTTCAGTCGATCCCGCTCTATCAGCTGACACCGATGGTCAGGCAGCAGGTCGAGAACCCCTTTACCGTACTGCTTGCTGATCCGGAGATTCTGGAGCAGCTGATTCTTGAGGAACCGGAGGTGGTTCAGGCCGAGACTCCGGTTGCTGCTGAGCCCATACCGATGGTCTCGCTCGATGAGTCACAGCAGCGGTTCGCCGAGATGATGCCATCTGGTGTTGCCCTTGAGGTCACTCCAGGGGCGGAGCTGGAGAGTGAGTCTGTAGAGATGGAGGCGCAACCGGAGCTGCCGGAGGCTGCAACGCCTGAACTGGCAGCGATGCCAACTGCAGAACTCTCATCCCCCCCCCCAGTAACAATTCTCAAGACACCAAACACGGACGGCATTAAAATGCCAGCCAGGATCGATCACCCCCTCTCCAGCCTCCCGGAGACAGAAGAGATTGCCTCTCCTGTGGTGCAATCCCTGGTTACCGAGAGGCAAGACCTCAATGAACCGGCTCCGGAACCATTAACCCTGGAGGATGTTGCCCTTCCAGAGACAGAGATACTTCTCGTGGAGAGTGAGGAGGAGCTTCTGATTGCACAGCTTGGAACAAGAGAGGAGTTCTCCATGGACGCGACAGATGTTGCGCCACTACCGGAGCTCCCGGAACTGTTGCCGGAGATCAGCAGTGAGCCAGAGGCGATCCTGGCAGAGATCCAGATTGAGCAGATCGACTTTGAGGCCCTGGAGATGGAGATGCTTCCGGAGGTTGTGGCAGAGGAGTGGAGACCATCCCTGCCGGGAGCGGTTGCAGAGACAAAAGGGGATGGCTCCAGGGTCAAGAGCTGGCGCAGTCGGTACTCCGGTGCAACGGGTATCAGCTTTGGCTATCGGGCAAGAATGCGTGTCAAGCTGACCGGCTTTACCCTCTACCCCAAGGCGGTTGCCGAGGAGCAGGGAATTCAGGGCAAGGTGCTGATTGGGTTTGTGATTGACCGCAGTGGTGCGCTGGTGGAGACCGAGATCCTCCAGAGCTCGGGGCATGAGGTGCTGGACCGGGCGGTTGAGCAGATGGTGGAGATGGCACAGCCCTTCGAGATCTTCTCCGACGAGGTGAAGAGTGACAAGGTTGGTTTTGCCTTTCCGGTAACGGTCAAGCTCAAGAAATAGCAGATCCACCCCTCCCTGCGGCTCCGGTCTTCGGAGCGCGTATAATTCACCCATGAATAACCTCTTCTCCAGACGCAAGTATTGGGCGCACCGTTTTGGTATTGCGCCGGTACTACCGATCTCCCGCGAGGAGATGGATCAGCTGGGGTGGGACTCCTGCGATATTATCCTGGTGACCGGTGATGCCTATGTGGACCACCCAAGCTTTGGGATGGCGCTGATTGGACGTCTGCTGGAGTCGCAGGGGTTTCGGGTCGGCATCATCTCCCAGCCCGACTGGACGAGTGTGGAGTCCTTCCGCCAGCTTGGAAGGCCCAACCTCTTTTTCGGGGTCACCGCCGGGAACATGGACTCCATGGTCAACCGGTACACCTCGGACCGCAGGATTCGCAGGGATGACGCCTACACCCCGGGAGGAGAGGGGGGCAAGAGGCCGGACCGTTCAACCATTGTCTACAGCCAGCGCTGCAGGGAGGCGTACAGTGGGGTCCCCATTGTCATAGGGGGGATCGAGGCCAGTCTGCGGCGGCTGGCCCATTATGACTACTGGTCAGACAAGGTGCGCCGATCCATTCTGATGGACTCCCGTGCTGACCTGCTGCTGTTTGGAAATGCGGAACGGGCAGTTGTCGAGCTGGCGCACCGGATCGCAGCTGGTGAGTCGATCACTGCAATGGATGACCTTCGAGGAAGTGCCAGAGTTCTCGATCGATCCGCGGTTGCGGAGCGGGAGACGGAGTGGCACCTCCTTGACCTATCCACACTTCCGGAGGAGAGGATGCGCACCCCATCCACATTCACTGGGCCACGTGACCGGAGTGTCATCCATCTCCCCTCCTATGAGCAGGTAAGAGAGAATCCCGCACTCTATGCACACACCTCCAGGCTGTTCCACCTGGAGACCAACCCGGGTAATGCACGTGCCCTGCTGCAGCCGCATGGTGACCGGATGGTATGGGTCAACCCGCCACCGGTTCCGCTTACCACGGAGGAGCTTGATCGCATCTATGAGCTCCCCTATACGCGACGACCACACCCATCCTGTGGGGATGAGAGAGTTCCTGCCTACGAGATGATCCGCTTCTCGATCAATATCATGCGTGGCTGTTTTGGGGGTTGTACCTTCTGTTCCATTACCGAACATGAGGGGAGGATCATCCAGAGCCGTTCCGAAGCGTCGATCCTGCGTGAGATCGAGGAGGTACAGAACATTCCCGGCTTCACCGGAAACATCTCCGATCTCGGTGGCCCCACGGCGAACATGTACCGCATGCGCTGCAAGAGCAGGGAGATAGAGTCCTCATGCCGCCGCCTCTCCTGTGTCTACCCAGAGATCTGCAGACATATGGATACCAGCCACCGGCCACTGATTCACCTCTATCGCAACGCACGGGCACTGCCGGGAGTAAAGCGGGTCTTCATTGCATCCGGATTGCGTTATGACCTGGCGGTCCGCTCCCCGGAGTATGTCGAGGAGCTGGTCACGCACCATGTTGGTGGATATCTCAAGATCGCACCGGAGCATACCGAGCAGGGGCCACTCTCCAAAATGATGAAGCCCGGGATCAACTCCTTCTACCGTTTTCGTGAGATGTTTGACCGCTTCTCCAGGAAGGCGAACAAGGAGCAGTATCTGATCCCCTATTTTATCGCCGCCCACCCGGGAACAACGGATGAGGATATGGCAAACCTCTCTCTCTGGCTGAAGAGGAACCGGTTTCGCCCCGATCAGGTACAAAACTTCCTCCCCACCCCGATGTCACTGGCAACTACCATGTACCATACGGAACGCAATCCACTGCGCAAGGTGAGAGCCGATTCCGAACAGGTGCCGATACCCAGAGGGGAGAGAAAACGGAGACTTCACAAGGCCTTCCTTCGTTACCATGATCCAGATAACTGGCCGCTGTTGCGCCGTGCCCTGAGCCGTATGGGGAGGGGAGAGCTGATTGGCTCCGGCAAGGATCAGCTGATCCCTGCAGAGAGTTACAGAAGAGGGGGCAAGGGAAAACAGAACCGAAGAGTGGGTAGAGATCCGCACCGCAAGAGGCGATGAACCATGGAGCATGAAGAGAAAACCGCCACACAAAGTGAAACGGCAATGGCCTGGATCCGGAGCCACGCCAGCGAGCACCTTTCTGCCGAGGAGCGGAAGAGGGCACTGGAGGCAGCAACAGCTGTCTCTCAGTCGGTTCACGAGATCGCTCCACAGGACCATGAGATGGTTGCTGCAGCAATGTTCTACAGCTATTTCCGCTCCTCCGGCCTGCCTGTTGATTCTCAGCTGGAGGAGATCATTGGAGATGCTGTTGCGGGGCTGGTCCAGGGCACAGTAGAGATGACCGCACTCCACTTGCACCTGCACCAGAGTGGGGGGCAAGGGGAGGGGCACCATGAGAACCTGCGCAAGATGTTGCTGGCCATGGCCAAGGATGTGCGTGTGGTTGTGATCAAGCTGGCCGACCACCTCTATCTGATGCGCCACCCAGAGGGGGCAGGCAGTGATCAGCAGAGAGAAAACGCGCTGCTTACCCGAAATATCCTCGCACCACTGGCCAACCGTCTCGGGATGGGGGCACTGAAGTGGCAGCTGGAGGACCTCGCCTTTCGTACTCTGGAGCCGGATGCCTACAGGCGGCTCTCGAATCAGATTGATCAGAAGCGGGCAGAACGGGATAGTTATATCCGGCTCTCAATAGCGGCCATTAGGGAGGCGCTGAAGCAGGCATCAATCAGTGGGGAGGTAAGCGGCCGTACCAAGCATCTCTACAGCATCTGGAAGAAGATGCAGCGCAAACAGGTTGAGGTTGGTTCACTCTATGATCTGCACGCAGTACGGATATTGGTGGGTTCGGTCTCGGACTGTTATGCAGCGCTTGGGGTCGTCCATGGGCTCTGGTCACACATTCCCAGGGAGTTTGATGATTACATCGCCAACCCGAAGGGGAACAACTATCGCTCAATTCATACCGCAGTTCACGGGCCGGAGGGCCGTGTGCTGGAGATACAGATACGCACCCATGAGATGCATGATGCCGCCGAGTTGGGTATTGCGGCCCACTGGAGGTACAAGGAGGGAACCCGTTATGATCCTGGATTTGAGAGGAAAATCAACTGGCTGAGGCAGCTTCTTGAGTGGAAGGATGAGATTACTGAACAGGAGAGGATGGCAGAACAGTTCAGGGATGAGATGGTAGAGGAGCATATTTATGTACTGACACCGGAGGGAGAGGTGGTCGAGTTGCCAGAGGGGAGTACTGCGCTTGACTTTGCCTATGCCATCCATAGCGGATTGGGACACAGAACAAGAGGGGCCAAGGTGGATGGAAAAATTGCCCCACTGAATCAACCCCTGCAATCGGGGCAACGCATTGAGATCCTGACGGTCAAGGAGGGCGCCCCCACCAGAGACTGGATGAACCCAAACCTTGGTTATCTTCACACCTCGCGTGCCCGCTACCGGGTTCGGCAGTGGTTCAGAAAGCAGGATTTTGAGGAAAATGTTGCTGCAGGAAGAGCGATCCTCGAGCGCGAGATGGTACGGGGCGGTTCACCCAATCTGCCACTGGAAAAGCTGGTACAGCGTTATGAGCAGAAGGGGAGTGAGGCACTCTATGCTGCAATTGGTCAGGGGGATATTACCTCCGGACAGATCGCTGGTGCAATTTTGTCCCTGACATCATCGCCGGTAAAGAGAAAAAAAGGTCACCACAAAACAGCGGTCGGGGGCGATGCCGAGAACCGGGAGATATCGATTCGTGGGGTTGGAAAGCTACTGACCACCATTGCAAACTGCTGCCACCCCGAATATCCGGAACCCATTATCGGTTTTATTACCCGGGGGCGGGGAGTAACGATTCACAGCGAGGTCTGCCCCAATGCGCTGCACCTGATTGAGACCGAGCCTGATCGGGTTATTGAGGTCTCCTGGGGGTTAATGGAGGATGAGAACTGTGAGTACAGTATTTCAATTCAGGCCTATGATCGTTCGGGACTGCTGAGCGATATTACAACACTATTCAGGAATGAGTCCGCAAATATTGACTCCATCAATACCTCCACCGATCGAGAAAACCATATTGCACGTATTGATCTGAATATCGAACTGAATAGAGATATCAGCATTGGGAAAATACTGGATCAACTGCTTAGAATGAAGAATATTATCTCTGCTGTAAGAACTTAATAAAAATATTTGTTTTTTCATAATAGACGTATTATATTTATCACCACTTTCAGTGTTATCAATGCTGATGCAAAACAGATAGTGTTGTACAACGAAAGATAATACCCATTGAATATAGAACAAGAGAGCACATATGAATCCAAAAAAAATGAGTGATGCCAGACTCGCAACGGCCATCAAGAAGGCAACTGCCGATCTGAAAAAACTGACTGCCGAGGCAGAGCGCAGAAAGCAGGCGAATAGTGCAGAGGCCAAGGTTGAAAAGGAGCTGGCAGCGCTTGCCAAGAAATATGGGGCCGCAACCGTAAAGAAACTCGCTGCAAGTACCAAGGGGAAAGGGCGGGGCAAGCCAGCAACAAAACGTGCCAAGGTCAAGCCTGTTTACCGTAATCCAGACAATCCCCAGGAGACCTGGACCGGTCGCGGCCGTTCACCAAAATGGGTGGTGGCAGCAGAAAAGAAACATGGTGGGCGTGACAAGTTGAGGATCGAGAACCAGTAACCGGTTCATCTACCCATCAGAAAAAGGCCTGTTTTCCCAGCAGGCCTTTTTTGTGGATACTCCAGTGCCATTTCTCTATTCAGTGTTACAGTAAACGCTCGAGGAAATCCTGAATATGCACCAAAACAGACCAGGTTGACCAAATGAAAAGAGTTCTTCGCCTTCTTGCCCCGCTATTGATATTGGCGCTCTCCATATCAGGGTTTATTGCACTGAAGATGTCTCGAGAGGCTCCGGTGGTTATTCAGTCCGATGAGGTTGTCTGGCGTGTAGACTCGATGGTTGTCACTCCGAATATCAATAGACCTCAACTGACGCTCTATGGAGTAACCGAGGCGGCGACATTCAGTGAGATCAAGTCCACACTGAGCGCTGAGGTTACAGCAGTTCCGGTCCATGAAGGGCAGCGGGTTGAAGAGGGTGGGCAGCTGGTTGAACTGGATTCAAGCGAGAGTCTGCTTCTGGTGCAACAGCGTCAGGCGGAGATTGATGAGATCAACGCCCAGATTGAACTGGAGGAGATCAAATATCGCTCCAACCAGCAGGCATTGAGAGGGGAGCAACAGCTTCTCCAGTTGAGAGAGGGCGAACTGGAACGCATTCGACGTCTCAAGAAAGGGAGCATGATCTCGGAGTCTGCAGCCGATCAGGCGTTGCAAAAAGTGGAGGAGCAGCTGATTCGGGTCACCGAGCGACAACAGCAGATTGATGGTTTTCTGCCGCAAAAACGTCGTCTTGAGGCGCAACGGGAACAGACCCGTACACTGCTCTCCCAAACCAGACTGGATCTTCAGAAGGCGAGCCTCCATGCGCCATATGGTGCGATTGTCCATCAGATCCCGGTTGCTCCAGGCGAACGGGTACGTGCAGGTGATATCGTCGCCTCGCTCTACGACCCGAACTCCATCGAGATCCGGGCACAACTTCCAAGAACCTCCATCCAGTTGGTCCGCAGCGGTCTCAAGCGGGGAGAGGAGATCCTGATGAGTGGCTCTGTCGATGGCATACCGCTTCAGGCAAGGCTGGAGCGACTGGTCTCCAGGCGTATCGATGAGGTGAGTGGTATTGACGGGATCTTTGTGGTTACCGAACGCTCAGCACCCCTGCTTCCAGGGAGGGCACTACAGTTCTCTGTCACCATGCCCGAGGCCACGGAGAGTGTGGTACTCCCTTATGAGGCGCTCTATGAGAACAACAGAATCTACCGTATCGACAGTGAAGGGCGCCTTGAGCCACTCACAGTATCAATACTGGGGTGGGGTGGTGCCGGAGATGAGTCACAGGTTGTCATCCATACCCCGTTGCTGACTGCCGGAGAGAGGGTTGTGACCACCCATCTTCCCGATGCAATGAAGGGGCTCAGGGTAGAGTATGAGCAGTGATCTGATCAGCCGTTTTGCCCGCCATCGGGTTGCGGCAAATTTGCTGATGCTGATCATGATTCTTGCCGGCATCTGGGGTGTCTCCCATATGAATCGCCAGTTCTTCCCGACATTTTCAGTTGAGGTGGTTACAGTCCGTGTGGAGTGGCCTGGAGCCTCGGCAGAGGATGTATCCGCCTCAATCACCACTCCACTGGAGCAGGAGCTCCGACAGGTGGATGGCGTCGACCTGATGACCTCTACCAGTGCTGAGGGGGTCGCCTCCATCTCCCTGGAATTTGATGATGCAAGTGATATGCAGTGGGCGACCGAACGGGTCAAGGAGCAGGTGAACAGCGTCCGCTCCCTGCCGGCAGACTCCGAGACCCCAAAGATCTCCAGAACGGTTCGCCATGACCCCATCGCCCGGGTAGTGGTCTCCTCACAAAACGGCATCGAGGAGATTCGCTCTCTGATTCATGGCTATCAGAGAGCGCTTTTGCAGCGCGGGATTGCAAAGATCTATACCAGTGGGCTGCCTGAGGCCGAGATTGCAATCCAGGTCCCGATGGAGGCGGCGGTCGATCTGGGGCTCTCCCATGAGCAGATTGGCAATCGGATCCAGGGGATGAGTCGAAATGACCCTGCCGGTCTGGTCGGTGAGGCCGATAACAGCCGTCAGCTTCGATCACCGGGACAGCTCCGTGGGGAGCAGCAGTTCTCAGCACTGACCTTTCAGGGGCGGGTGGGTCGAGAGTCCATCCCCCTGGGCTCCATCGCGCTGATTGAACGTCGTGCGCGGAGGAGCGAGTCACAACTCTACTTTCATGGTGTTCCAGCAGTCGAGATGCGACTGATGCGCGCCGAGCAGGCCGACTCACTGAAGTCAGCAGAGATCATGATTGAGTGGATGGATGAGGTCACCAGCGGGGTACTGCCTCCAGGTGTTGAGGTCCACCGTTTTGACGAGAGCTGGTCGTTGATTCGGGAGCGTCTTACGCTGCTGATTCACAACGGTGCCGGGGGGCTGCTGCTGGTTGTTGCCATTCTCTTTCTCTTTCTCAACGGTCGGGTTGCACTCTGGGTTGCTGTTGGGATCCCGACCTCTTTCCTGGCAACACTGGCAATCCTCTATGCGATTGGGGGCTCCATCAACATGGTCAGCCTCTTTGCCCTGATCATGGCGCTCGGCATTATTGTCGATGATGCGATCGTGGTCGGAGAGGATGCGTTGACCCATTACCAGAGTGGAGAGGGGGCCCTCAATGCAGCCGTGGGTGGTGCCAGGAGAATGTTCTATCCGGTACTCTCCTCTTCGCTCACCACCATTGCCGCCTTTCTACCCCTGATGCTGATTGGGGGGCAGATGGGAAAGATCCTGATCGATATCCCCATCATCATTGTCTGCGTTCTGGTCGCCTCCCTGATCGAGTGTTTTCTTGTCCTTCCAGGTCATCTGCAGCACACCTTCAGTCGTGCCACTGCACTGCTGTCCGATGCACGCCACCAATCTGCAGGGCGGGTACGTGTTGCCCTTGATAACCGTTTCAACCGCTTTAGAGTGCACGTTTTTCTGCCGCTGGTACGCTGGGCACTCTACCACCGCGGGATTGTCATCAGTACAACGGTTGGTCTGCTGATCCTGACCATTGGGCTGGTGGTTGGCGGGCGACTCTCATTCAGCTTCTTTCCTGCACCGGAGGGCAATATCTTCTATGCCAATGTCGACTTTGTCTCCGGTACCCCACGAGATGAGGTGGATCGCTACATGAAACAGCTGGAGCAGAGCCTCTATCAGACCGAGACGGAGCTGGGAGGCACTCTTCTTGCGGCCGTTGAGTCCCGCCGAGGTGTATCCGGATCACGCGGTGCCGGCACCCGAAGATCGGGAGACCAGTTTGGATCGATGATTATTGAGTTAATTCCAGCCGAGAATCGTTCCCTGAGGGTTCAGGACTTCATTACCAGCTGGAAGCGAATCACTCCACATGCCCCAGGACTGGAGACACTCTCTATCGAGAAACGCAAACATGGTCCATCGGGCAAGGATATCGAGATTCGCCTGAGCGGCGCAGGGGAGCAGATGGGTGAGATCAAATCCGCTTCCAACGAGATCATGGATGCACTGCGCTCAATGGATGGTGTGGTTGCGGTTGAGGATGACATGCCCTACGGAAAGGAGCAGCTCATCTTCTCCCTGAGTGCCGAGGGGCGTCAGCGTGGACTCTCACTGCAGGAGATCGGTGCCCAGCTTCATGCCGCCTTTGATGGAAAGAGGATCCAGATCTACAACGAGGGGGATGAGGAGCTTGAGGTGAGAGTCCTGTTGCCGGATGCCGAGCGCAGGAAGATCTCATTCCTGCACCAATTCATGTTTATCTCCAGTTCGGGGGAGGCCATTCCCCTGATCAACCTGGTGGAGTTCAGGCAACAACGTGGGTTTGAGGTTGTTCGTCACAGTGATGCCGAGCTGGCGGTCAACATCATGGCCGATGTGGATACAGAACGTCTCAACGTTGCCAGCCTGCTGACGCAGCTGGAGGAGACGCTGTTACCCGAGATTACCCGGAAATACCCGGTTCAATACAGCTTTGAGGGGAAAAATGCCGATGAGCGTGAGACCATGAGTGACATGAGGCAGGGGGGGCTCCTGGCACTGATGTTGATCTATATTGTCCTTGCCTGGGTCTTCTCCTCCTACGGCTGGCCGCTGGTGGTGATGGCCACCATACCCTTTGGGGTGATTGGTGCCTTTCTGGGGCACTGGGTGATGGGGATGGATATCACGCTGCTGTCGCTGTTCGGCCTCTTTGCCCTTGCAGGAATCGTGGTCAACGACTCCATTATCCTGGTTACCTTTTTCCGCAAACTGCGTGACCAGGGGATGGAGACCCGTGAGGCAATCGTTCAGGCGGCAGGGCAGCGTCTCAGAGCAGTCCTGCTCACCTCGCTGACCACAATCGCCGGCCTGCTTCCACTGCTGTTTGAGCGCTCCCTGCAGGCACAATATCTGATACCCATGGCGATCTCGATCTCCTTTGGGCTTGCCGTCTCCACCTTTCTGGTCCTGCTCTTCGTGCCCACACTGCTCTCACTTCACGAGTCGGTCCGAGGCCATGGATAACCAATGCTTATAAGCTGATTGAGAGGCGTGCGCCATTCCAGCGGGGGGTCTATGGTAGAATTTAGCTCCTTTTTTAGCAGTGGATGGATCAAATGGAGCAGATTCTAGAAATTCGCGAAGGATGCAACACCCCAGAGCAGCTGATTAAAAGCCTGCCTTTCTCGCGTTACCTGAAAATTTACAAAAACGAGTTTATCCAGGACCTGGATCAACGTGATGAACGTCACCAAAACGAGGCGATTCACAAGGTAGACTTCATCAAGGGGGTCTCTGCACGAGATATCCTGAACATTCTCGATCAGGAGGAGATCACAGGTGAGGACATGGAGCATGCGCGCAATCTGGTTCGCTTCATCGATGGTGCCTTTCACCACTTTCGCTCCAAGAGCTACTCGCGCCTGGTCCGACTGCAGAATGATGTGGTCGCCACCGGGCTGGAGACACCGGATTCCGTAAAGGACAAAGTAAGCGAGAAGGCGACATCACTCTCGGAGCTGATTCTCCAGACCCGTAGAAGATTGCTGCGCAAGGTGGATATGGAGAAGGGTGTACGCAGAACACACGGTCTTGATGCCTCGCCCAATGTTACTGCAGGAGAGATCTCCGGCCACTACTTCAATCTCCCGGTTGATTATGTGCCACTCTCTCATGTCCCACTGACCATTGCTGCCGATATCCGTACCGGTGTTGACTACTCAACCCCATCCAACAAGCGCGCAGAACCATTTTTTGAGTTGCATCACAACCCGCTGAATCTGGATACCTTTAATCCGGATGAGTGGGTCTCCGTTCCGCTTCAGGTCGGTGCCTGGCTGATTGTGGCCTATCTGCACAAGTCCAGGGGAAGCGTGGAGATGGAGCCTGGACTGCTGAACCTCTTCCCCTTTGCAAGTGTTACCGACATCCAGGAGAATCGCCGCCCTGATGGTGTCTTTATCTTTGGGGACCCCAAGGCCGATCCGAAGGATATCGGCTATTTCTGGGATGAGGAGAACCAGCTGCTGGTGGGTCTCGTTCCAGACCGTGATGAGCTGAAATATTTCGGTTACTGCAAGAAACCGATTCTGACCCTCCACAATGTACTGGCCATTCGCAAGGGAGAGCTGCCACTGCACTGCGGTTGCACCCGCTATATCGTCCGTTTTGATGAGGAGAAGAGCCCCTATATCGCCGAGATGCTGATCAAGGCGGATGATATGGGGCGCGTTGTTCTCCAGAAGGGGAGTGATGATCAGATCAGGCCCATATTCTATGGCACTGAGACGGGCGCCTTCGCCTGCCTGGATGGCTTCAGTGAGCAGGCCAAGCTTCTGATGGCGGGACGTGAGGTCGGTTACAACAACGACACCGGATCCAATGCGCGGCAGATTGTCCCCGTCACCGAGGATATTGAGGTGATGAACGGGGATCCTCTGGATGTACTGCTCTACATGAACAACTTTGAACTGGTTGAGCAGGGCGCCTATACCATTGATACCGACATGAGTGTGGACGATGCGATGGAGCAGTTCCGTCTCGGTGAGCGTGTTGCTGCCGGCAGTACCCATACCCATCGTGGATCGAAGGAGAGCAGTTACTGGGCCAACCCGTTTCCGATGCTGCGTGATGCCGATGGTCTCCCCCTTCACCCCGATCTCTATGAGCAGTACCTGACCAATGAGGAGCAGTTCATCTCGGCAGCCAGGAAACTGGTTGAGCGCAAGGAGCTCCGTCTTGGTGTTGCCTTCAGTCAGCTGATGGCCGGGGTCTACAACGAGAACAGTGACGAGGATCTGACCCGCTGTGGCTATCATGACCGTGACGAGGTGGAGCAGCTGGCCCCAACTCGACTCGGCGAGGATCTGATTGATCTGATCAAGGATATCGCTATCGAGAAGCGGGATCGCTCCAGTGGGGCGCTGGAGGAGGCAAGCATCACGGTGGCCCTGGTTGGCGACAGCCGGACCGGCAAATCGGAAACTGCCGAAAAGATGGAGGGGATTCTCGGATTACACCTCGTCTGATCCAGCACCACCTCACTATACTGCTGCTCCTGATGTTGAGCAGCCTCTGTAGTGTTGTCGCCTCGCCACTGGCAGACTCCCCCTCTCCCTATCTGCAGCAACATGCAGATGACCCCACCCAGTGGCAGCTGTGGGGCAGGGGGGCTCTTCTTGAGGCAGAGAGAGAGCACAGACTGATCCTGATCTCCAGCGGTTACTTTGCCTGCCACTGGTGTCATGTCATGCAGCAGGAGAGTTTCCGGAACCGGGAAATCGCTGCAATCATCAACCGCTCCTTTATTCCGGTCAAGGTGGATCGGGAGCTCAATCCAGTGCTGGACCGGGATCTGATCGACTTTGCCCAGAGGACCACCGGACGTGCCGGCTGGCCCCTGCAGGTGGTCCTGACACCCGACGGGACGCCACTTCTGGCCTTTGTCTATCTGCCACCGGATGAGCTGAAAACGCTCCTGTTGCAGCTGGAGAGGCGGTGGGAAACGGACTCTGCGGCATTGGTGCGGCTGGCCCACGATGTTGTCAAACAGCTACAGCAGGAGAATCGGGCAAAGGGGGAGGGGGATGCAGAGCCAGCCATTGAGGAGTTTCTTGCCGGTGCCGATCAGCTCTCTGGCGGGTTTGGTACCCAGAGCAAGTTTCCGGAGGTTCCCCACCTTCTGGCCGGAATGGCGCTTCTGCAGCAACAGGGAGAGGAGGGAGAGCCCTACAGTGAGCTTCAGGAGTTCCTGATCACAACGCTTGACAGCATGGCAACACGTGGGCTGCATGACTCCATTGATGGAGGATTCTTCCGCTACACCATTGATCCGGAGTGGTCCACCCCCCATTTTGAGAAGATGCTCTATGACAATGCCCAGCTTGCAGAGCTCTATCTGCGTGCCGGCAGGGCGTTCCAGAGAGAGGAGTATCTTGAGATCGGCCATGAGACGCTCAATTTTCTGCTGGAGAGGATGAGCGATGGCCATGGGATGTTTATCTCCAGCCTCTCTGCCGTTGATGATACGGGTGTTGAGGGGGGGTACTATCTTCTGGATCTGGACGAAATCCGAGAGCTACTCTCCGGGGAGGAGTGGCGACTGTTTCAGCAGCGCTGGTACCCCAACCGAGCAGATCTGGATGGGGGGATCCACCTCTTTCTCCCGGAGATCAAGAGTGCGAACAGAGAGGAGAAGGGGGTGGTTCCTGGGGTCAGGAAAAAACTCCAGCAGCTGCGCACTCAACGCGCTCTGCCCCGTGATACCAAGGTCCTCTCTGGATGGAACGGACTGGTGTTGAGTGCAGTGGCGGAGGCATTCTCAATCAATCATGGAGTGCAGTACCGGCGTACCGGTGAACGGCTGGCCCAGTCGCTGCTATCGAGATACTGGAGCGATGGCAGGCTGCAGCGCCTGGCTCATCAGGGGGCTACAGCCCCGGCGGCACTGGAGGACTACGCCTATGTCGCAGCGGGGCTCTACGCCTGGGGCAGTGCAACCAACAACAGGGATCTTCGACAGCGTGCAAGGCAGATCGTAGAGGCTGCAGAGCGGGAGTTCCATATCAACAACCAGTGGCAGCCAGCTGCCGATCGGCTATTGCGCTATCGGAGCACAATCACCACCGCCACCGAGGGGGAGACGCTCCCATCTGCAGTCACTGTTCTGGAGTCGCTGCAGCAGCGTTTTGCCCGATTGAGCGAACGACCTTGACCACTGCGGTTGTCAGCCTCTGCAGCTCTTCAGGGGTGATGACATAGGGGGGCATCAGATAGATCAGTGGGCCGAAGGGGCGTACCCATACCCCCTGTTCCACAAATCGTGGCTGTACTGTTCTCATCTCGACCGGATGTTCCATCTCTACAACCCCAATCGCCCCCAGTACACGAACATCCCTTACCCCCGACAGCGCCCTGCAGGGTGACAGTCCGGCAATCAGTCCCGCCTCAATGGAGTGAACCCGTTCCCTCCAGGGTGAGGCGCACAGCAGGTCAATGCTTGCATTGGCGGCACTGCAGGCCAGGGGGTTGGCCATGAAGGTGGGGCCATGCATCAGTGTCCCCTCTCCGCATGATGAGATGGTCTCTGCAATATGGTCAGTTGTGATGGTTGCGGCCAGTGTCATGGTGCCGCCTGTCAGCGCCTTTCCAAGGCAGAGAATATCCGGAACGACAGCGGCGTGGTCACAGCCAAACAGCTCGCCGCTCCTGCCAAAGCCGGTCGCGATCTCATCGGCGATCAATAGCACCTCATAACGGTCACAGAGGGCTCGTGCCGCTTTCAGGAACTGCGGATGGTAGAACCACATCCCACCTGCACCCTGCACAACCGGCTCCAGAATCAGCGCCGCAATGGAGCCATGTTGCTGCTCGAGCACGCTCTGCAGTGGATCCATGGAGTCGGGATCCCACACCTCACCGAACCTGCAGGAGGGTCTTGGGATAAAATGGGTCTCAGAGAGGTGATCCTGAAACAGGGTATGCATCCCGTTGTCGGGGTCCGCCAGCGCCATGGTTGAAAAGGTATCGCCATGATAGCCCCCACGCAGTGCTGCGACCTCCCTCTTCTCTGGTCGCCCTCTGGAGATCCAGTACTGAACTGCCATCTTCAGCGCCACCTCAACGGCAATCGATCCGGAGTCTGCGAGGAAGATCTTCTGCAGTGGCTCCGGGGTGAGGTCGATCAGCCGCTCTCCCAGTTCAACCGCCGGTTGATGGGTCAATCCACCAAACATCACATGGGAGAACTGCCTCAGCTGCTGCTGCAGGGCGCTGTTGATCCCCTCGACATTGTAGCCATGGATCGCGGACCACCAGGAGGACATTCCATCCACCAGCTGGCGCCCATCCTCCAGGGTCAGCACCGCCCCTTTGGCTGACTGCACGGGATAGACCTCCAGTGGCCTGCTCATGGAGCTGTAGGGGTGCCAGAGGTGGTCTCGATCAAATTGCAGAAGTTTGTCGATCCGGGTGGTCATCGCGTTATGATACGGCCATTGAATTCAGTGAGGAAGAGATTATGGTCAGAGAGCTGGAATTGTCGATCAACCATGCAGGGATGCATGAAATCACCCGCCAGGTGCGTGAGGTTGTCAGAGAGAGCGGTCTGGAGGAGGGACTCTGTACCCTCTTTATCAGACACACCTCCGCCAGCCTGACGATTCAGGAGAATGCCGACCCCGCCTGTCAACGTGACCTTGAGCAGTGGCTCAACCGGCTGGTGCCGAGGGGAGATGCACTCTACACCCATACCAGTGAGGGGGAGGATGACATGCCTGCCCATATCAAGTCGATGTTGACCCAGAGCTCTCTCGGGGTGCCGATCATCAATGGCGATCTGGTGCTGGGTAGCTGGCAGGGGATCTTCCTCTGGGAGCACCGTCAATCGAGCCACCGGCGCAGGCTTGTGATTCATCTCGGGTAGGGATACTCTATCCAGTGAAAGAACAAGAATAACAAGAGGAGTTCCATGGCCCAATCTCTGCTTAACCATCTGGCCGATCAGACGCAGGAACTGCGGGAAAACGGTCTCTACAAGAGTGAGCGTGTTGTCACCTCGCCACAGCAGGCGGCCATCACGATTGAGGATGGCAGAGAGGTCATCAACCTCTGTGCCAACAACTATCTGGGGCTTGCCAACCATCCGCAGCTGATTCAGACGGCCCGGGATGCACTGGAGGATCGGGGCTATGGAATGGCCTCGGTCCGCTTTATTGTCGGTACCCAGCAGGTCCACAAGCAGCTGGAGCGGCGTATCAGTGATTTTCTGGAGACGGAGGATACCATCCTCTACTCCTCCTGTTTTGACGCCAATACCGGCCTCTTCGAGACCATCCTCAGCGATGAGGATGCGGTGATCAGTGACCAGCTCAACCATGCCAGCATCATTGACGGGATTCGTCTCTGCAAGGCGACCCGTTATCGCTATCTCAACAGTGACATGGAGGACCTTGAGGAGAAGCTGAAGCAGGCACAATCCTCCCGCTACAGATTGATCGCGACCGATGGGGTCTTCTCGATGGATGGATCCATCGCGAAACTGCAGAAGATCTGTGACCTTGCGGAGCGCCATGATGCGCTGGTGATGGTGGACGATTCCCATGCGGTAGGTTTTATTGGTGAGCATGGAAAGGGAACCCCGGAGCTGTGTGGTGTCATGGAGCGGGTTGATATCATCACCGGTACCCTGGGCAAGGCGATGGGCGGAGCCTCTGGTGGCTATACCTCCGGGCGCAGGGAGATCATCGAGTGGCTTCGGCAGCGCTCCCGCCCCTATCTCTTCTCCAATACACTGGCCCCGGTGATTGCTGCCACCTCATTGCGGGTACTGGATCTGCTGGAGTCGAGCAGTGACCTGCGTGAGCAGCTCCATGCAAACAGCAGCCACTTCCGTAGCGGAATGGAGGCTGCAGGGTTTACCCTGGTACCGGGCGAGCACCCCATCATTCCGGTGATGATCGGGGATGCAAAACTGGCCGGCCAGATGGCCGACCGCCTGCTGGAGGAGGGGGTCTACGTGGTTGGATTCTCGTTCCCGGTGGTGCCCCATGGGCAGGCACGGATCCGAACCCAGATGAGCGCTGCCCACACCGCCGAGCAGCTGGAGCGGGCGATTGATGCATTTACCCGGGTTGGTCGTGAGCTGGGGCTGATCCACTCCTCATGAGCCAGATGAGAGCACTGATCAAGAGCAGGGCAGAGGAGGGGATCTGGATGGGTGAGGTGCCCGTGCCGGAGATTGGCCCCAACGATGTTCTGGTGCGTATCCGCAAGAGTGCCATCTGTGGTACCGATATCCATATCTACAACTGGGATGAGTGGGCCCGGAAGACGATCCCCGTACCAATGATTGTTGGCCACGAGTTTGCCGGTGTCATTGAGACAGTTGGCAGTGAGGTGAGGGGATTCAGGCCGGGGGATCGTGTCTCCGGAGAGGGCCATATCACCTGCGGCAAGTGCCGCCAGTGCCTGACGGGAAAACGCCACCTCTGCCCCAATACCAGAGGGATCGGCGTGAATCGTGAGGGGGCCTTTGCAGAGCTGCTTGCGATACCGGCCGAAAACCTTTTTCCACTCTCCGATGCAATTTCCGATGAGATCGCCTCCATTCTTGATCCTCTGGGCAATGCAGTTCACACTGCACTCTCGTTTCCGCTGGTTGGCGAGGATGTGCTGGTAACCGGTGCCGGCCCGATCGGCATCATGGGGGCTGCCATCTGTCGTCATGCAGGGGCACGCAATGTGGTGGTGACCGATATCAATGAGTTTCGTCTCAACCTTTCCCGCCAGGTTGATCCCACCATCCGTACAGTCAATATCAACGAGGAGTCGATTGAGCAGGTGATGGAGGAGCTGCGGATCCGGGATGGCTTTGGTGTCGGGCTGGAGATGTCAGGAAGCCCCAACGCCTTCTCCTCCATGCTGGAGACACTGGCCCACGGAGGCAAGATGGCCCTGCTCGGGATTCCGCCCTCCAATACCTCTATCGACTGGAACCTGGTGATCTTCAAGATGATCACCATCAAGGGGATCTATGGGCGCGAGATCTTTGATACCTGGTACCAGATGACCGCAATGCTGGAGAGCGGCCTCAATGTGGAGCCGATCATTACCCACCGTTTCCCGATTGAGGAATTTCAGCAGGGGTTTGATGTGATGCGTTCCGGTGAGTCCGGAAAGGTCATCCTGGAGTGGTGACCGGAGAGGCAAGATGACAGCATTCAATGGAAACCGCATCAACGCCACAATCTCTCCGGATGAGACACTCGGGATCCTCTCCCAACATGAGGTTCAGAAGATTCTTGGAAGCACCGACCAGAAGGGGGAATTTCACGAGCAGTTCCGTCGCAGTACCCTGGCCGTTCTCAATACAGGTACCGATATTGATGACTCCAAACAGGTGCTGGAGCACTACCGGGACTTCAACATCATCCCGCGCCAACAGGACTGGGGGGTTCAGTTTGAGCTGATCAATGCCCCTGCTCACGCCTTTGTTGATGGCAAGCTGATCAACGGAATCCGGGAGCACATGTTCTCGGCCATTCGTGACCTCCTCTATGCCCATGAGATCCATGAAGGTGAATCCCTGGAGCAGGAGCATGCTGTTGATGAGAGCTCAGAGATCACCAATACCGTGTTCCACATCCTGCGCCGGGCAGAGATCTTCGATCGCAGTGGCTACACCGGCCTTGCTGTCTGCTGGGGCGGACACTCCATCAACGAGGAGGAGTACGCCTACACCAAGGAGGTCGGTTACCAAATGGGGCTGCGTGGCCTCGATATCTGCACCGGCTGTGGCCCGGGCGCCATGAAGGGGCCGATGAAGGGGGCCACCTTTGGCCACTCCAAGCAAAGAATTCGCTCGGGCCGCTATATCGGGTTGACTGAGCCGGAGATTATTGTTGCGGAACCACCCAATCCGATTGTCAGCAACCTGGTCGTACTCCCTGACATCGAGAAACGGCTTGAGGCCTTTGTCCGTACCGGCCACGCCTTTGTCCTCTTCCCCGGTGGCCCCGGCTCAGCCGAGGAGCTGCTCTATCTTCTGGGAATCCTGCTCCACCCGGAAAACAGCCATATCCCTTTCCCGCTGATCCTGACAGGGCCCGATTCAAGCCACCAGTACTTTGTCGAGCTGAATGACTTTATCGGCAAGAGCCTCGGTTACGAGGCCCAGCAGCGCTACAAGATCATCCTTAATGATCCAGTTGCCGTTGCACAGGAGATCAACCGTGCGACCGAGCGGGTGATTCAGTATCGCAAGGGGAGTGGGGACGCACTCTTCTTCAACTGGCAACTCCATATCGAGTTGATGTTCCAGCAACCCTTCCATCCCACCCACGAGTCGATGGCTGCCCTCAATCTGCACAGGGATCAGGACTCCCACCATCTTGCTGCAAACCTGCGACGTGCCTTCTCCGGCATTGTTGCCGGCAATGTGCGGGAGGAGGGGATTCGTGCAGTTGAGGAGAGAGGGCCCTACCAGTTAAGTGGTGATCCCGGAATCATCGGGCCACTGGAGGTGGTACTGCACAACTTTGTGGAGCAGCACCGCATGCGCCTGCCGACCACCACCTACACCCCCTGCTTCGAGATTGTCTAGAGTGGTGATGCACGGAGCTGCTCTTCAGGCAGGCCCAGATTCAGCAGACGCTCTCCCAGTGAGATCAGGATCTCTGCCGGCGCGGTGATATAGAGATCCGCCTCGTGAACCACAGTGTGTTGCTGCAGCTGCTCGAGCAACCGCTCTACAGGATCTCCATACTCTGCCGGATCAGAGTGGATCCACTGGTAGTGATAGGAGTCGATCACACCGCTCCAGGAGAGGGCACGCTTCTCCCGGTAGGGCCTTGACTCTGAGACCCAATAAAAAGAGAGGGGATTCTCCATCTCCAGTGAGATCAGGTGCTCCATCAGACTCTGTATCGACGCAAAACCACTCTCCCATGCGATAAAGACAATGGGGCGGCTCGACCCCTCGTTCAGCAGGAAGGTGCCTCTTGGCCCATCAACAGTAACCTCATCCCCACGCCTGAGTGAAGAGAAGAGCAGCTTAGAGAAGGGGTCACGCTCATTGTGCCGGACATGAAACTCCAGCTCCAGACCGCTGCAGGGGCAGCTGGCAACAGGGTAGCGCTGCACTGCCTGGCCACAGGAGAGTAGCGCATCCTGCCCGGCAAGAAACTGGAAGGTGTTGGAGCGGGGGGTACGCAGGGTCAGGATCGCAAGCTCCTGTTGCAGAAACTGCACGGATTTGACCCTTGTCTGGATGGTCTGGTGGGGGATCTCAACCACACTGGAGAAGAGTGGTGCCTCCATCTCCACAGCGGTGACCGGGGCATGGGTGCAGGAGAGAAACCAGCCTCCCGACTTCTCACGATAGGCCAGTGGATAGTCCTGTCCACGTATCGCACGGATCTCACCATGAATCAGGCGTGACCTGCACTCACCACAGCTGCCATTGGTGCACTTGTAGCGCAGTGGGACCCCGGAACGAAGTCCCGCTTGAAGCAGACTCTCTTCACTGCTACAGTCGTAGGAGGTAACTATATGGGGGGATCGCTTGAGTCGTACTGACAGAATCTTTGTCATGCGCTTAATCTAACAGAAAACATGAAATCTTTTCTGGCCAAGACCATTTCCGGGCGCCGCGAGCGGCTTGTCGAGTTCCTCTCGCCTGTCATGAAGCGGGTGGCAGACCAGTCTGCCCGAGCCTGGGGTGACCACAACAAGATCAGCAGGCTACTTGGAAAACAGATTCAGCCCTGGGCAGAGCTCTCTTTCGGTACCCGTCTCTACACAATCCATGCATCCGGCAAGTCTCATAGTGATGTAATGGTCAATGAGCTGATGGCAGAGAATCAGGCCATCCGCTACGAACTGCTGATGCCCTACCTCAAGGGGGAGGAGTCTGACCGGATGATGTTGACTGAGGTCTATATCAGCTCAACACTCCATCGATCCTGCATTACCGCAATCCAGCCTGTAACAAGAGAGAGAGAGCTCCTGGGGTACCTGGTCGGTGACTTTGATCTCAGAAAGCTCCCACAGGAGGACCATGCGTTCCTCCCTGAGTGTAGCTGGAAGCAGCTGAAGGGGGATCCGGCAATACGTACACAGCTCTTCCAACAGAGATTTGTTCCCGGGGCGATGGATGAGCAGATCGATGAGGTGCTCAACATCATGGATGAACTGATCGTTGAGCGGGGCGTCTTCAGAGTGGCAATCCGCTTTCCCAGCTCAAGGGCAACCCTCTGGGTTCTGGAGGACCCCTATGATGAACACACCCATGTTCTGGATGAGATTCTTGATCCATCCATCTGTCTTGCCTACCCACGACGTCCCTATCCGGACAGCGCAAAAATCATGACAGATATGGTGCGCCCGATTCTCGAACGTTTCCGGATGTTGCGTACCGGTGACGACACCATCTACCTGCGTACCGGAATCATCAATGTCATCAGCGGGATGGTTGAGGTGATCTTCTCCTGTGACGGTACCCATCTGATGCCGGCAGAGATGTTTCTCGAGAAGGGGGATGACTTCTGGTATGGTAGCTCTGACAGCTCATAGTTGCCCACATCCCTGACCCTCTGCTGGTGTGCCTATTCAGCCTGTACCTTCAATGGAACCCTGAAACCAGCACCTGTCATCAATCTGCTGGACTATTGTTCAAAGTGGGCTATATTAATCTATAGAAATATATATATGGCAGAATATTATTCTGAAATATTCTGAAATGTTTGAGTAATAATCTGCTAATATTTGAGCCGTATAAGTGAACCAAAGAGGGCTGTTTCACAGGTATGTTGTCAGCCGTCACTAACCAACAAACAGAGATGTAGAGGGCACTGAGCATGGATAGAAGAAAGTATAAATATGTCATACTGGCAGTTCTGGTTGGCCTGGTTGGATTCACTCCGGTCGGTGCTGTTCTACTCGACAAGCTCGTTGCCCCAGTCACCTATTCAGCCTTCTTCAAGGTTACCGAAAGTCCCTATGGACTGGAGGAGACTACAGCCAGAATCCAGGCCAATATTCAGGAGCTCTCCCACAAGGGGTGGAGACTCTCCGGTCTGCGCTCGCCATCAAAGGCGGTGGAGGCGGCAGGAGGCAATGTCCTGCCGGTATACCTGGTGGAGGCATGCAGTACCGACTACTCCAGACCGCTGCTCAAGCTGGACAAGACACGAATCTTCTCGATCATGATGCCTTGCACAATCACGGTCTACAAGAACGATGATGGCAAGATCTATATTGGTCAGCTCAATGCGGAGGTGATGAAACTCTTCTTTGGTGCAGAGGCCGCACCTATTCTTCAGGCAGTTGCAGATGATCAGGCAGAGATGATCAACTGGAAAGAGCGCGAGGTTCCGCCGCCACTGATTCGAACCCGTCCCGGTGGAACCGGTGGTTCGGGTGATGAAGATACTGGAGGTTGCTAGCATCCGTCGACAGCAATGAGGAACCCATCATGAATCAGATAATCACAAGAACCCTTTCAATACTGCTGTCTGGGTCAATGCTGTTCATCTACCCGCTCACTCTGCAGGCTGCTGCAGAGCAGGCAGCCCCATCAGCCGCTGTGGCCACCCCCGAGAAGCCATACCAGATGGATATGGCGGTGAAGAAGTATCGTGACTCCACGGCAGACCACAGCAAGTTCGAGCAGCTGCAACAGGAGTTCAGGAACGGTCCGGAGGTCACCAGGGCCTGCCTGATCTGTCACACCGAGGCGGCCAAACAGGTCCAAAAGACACTGCACTGGACCTGGGAGTACACCAACACCACTACCGGCCAGAGACTGGGGAAGAAAAATGTCATCAACAACTTCTGCACCTCCACAAAGACCAATGAGACCTTCTGTAGCGCCTGCCACATCGGTTATGGGTGGAGTGATGACAGCTTTGACTTCACCTCGGAGGAGAATGTTGACTGTCTGGTCTGTCATGACACCACCAGGAAATACAAAAAGATCCCCGGCCTGAGTGGGCACCCCAACTACGAGCCGATGGAGTATCCCGCCAAATCGGGAAGAATCCGGGAGGCAACCGACCTCACCCAAATTGCTCAGAATGTGGGAAAGACCAGCCGGGAGACCTGTGGATCCTGTCATTTCAAGGGAGGGGGAGGGGATGCCGTCAAGCATGGTGACCTTGACAACTCACTGAAGAATCCGAAGCGCTATCTGGATGTCCATATGGATGTCACAGGGCTGAACTTCAGCTGTGCTGCCTGTCACCTGACCGACAGCCATAATGTCTCCGGTAGTCGCTATGCACCCACGGCCGCAGACAGTGGAGACATGATTGTCCGCGGAGAGAAGGAGAGTGGGCGCAATCCAACCACCTGTCGGGCCTGTCATGGTGCAACCCCCCATAACGTGGCAAAAAATGGTGAAATGGCCAAGGTCAACGACCATACCGACCGCATTGCCTGCCAGACCTGTCATATTCCCGAGTTTGCACGAGGGAAAAAGCCCACCAAGATGAGGTGGGACTGGGCGACCGCTGGAAGGCTGGGAGAGGATGGGGAACGCATCAAGATCAAGAACAGTGGCGGCCAGGTCGCCTATGACAGCAACAAGGGTGACTTTGCCTATGAAAGTCACGTAATCCCAAACTATGAATGGTTTGATGGCAACATCGAATACACCCTGTTTGGAGATGAGGTTGATCCTGATCAGATGGTAGAGATCAACAAGTTTGTCGGCAGTGCCGATGACCCCAACTCCAGAATCTGGCCGGTCAAGGTTCATACCGGCAGGCAGCCCATCGATGCGGAGAAGAAGAGCCTGGCCATTTTCCATACCGCGGGCCCTGAAGGAGACAAGAGCGCCTATTGGGGAAATTATGACTGGGACAGGGCACTGACTGTTGGAATGGAGGCCGCCGGATCGGAGTATAGTGGAGAGATGGCCTTCGTGGAGACGGAGATGCGCTGGCCCATCACCCATATGGTGGCCCCCAAAGAGGATGCGCTGACCTGCAAACAGTGTCACCAGAAGAGTGGTCGAATGAAGGATATCGAAGGGGTCTATATTCCTGGACGAGATGCCATAGCGTGGATGGATACCATGGGGTTCGGTATTGCATTCCTCGCTCTGCTCGGTGTACTGGGGCATGGTGGTGGACGCATCTTTATGCACTACCGTAGACGCAAGCAACAGGAGTAATCTAATGGAAAGAATCTACATATTTAAACCATTTGAGCGTTTCTGGCACTGGACACAGGCCATTCTGGTCATCTTCATGATGATCTCCGGATTCGAGATACATGGCTCCTACAAGCTCTTTGGGTATGAGCTGGCGGTTGCCTATCATGCCCAGGCTGCCTGGGCGTTGATTGTGCTCTGGGGCGTTGCCATCTTCTGGCATTTCACCACCGGAGAGTGGAAGCAGTATATCCCCACACTGGACAAGGCGAAGGCGATGTTCCTCTACTATCTGACCGGAATCTTCCAGGATGCACCCCACCCATTTCGCCAGACCACACTGAGGAAACACAACCCCCTGCAGCGGATTGCCTATCTCTTTGTGAAGCTGATGATCAACCCACTGCTCTGGTTTACCGGCCTGCTCTATCTCTTCTACAACGACTGGGCTGCGTGGGGACTCGGCTGGTTGCCACTGGCCTGGGTAGCCGTCCTCCATACCATTGGGGCCTTCCTGATGCTGATCTTCTTTATCCTCCATATCTATCTCGCCACTGCAGGACATACACCGATGTCCCATATCAAGGCGATGATCACAGGATGGGAAGAGCTGGATTGATTCACAATCCCCAACAGGCTGACAACCGATTTGTCAGCCTGTTTTTTTTGGTGACCATTCTCCTGGCCTCTATTCCCACAACGGAGGCCCGTGACTCGATAGGGGTCAGTCCGCTCGAAGAGCAGCCACCTCATGTCGGCAAACGGGGGCAACAGGCCTATCAGCGGTACCTCAACAGCTATGACCACAAGGCGTTTGCCATCGCACCGGGTGGCCCCTGGGGGTGGAGTGCCGAGGAACCCTCCACTGAGGATGCCATTGAGAATGCATTGAAGCGCTGTCAGAAACATGCCGCCCACGCCTGCATCCCCTATGCAGTCGGGGATCAGGTTGTCTTTGACCGAGAGCGCTGGCCCACGCTCTGGCGCCCATACCCGGACCAGCAGAGTTCCCAGTCAGCCAGCCAGGGGAACAGGGTAGGGGAGCGGTTTCCCGATCTTCGGTTTTTCTCCCCAACCGGTAAAGCCCACACACTATCCGACAGTCGTGGCAAGATCACAATCCTCCACTTCTGGGGCTCCTGGTGTCCCTCCTGCATTGTAGAGATGCCCCAGCTGCAACAGCTCAACCGGGTGATCCAGGATGAACTGAGTGGTGAGGTGGAGCTTCTGATGCTTCAGGTTCGTGAGCCCTTTTCGGAGTCCATTCGCTGGGCGCGGAGAAACCACTTCGAGGAGCTTCCACTATACGATTCAGGAGTCTCCTCGGGTGAGGATCTCTCACTTGTGCTCTCTTCTGGAGAGACCATTAACGATCGCAGGATCGCCCGGGTGTTCCCGACCACCTATCTGCTTGGAAGAGAGGGTGTAGTGATCTTTGCTCACAGTGGGCCTATCGATCAGTGGTTGCAATACCTCCCTTTTCTCAGGGATGTTGTCTCTTCATCCTGAATGTTCAGGATAGGGGGGTGTCGGTCCTGGTGTAGCGGTGGAATCCATGCAATTTAACATAATATACATTATGCGCATA
>CAYFMF010000022.1:0-24235 GCA_964344135.1 uncultured Piscirickettsiaceae bacterium
TGGCGGAGAGAGAGGGATTCGAACCCTCGAACCGTTTCCGATTACACACTTTCCAGGCGTGCGCCTTCGACCACTCGGCCATCTCTCCAGTTTGTTTTGACCAGTACAGTTACGGTCAGGGTGCATCCTTGCGCACTACTGCGTGCGCCTTGTTTCGGACATCTTGTCCTCAACCCCTTCGGGGCCAGCCTTCGGCTGTCTCGGCCTGCTCCTGCAGGACCGATCAACCACTCGGCCATCTCTCCCTGAAGCTGCGCAAGGATATACGGAAGTACCTTTTTCCGCAATCGAAACTTTGGCGTGTCAGAGGGGGTTATCCCGCCAGTATGCGGGGCCAGCGCTCATGGATGGCACTCTCCAGCTCGGGCTCAATGGTCACCACATAGATCCGGATTTCGTTCTGTTCCCGCGCAAGGAGCCCCTGAACCCAGTGTCCCGGGGTGATATCAAACCAGTGGCCTCTCCCTTCGATATCCCGCTCCATAAAGCTCAGCAGCGGGATTTTTACCGGTTTTGGGAACCAGCGATCCCAGCGCCCGGAGTAGATAGAGTCAAGGCGAGCCCATCCGCCGGGAGGAAGGCTGCCCGCCTGCTGTTTTCTTCTCCCCCAGGGGAGGAGCAGGCACTCTCCGCTGTGTCGCTGTACCGGTAGTCTCGCCTGCGGGTTTGGAAAGTAGACCCGTTGAGGCTCACCGTTGAGCAGGTAGTAGGCGCCGCCACACATGGTCAGATGCTCTTTCTGTCTCCATCAGGGCGCCAGGCGGGGGAGATGACGTTGGGCATGGAGGAGCGGTTCAGTATGGATGCCGGGGCGAGTGTGAACTCACCATAGCGCCGGTTGATCTGGTCGGTCACCGCGTTGATCTCTCTCCTCTCGTTCGGTGGTTCTGTAAAGAGCTCCAGCTGCTGATGTTTCAGCTCTACCGGGTTCAGTGCTGTTACCTGGACCTGGTTGACCCCCTCGCCCGACCAGAGGGATTGCACGGTTTCCCGGGCCAGCCGGTAGATATGCCTGCCATCATCGGTGGGGGAGGTTTTCGGTTTTTCGATCTGCCACCCCTGCGCGGTTTTGAATCCTATATGGAACTGTGAGGCCACCATTCCGTGTCTGCGCAGTCGTGCCCCCACCTTCTCGCTCATGTGGTGCAGATAGGTGAGTATGGTCTCCCTCTCTCTGGTCCCGGGCGGGGTCACCTTGCCGTGGCCGATGGATTTGGGGGGTGCGGTACGGGTGATCAGTGGTTCGGGATCCTTCCCCTGTGCCATCAGCCAGATCCGCTTTCCCAGGTTGCCGAACCGTCTGGAGAGGATATGGATCGGGATCCTCTTCATCTCTCCACAGCGCCTCACGCCATACTGTGCCAGATAGTCGCCAATTCCCCGGTTGATGCCACAAAGATCCGTGACCGGTGCATCCCTGAGCCGCTCTTCAGACTCCCATGGAGGGATAATGGTGAGCCCATTGGGCTTCTTCTGTTTGGCGGCATACTTGGCGCTGCTCTTGTCCCCGCTGATGCCCACTGAACAGAGCAGGCCGGATCTATCAAGAACGGTCTTTTTGGTCAGTGCCCCGATCTGTTCCGCCGTCCCCAGCAGTCGCTGGCACCCTGTTACGTCAAGAAATGCCTCATCCACCGAGAAGATCTCGATGAGAGGGGTGATGGAGTAGAGTGCCCTCATGATTGCTGTCGAGACCTCTGCATAGTGGTTTGGGCGGGAGGGGATGCGAATCAGTCGGGGGCAGAGTCTCCTTGCCTCCGGAAGCCGCATCCCGGTTTTCACGCCATGGGCCCTCGCCTCATAGGAGCTGGTGATGATGGTGGTTCCCTCACCTCCATTGGTGATCACCACGGGCTGTCCCTGCCACTCTGGATGGTCTCTCTGCTCCACTGAGGCAAAGAAGGCATTCATGTCAACCAGCAGGATCATGCGGTCCCAGTATCGGTTCTTGTGGATCATAATGTTCTCTATTTGTTCCCCCACCAGAATAAGGCAGGGAGCCGTGATCTGCAACAGAAGTTACTGCCGGTTTGGGAGGGGTGCCTAAAAAAGAGGCAATTCGCTGGTGGCTGAAAATAACCATGCAGGATTGTAGAAAGCTGGGGTTATCTACAGTGTTATCCACAGGCAGTGTGGAGAACCCGATTTCTCTCTACAACACCATGCGATTAGAAAATCGAACCAGAATACAACTTACAAAGTCTATGTAACCGACTGAATATGCATTGGATTGGAAAAGTATTTTTCAGGGAGCTCAGGTTGATTCTAAGTTGCTGTTTTTTTGTTTCCGCCCCGCTTTTTTGTGAGATTAATCATTAGATCACTCTAATATCCACAGGGATGGAGGTTCGGGTTGAGTGGATAATTTGTGTACACTCGGTGAATGCGTGACTGGTATCTCTATCTGCTTGAGTGTCAAAATGGCTACCTCTATGCGGGGATCTCAACCGATGTGGCACAACGTTTTGTGCAGCACCAACAGGGAAAGGGTGCGAAGTTCACCCGCATCAATCCACCCATCCGTATTCTTGGCCAGCAACCGTTTTCTGACCGAAGCGGGGCCTCGGTTGCGGAGTTTCAACTGAAGAGACGTTCCAGGGAGGAGAAGCTGGAGTGGGCCAGGGGCCACCCTCTGCCGGAAATGGGGGAATTGAGTTGATCAACCTTGCGCCAGATTTGTTATGATTGGGCGCTTAGTTTATGGTCGACCGTATCGGTCCCCTCGCAATGACAGGTTGTGAACCCCGTCAGGCCCGGAAGGGAGCAGCGGCAGCAGCGGACTCATGTGCCGGGGTGTGGCTGATACGGGAGGCCGCTCTTTTTTGGTTGTCCGGGAGGTTTCCGGATGACAACAAGACAGAAGAATTGTAATCCGTCAATGTCATATCAGGTACTTGCGCGCAAGTGGCGTCCCCGTAATTTCAGCGAGATGGTGGGGCAGGAGCATGTCCTGCAGGCCCTGATCAATGCACTGGATCGGGATCAGCTTCACCACGCCTACCTCTTTACCGGCACACGCGGTGTAGGCAAGACCACCATTGCCCGGATCTTTGCAAAATCCCTCAACTGTGAAACCAGTGGTGTCAGCTCAACCCCATGTGGCGAGTGCAGTGCCTGCCGGGAGATCGATGAGGGGCGCTTTGTTGATCTGATTGAGGTCGATGCGGCCTCCCGTACCAAGGTGGAGGAGACCCGCGAGCTGCTGGAGAACGTCCAGTACATGCCGAGCAAGGGGCGTTACAAGGTCTATCTGATCGATGAGGTCCACATGTTCTCCAACCACAGCTTCAATGCACTGTTGAAGACGCTGGAGGAGCCACCCCCCCATGTCAAGTTTCTGCTGGCAACGACCGATCCACAGAAACTGCCGGTCACCATCCGCTCTCGCTGTCTCCAGTTTAATCTCAAGCGTATTCCACAACAGAGAATCGAGGAGTATCTGGCCCACCTGCTGCAGCAGGAGGGGGTTGAGTCCGAGGGCGGTGGACTCTCCTCCATTGCGAGGGCGGCGGAAGGGAGCATGCGTGATGCCCTGAGCCTGCTGGATCAGGCAATCGCCTTTGGCGGAGGCACACTGCGTGGAGAGGAGGTCTCTGCCATGTTGGGGACCATCGAGCAGCGTCAGTTGCTGGAGATCGTTCGTGCACTCAGTGCGGGGGATGGTGCCGGGATATTGCAGCAGGTGGAGATACTGGCCGAGCAGGCGGCAGATTTCACGGCGGTGCTGGTGGAGCTGATTGCACAGCTGCACCAGATGGCACTGCTGCAGACGATTCCCGAGGTGGCGGAGGATCGTGGGGTAGACCAGGAGTGGGTTGATCTGGCCCAGAAGGTTACGCCCGAGGATCTGCAGCTCTTCTATCAGATTGCCCTGACCGGGAGGAGGGATCTCCCGTTGGCAGCAGACCCCCGCAGTGGCCTGGAGATGGTGCTGTTGCGGATGGTTGCATTCAGACCGGTAACAGGTGGCGATAGTCGCAACCGGCCGGTCAAGTTGGCGGACTCTCGGCAATCCTCTGCACCCAGTGGGCAGCCAGGGTCGGAGGCTGCTGCACCAAAGGGCAGCTCCGGCAGCGCCGTGGTGCTCTCTCCAGAGAGCTGGGAGGAGCATGTGGGGCGTCTTGGGGTGAAAGGTGCGGCCGGGCAGCTGATACGGAATACGCAGTTTCGAGAGCAGAAGGGTGAGCGGGTGGTTCTCGAGATTGGAGAGGGGAATGGGATGCTGCTGAACAAGGCCAGGGAGAAGCAGATTGAGCAGGCGCTCTCCAGCCATCTGGGCAGGGAGGTCACCCTCTCCATTGTTACGGCACAGCAGAGTGACTCACTGGATACCCCCGCTCAGCGGGCAGAGAGACGGGCCAATCATGCACGGAGTGAGGCGGAAGAGGCGATTCGGCAGGACGAGACCTTCCAGTCCCTGCAGAGTGCCTTTGGCGGGTCGGTGGTGGAGGGGTCGATTGAGCCCGCTGGAAAATGATTTATTAATGTAATGGATAGACGGAGTATCGGATGAAAGGTGGTCTTGGTGGCCTGATGAAGCAGGCGCAGAAAATGCAGGAAGATATGCAGAAGGCACAGGAGGAGCTCGCCTCCAGCGAGGTTGAGGGGCACTCTGGCGGAGGTCTGGTAAAGGTGGTCATGACGGGTCGTCACGAGATCCGCAGGGTGCAGATTGATGACTCTCTGGTGGGTGATGACAAGGAGATGCTGGAGGATCTGGTTGCGGCAGCAGTCAATGATGCGGTTCACAAGGTGGAGGAGAACAGCAAGGAGATGATGTCCGGAATGACTGCAGGGCTCAATCTTCCCGGCGGAATGAAGCTTCCATTCTGATTGCCCTTCATGTCGCTAATCGATGAGTTGATCGATTCGCTCCGCTGTCTTCCGGGAGTGGGCCCCAAATCGGCACAGCGGATGGCCTATCATCTGCTGGAGCGTGACCGGGATGGGGGGCGAAGGGTCGCGCAGGCGATCTCGGCGGCAGTTGAGCAGGTAGGGCGTTGTCGCAGTTGTCGTACCCTGAGTGAGAGCGATCTCTGTCTCCAGTGTGCAGATCCGAAAAGGGATGGTTCGCTGCTCTGCATTGTTGAGGGGCCGATGGATGTGCTGGCGCTGGAGCAGACGGCGAGCTATCGCGGACGCTACTTTGTGCTGATGGGCCATCTCTCGCCACTGGACGGGATCGGTCCCGCCGAGTTGGGGCTTGATCGGCTGGAACAGCGTCTCGCCGAAGGAGAGGTTCGGGAGGTGATTCTGGCAACCAACCCCACTGTAGAGGGAGAGGCAACGGCTCACTTCATCAGTGAGATGGCCCGCTCCAGAGAGATCCAGGTGACCCGGATTGCCCACGGGGTTCCGCTCGGCGGGGAGCTGGAGTATGTCGACAGTGGCACTCTGGGCCATGCCATGGCAGGGCGTCAGGCCTACTGATCACCGCTGTTGATCAGCTTTCGATAGTTCTCAATCCTGATCGCAGGAATTTTCCCCTCGGCAACAGCAGCGGTTATTGCGCAGCCAGGCTCATTGAGGTGGCGACAGTTGCTGAAGCGACACCGTCCGGCATACTGTTCAAACTCCCTGAATCCATTTCGAATCGTCTCCTCATCCAGGTCCCATATCCCAAACTCACGTATTCCCGGGGAGTCGATCAGTGATCCGCCGCACTCCAGTGGATAGAGTGTCGAGACGCTGGTGGTGTGTTTTCCCTGGCCAATTCCGTCAGAGAGGGCGCCCACCGCGATCTCCTGTTCGGGAAGCAGTGCCTTGATGATGGAGGATTTGCCCGCCCCTGAGGGGCCGACCAGTACGCTGCTTTTCTCTTTCAGTCTCTGCTGCAGCGAATCCAGCCCCCCGCTGCTCCTGGCGCTGGTCCAGAGCAGTGGATGGTCCAGCATCTCATAGTATTGCAGCCGCTCCTCCCACTCTTTTCTCTCACTGCTGCTCAGGAGATCGCTCTTGTTGATGGCCAGGAGTGAGGGTAGCGGGATGGACTCTGCGGCAACGATAATGCGGTCAATCTGCAGTAGATCGATGCCGGGTTGTGGTGCGGTGACAATGATGATCTGCTCAATGTTGGCCGCAATGGGCTTCCTGCGCTGGTTGAACGGGTCTGGCCGACTGAGCAGGCTTTTGCGTTCCAGCAGCTCGGTAATGACCCCCTCACTGTTCCCTGCCGGCTCCCACAGGACCTGGTCTCCTACCGCGAGTGGCGGCAGCTTGCTGCGCTGTGCGCAGCGTACAGGGGGGTGTGGATCGATTGTCCGGTCGTTGTCGGGTTGAACAATCAGGCGGTCGCCACGGCGGGTGATGATCTGCCCCTGCAGTGGCCGTGGCTGCATCAGGTTATTCGGTGAAGTGGTAGAAGGCCTTGTTCATGTACTCGATGACATCATCCTGATCCTCGGGGAACCAGTCTGCCCCCGCACCGGTCATGGTGATGCACATGCTGACCTGTCGCTTGAGGTCAAAGAACGTCCCCAGTTTTCGCTCCTCGCGGGTATAGACATCGGTGCCGTGACAGCGCAGGCATTCGGCATCATGCAACTCTTGTCCATTCTCCGGGTCGGCAAGGGTGCTGCCCGGAAGCAGCAGGGCAAACAGTATCGCAGGAATCAGCTTTTCTCTATGGTTCATGGTTGTGGATCCATTGTTGGTGGTTCTCTAAAGTTTAACCGTTTTGCCGCTCTCTTCAAGGTGTGCAATTCTCACCGGTGCCGGGGGGTGGGAGTCATGGTATGCAGAGTAGAGGTGGTCGGGGGTAACAGTTGAGGCATTCTCCCGGTAGAGTGCAACCAGGGCACTGATCAGGCTGCTGGCACGGGCATGTTCCGCAGCAAAGTCGTCCGCCTCGAACTCGTGCTTTCTGGAGTAGGCCGCCATCATCGGCTGGATCCAGAAGGTGAACGCCGGAGAGGCGGCAAGAAAGAGGAGCAGTGCAGCATGGTCTGACGGCGTGCTGATGCCCAGACCCTGATAGAACCAGAGCTGCTCAATCAGCCATCCGAGAATTGCGAGCGCCGTGAGTGAGATCAGGGCAGTCAGCAGCAGCCGTTTCTTGATGTGGTTGTTCCTGAAGTGCCCCAGCTCATGTGCCAGAACAGCCAGTATCTCGTCATCATCCAGGGTTTCGAGCAGGGTGTCGTAGAAGACGATTCTTCTCTTCTTTCCCAGTCCGGTGAAGTAGGCATTGCCGTGTCCGGATCGCCTGGAGCCATCCATGACAAAAATCCCATCGCAGTCGAATCCGGCGCCCTGGAGCAGCTGCTCAATCTTCTCCCTCAGCGCCTCATTCTCCAGCGGGGTAAATTTATTGAAGAGGGGTGCCAGGAAGGTGGGCCAGGCCCAGATCATCAGCAGGGTGAATGCGATCCAAACTCCCCAGACCTGAAGCCACCAGAGGGCAGAGGCATCACTCATCAACCAGAGAATCAGCAACAGCAGCGGGATGCCGATAATCAGTGACAGCAGCAGCTGTTTGATGAGATCGGTCACAAAGGTGGAGATTGTGGTGCGGTTGAATCCAAATCTCGACTCCAGGATAAAGGTGGTGTAGATCGAGAAGGGGAGGGCAAGCGTTCCGCTGATGATGAAGAAGGAGAGCATAAAGCCGGTGCCGAGGTAGAGGGGGTTGGTGGCAAGAGCTCGCCATGCCTGATCAAGCCACTCAAGGCCGCCACCCAGGGTCCAGCCGATGAGGAGCAGGGTTCCATAGAGAAGCTCAATTTGCCCCAGCTGCTGCCTGGCCGTTGTGTAGTCTGCCGCCTTCTGGTGTTTGTCCAGAGGCAGTGCACTGCTGAAGTGGTCAGGGACTGCAGCGCGGTGGTGTTGTACAGAACCGATCTGGCGTCTGGAGAGCCACAGCTCAAGCAGCAGATGGGCGAGGACCATCAGCAGAAAAAGGGTGGAAAAAAGTTGAGCGCTCTCCAATATCGGTTCCTCTCTGTTGTGTAATAATCCACCGATTGTACAGAGGATGAGAGAAAGAGACTATGGAGAAGGCGAACACGATGGATGGTGGCAGCGATACGCAACAATCTGAAGAGAACCTGATCTGGGTTGATCTGGAGATGACGGGGCTGAAGCCCGAGAGTGACTCCATTATCGAGATTGCGACCATTGTGACCAGTGCCGACCTTGAGATCCTGGCCGAGGGGCCAGTCTTTGCCATTGCCCAGCCGGAAGAGACCATTGCCGGAATGGATGAGTGGAATACCAAGACACATGGTGAGTCTGGACTGATTCGTCGCATCCGTGAGGAGGGGGTTCCGATGAGGGAGGCGGAACTCGCGACACTCGATTTTCTGCGTCAGCATGTCCCGGAGGGGAAGTCACCGATGTGTGGCAACAGCATCTGTCAGGATCGCCGCTTCATGGCCCGTGAGATGCCGGAGTTGATGAACCATTTCCACTACCGCAACCTGGATGTCAGCACCCTCAAGGAGCTGGCGCAGCGGTGGAAGCCGGCGATTCTGGAGCAGTTCGAGAAGCGTGGCGCCCATACTGCGCTGGCTGATATCCGTGAATCGATCGAGGAGATGCGCTTTTATCGCCAGCACTTTATTCTGGATTAATGACTCTATCACCAGGCATCAGCTGCTCCAGGGCCCACACTACATGCTCCCTGACCATCTCTGAGGGGTGACCCGCTCTCGTATCGAGGGCCGAGATTGCCTGCTCCCTGAATGGTGGATCAGTGCAGTTTCCCAGGGCAACAGCGATGTTGCGCAACCAGCGTTCATGCCCAATGCGGCGTATGGGAGAGCCCTCCATCCTGCTCAGGAACTGCTCCTCACTCCAGTGGAACAGCTCCACCAGCTCAGGGGTGTCGAGGTTGTGGCGGATCCGGTAGTCCGGCTCCGGACTCGGTTCTGCAAAACGGTTCCAGGGGCAGATCAGCTGGCAGTCATCACAGCCATAGATCCGGTTTCCCATCGCCTTGCGAAACTCAGGCGGAATGGATCCATGGAGCTCGATAGTCAGATAGGAGATGCAGCGGCGTGCATCGACCCGGTAGGGCGCCACAATGGCATCGGTTGGGCAGACGGTGATACAGGCATCACAGCTGCCACAGTGGTTGGTGGCTGGGGGGTCGGGTTCCAGCGGGAGGTCACTGTAGATCTCCCCAAGAAAGAACCAGGAACCACTCCTTCTATGGATCAGATTGCTGTGTTTTCCAATCCAGCCAACGCCACTGTTCTCCGCGATCCCCTTCTCCAGTACCGGTGCGCTGTCGACAAAGAGGCGGTGACCAAAGGGGCCGATGCGGTTTTCGATCTGCCTCGCAAGCTGCCCCAGGCGGTTTCGCATCACCTTGTGGTAGTCCCTGCCCAGGGCATAGCGCGAGACAAACCCCCTCTCCTGCTGCCCCAGAATCTCCCAGGAGTTGGCTGCCTCGGGCGGAAGGTAGTTCATGCGGAAGGAGAGCAGGGAGAGGGTGCCCGGAACCAGCGCCTCCGGGTGGCTCCGCTTGGTGCCGTGCCGCACCATATACTCCATCTCCCCATGGAGTCCCTGGCTGGTCCACTGTTGCAGTGCCCGCCCATGGGTCTCCAGATTGCAGTGGGTAACCCCAAACCCCTGGAATCCGAGATCGGCTGACCACTGGCTGATCTCTCTCTTCAGCTGGTTGGGGGAGATATCCATGGAGGGCAGTATAGGAGGTAGAGGAATGGCTGCCAATACCGATGCAACTCTCTATATAATCCTGGGCGGATTCAACCTTGAAACGCAGTTGAATCACGAAAGTCCACGCAAGGTCATCATGCACCTGGCACATTCAGAAATGCGCTCATCACCAATAAGGTGACCACGCGATTTATAAATTCACCATGCACATGGATTTGTTACGCGTCTTTTTCGCGCTCAACTGCATTTTCCAGGATAATGCGCAGTGATGGTTTTTGAAATTCCCAATGAGAGAGAGATGGAACGGTTTGGTGCACTCTTTGCCGAGCTTCTGGCTGCCCCTGCACTGCTCTCTCTTCAGGGGGATCTTGGGATGGGAAAGACCACCTTTGCGCGCGGGTTCATCCAGCAGCTGGGCCACAGTGGCAATGTCAAGAGCCCAACCTATACTCTGGTGGAGCCCTACCTTCTCGAGCGTGGGGCGGTCTACCATTTTGACCTCTACCGGCTCTGTGATCCCGAGGAGCTGGAGTTCATGGGGATCAGGGACTATCTTGACCACTCGATCCTGCTGGTGGAGTGGCCGGAGCGTGGAGAGGGGATCCTGCCACAGCCCGATCTTGTGCTCTCATTCATGGAGTCGGGTGAGGGGCGGCAGGTGGAGTGCAGGGGAGATGAGCGCCTGCTGGATATGGTCAGCGAGAGGTGGCATGCGGATGGATAGGGGGCTACCGGGGCGTCGCCGTTTTCTCCAGATTGCCGGATCTCTGCCCCTGTTGGGCGTGGTTCCGGCTCGTGCCAGTGGTGCTGCCTCAATTTTTGGGATTCGTCTCTGGCCTGCGCCGGACCATACCCGTATCGTCCTCGACCTGGACCAGAAAGTTGATTACAAATTGAGCAGGAGTGGAAACCCCGGAAAGATCACGCTCAGACTGAACCGGGCGGAACCCATTCTCTCCCTGGATGCGGTGGTCAAGGAGGATCCCCGCCTCAAATCGGTCAGAACCCGATATGGAGGAGGTGGTTCCCAGTTTGTGGTTGAGTTTCTGTTGCGCAAGGGGGTTGAGGCACGTTCGTTCCTGCTTCCCCCGAATGAGAGTTATGGCCACCGTCTGGTGCTGGATCTTCACAACCTGGAGCAGGAGCCGGTTGAGCGGACGAAGCCGGCACCGAGACGGCGCCTGTTGACCATTGCAATTGATGCGGGTCACGGTGGAGAGGATCCGGGTGCAGTGGGGCACAAGGGGACAAAGGAGAAGAGGATCGTGCTGGCCATTGCGCGCCGTCTTGAGAGGCTGATTCAGCATGAGCCGGGGATGCGTGCTGTCATGATCCGCAAGGGGGACTACTATGTCAGTCTGGGTGGCCGTGTGCGCAGGGCGAGAGAGAGCAAGGCCGATCTGTTGATCTCGATCCATGCCGATGGTTTCAGGAAGCGCTCGGCCCGGGGTGCCTCGGTTTTTGTGCTCTCCGACAAACGGGCCTCTTCCGAGATGGCACGCTGGCTGGCGCGGCGTGAGAATCGTGCCGACCGTATCGGTGGGGTCGACAAGAGGAGGGAGTCGCGTTCCGTTGCCTATGCACTGAGGGATATGGAGCGCAGTGCAAATCAGAAGGTGAGTCTTGAGTTGGCAGATATCGTACTCAAGGAGATGAAAAAGGTTGCGCGGCTGCACGGCAACCAGGTCCACAGGGCCAGTTTTGCTGTTCTCAAGGCACCGGACTTCCCCTCCATGCTGGTGGAGACCGGTTTTATTACCAACCCGGGAGAGGAGAAGAAGTTGCGTACGGCAGCACACCAGCAGAAGCTGGCCAATGCGATGATGAATGGGGTTCGCCAGTTTGCGCTTCGCTATCCGGTAACACAATCGCTCTCCACATCAGCTGCTGGAACCAAAAGTGGTGGAGCTGGCCCGGTTTCCAGAAAAAAATATTACCGGGTGAAGAGGGGGGATACCCTGACCTCGATCTCAAGAGAGAGCGGGGTCTCACTTAACAATCTGCGCAAGCTCAATCCCGGGAGTGGGGATCTGCTGAAGATTGGGCAGAAACTGAGAGTTCATTGATGGGAACAGAGTCAGGAAGAATTCAGAGGCTCTCCAGCCAGCTCTCCAACCAGATTGCGGCGGGGGAGGTGGTCGAGCGTCCCGCCTCGGTGCTCAAGGAGCTGCTGGAGAACAGTATTGATGCAGGGGCAAGCCGAATCTGGATCGATATCGAGGAGGGTGGGGCCAGGATGATCCGGGTCAGGGATAATGGCCGGGGGATTCCTCGGCAGGATCTGGAGTTGGCCCTTGAGCGCCATGCAACCAGCAAGATCACCACTGTGGAGGATCTGGGACGGATCACCACGCTCGGTTTTCGTGGCGAGGCGCTCCCCAGTATTGCCTCCGTCTCCAGGTTGCAGCTGGTCTCCCGGTTTGGTGGAGAGGAGCAGGGGTGGAGACTCTTCTCTGATGGTGGGATGGAGCTTCAGTCGCCACAGCCCGATCCCCATCCGCAGGGGACTACAGTCGAGGTGCGGGATCTCTTCTTCAATACCCCGGCCCGCAAGAAGTTCATGCGCGCCGAGAGGACGGAGTTTCGCCATGTCGAGGATGTGGTGCGCAGAACGGTACTGGCACACCCCGAGATCATGCTGCTTCTCAGCCATAATGGCAGGGTGGTCCGTGACTATCCGGCTGGGGAGGGACAGAAGGAGTGGGAGCGGCGGATTCGGGCCGTGCTGGGGGGAGACTTCATGGAGCACGCCCTCTATCTGCAGAGTGAAATCCCCGGGCTCAGACTCAGTGGCTGGATCGTGCAACCCGCTGCGTCACGCAGTCAGCCGGACCAGCAGTTCTTTTTTGTCAATGGACGGATGATCAGGGACCGGGTGGTGACCCATGCGCTGCGTCAGGCCTACCAGGACGTGCTGTTTCATGGTCGCCACCCGGCTTACCTGCTCTTTCTGGAGATGGATCCGGAGATGGTGGATGTCAATGTTCACCCCACCAAGCATGAGGTCCGTTTTCGCGAGAGCCGTCAGGTGCATGGCTTTCTCTCAAGGAGTGTCCGGGATGCGCTGGCTGCGGATCGGCCTGGTGCGGATGTCCCCCAGGAGGTGGTTGATCGGGAGACCGGCGAGATCAGAGAGTCACCAGCCACCCAGTCTGCCGCAGTGGGTCGGCCATCCGTTGAAATTCCACAACGCAGTCGCCCCCTCGACCTGCGTGCAGCTGTGGGGGGGAGCGTCGCAGAGCCCTCCCCTTCGTTATACCGTCCACTATCCAGTTCGCAATATGGTGGAGAGACGGAATCCTCCGAGGAGGGCGGAGAGCTGCCACTGGGGCGTGCCCTGGCCCAGATTCACGGGATCTATATTCTTGCCGAGAACCGCCAGGGGCTGGTGTTGGTGGACATGCATGCCGCCCATGAGCGCATCACCTATGAGCGGCTGAAGCGTGGTGTAGAGGGGGAGGGGGTCCGCTCCCAGCGTCTTCTGGTTCCGGTCACCCTCGCGGTGAGCGAGAAGGAGGCAGAGCTTGTGGAGCAGATGCAGCCGCTGTTTGGGGAGATCGGGTTGACGCTTGATCGTTCCGGTCCGCTCTCTGTCGTGGTGCGGGAGGTTCCGGTGCTGCTCTCCAATGCAGATATTGGACAGCTTGCCAGGGATCTGCTGGCAGATCTGTTGGAGCATGAGAGCAGTGAGCGTATTCGTGAAAAGATCAATGAGGTGCTGGCGACCATCGCCTGTCATGGCTCGGTGCGAGCAGGCAGACAGCTGACGCTGCCGGAGATGGATGCACTGTTGAGAGACATGGAGCAGACGGAGCGCAGTGGCCAATGCAACCATGGCAGACCCACCTGGAGGCAGTTGACACTGGCAGAGCTGGATGGACTCTTTCTTCGTGGACAGTAGTGTGGTGAGGGAGCGTGTTGACCTGTCTGGGGAGAAACTGCTCTTTCTGGCGGGTCCGACAGCCGCCGGGAAGACTGCCCTTGCGGTGGAGCTGGTGGAGCGTTTTCCCTTTGAGATTATCAGCGTCGACTCTGCGCAGGTCTATCGCGGGATGGATATTGGTACCGCCAAGCCGGATGCGGAGACACTGAGGCGTGCCCCGCACCGACTGATCGACTTTCTGGATCCTGCCGAACCCTACTCTGCGGCCCGCTTCCGGAGTGACGCAGAGAGGGAGATCGAAGAGATTCGCATCAGGGGGAAGATCCCGCTACTGGTGGGCGGAACCATGCTCTATTTCCGGGCCCTTCAGTTTGGACTCTCCAGGCTGCCGGAGTCCGACATGGAGGTTCGCCTGGATCTTGAAAAGAGAAGCAAGAACAATGGACTGGAGACACTTTACAATCATCTTTGTGAGATCGATCCGGTTGCTGCGGAGCGCATCAACCGCAATGATCCACAGAGAATCATTCGAGCACTGGAGGTTTACGAGATCTCCGGGGTGCCAATGAGCCAGCTTCAGCAGCAGGAGCAGGCGGCCCCACTGCCGCCCGAATCGGTCCAAATGGTGGCGATTGCGCCGCAGGAGCGCTCCATCCTCCATCAGCGAATAGAGAGACGTCTGCTGGAGATGGTGGAGCAGGGGTTGATTGAGGAGGTTGAGCAGCTGAAAAAGCGTGAGGATCTATCGCTGGACACCCCCTCCATCCGTTCTGTGGGCTATCGGCAGGTCTGGGAGTACCTGGATGGCAGGTTGAGTCGTGAGGAGATGGTAGAGCGTGCAGTTGTGGCAACCCGCCAACTTGCAAAGCGACAGCTTACCTGGCTCCGCAACTGGCCCTCTGCGGTTGAGTGGCTGGAGCCTGGTGTGGCGGATAGCGCCGAAAACATATTCAATAATCTTCGTGATAAATGATTCTACTTTTGTACTGGTTCTGATAGTATGGGCAATTCACCTATAACAATAATAAATGGGATCAGCCATGAGTAAGAAAAGTCAGCAACTTCAGGAACCCTTTCTCAATGCCCTGCGCAAGGAGAAGATCCCTGTATCGATATTCCTCGTGAATGGAATCAAGCTGCAGGGACAGATTGACTCGTTCGATCAGTTTGTCATCCTGCTGAAGAGTGCAGTCAGTCAGATGGTCTACAAGCATGCCATCTCGACAATAGTCCCTTCACGCCCCATCAACCTTGATTACGAGGAAGAAGAGTAGCTTCTTCAATAGTGTTTGGCCCAATTCTTTGAACGCCACCGGGGCGGTGATCGTGCCCTGCTGGTTCACCTGGATCTGCATGAGGAAAATCCCTACGAGGTCGTAGAGGAGTTCGAGCTTCTTGCCGACTCTGCAGGGGCCGAGATTGTCCGCACTCTTGTGGTCAGAAGGAACTCCGTAGAGCCCAAATACTTTATCGGCAGCGGCAAGGCGGAGGAGATTCGCGATCTGGTTGCTGCCGAGGATATCGATCTGGTGATCTTCAACCATGCGCTGACCCCCGCCCAGGAGCGCAACCTGGAGAAACTGTTTCAGTGCCGTGTGCTGGACCGTACCACACTGATTCTCGATATCTTTGCACAGCGCGCCCGTTCCCATGAGGGAAAACTGCAGGTTGAGCTGGCTCAACTGCGCCATCTGTCGACTCGCCTGATTCGTGGCTGGACCCATCTGGAGCGCCAGAAGGGTGGTATTGGTCTGCGAGGGCCAGGAGAGACGCAGCTGGAGAGTGATCGGCGGATGATCGCACAACGCATCAAGCAGATTACCAGGCGACTGGAGAAGGTGGATGCAACCCGCTCTCTGGGACGGCGCTCGAGAAAACGGGCGACCATCCCCACAATATCCCTGGTTGGTTACACCAATGCGGGGAAGTCCACCCTCTTCAATCGGCTTACCGATGAGAATATTTATGCCGCAAACCAGCTCTTCGCAACACTGGATCCAACACTGCGCAGTATCAATCTCCCGGGTGGGCGGGATGTGGTGGTTGCCGATACGGTTGGATTTATCCGCAATCTCCCACATGATCTGGTCAAGGCCTTCCGTTCGACCCTGGTGGAGACCTGTGAGGCGGATCTGCTGCTTCATGTAATCGACACCGTCCATGAGGATCGTCAGGACCATATTGACCAGGTCAATGAGGTGCTGCTGGAGATTGGTGCAGACCAGGTGCCGCAGCTTGAGATCTACAACAAGATTGATCTTGCTGACTCACTGCCCCCCCGGGTGGATCGGGACAGTGAGGGGCGTGTGGTGCGGGTCTGGCTCTCAGCCAGGAGCGGTGAGGGGATTGATCTGCTGCTGGAGGTTCTTACTGAATATTTCTGTGGAAAATCGATTCAGGGGACCGTTCTGCTGCAGCCCCATGAGGGGAAACTCCATGCCGAACTGCACCGCGAGGGAGGGGTGCTCTCCGAGTCATTCCCTGATGAAGGGGGATGGAAGATGGAGGTTGAACTCCCGCGCAAAACACTGGATCATCTACACCTTCTTGAGAGAATCGACTCTTGTTGAGCCTGCATGCATGAATGGAAGGGTTCAAGAGAGGCAGTCAGAACATAATTTACTGAGTATTAGGGACAAATAGATGCAAGACCAAGGGATGCAGAACCGGCCTGCTGCAACGGAGATGCGCAGCGCCCCGAGTCAATCGGGCAAGAGCGAGATGGGCTGGGATGATGGATCAAAACAGCCCGGCAAGGACCCCTGGGGGGGCGGCAACCAGCAGCCCCCCGATCTGGATGAGGTTGTGAAAAAACTTCAGAACTCACTCGCCGGGATTTTTGGCGGAGGCAAGGGTGGTGATGCCTCGACTCCAACAGGGGGCGGGGGAAAGAGGGGGAGCTCTCCAATCGGTCTCGGCACGATTATTGGAGGATTGATTGCAGTCTGGCTGCTCTCCGGAATCTATATTGTTGATCCCGCAGAGCGGGGTGTGGTGCTTCTGTTCGGTAAATACAGTGACAGCACCATGCCGGGGCCACACTGGGCACCACCCTATCCAATCGCAACGGTCGAGAAGGTCAATGTAGAGGAGATCCGCAACATCGAGATCGGTTACCGCTCGCGTGGCGGAACCCAGTCAACCGGTTCGGTTCCACGCGAATCACTGATGCTGACCAAGGATGAGAACATCATTGATATCAAGTTTGCGGTGCAGTATCGAATCAAGGATGCAAGAAACTATCTCTTCAGTGTCCTCAATCCCGACACCACGCTGCGTCAGGCGACGGAGAGTGCGGTGCGTGATGTCATCGGCAAGTCCAAGATGGACTTTGTCCTGACTGAGGGGCGTGCCGATATTGCCCTGCGGGCTCGTGACCTGATTCAGGAGATTGCAGACCGTTACAATACCGGTCTGGAGGTCACCACGGTCAATATGCAGGATGCCCAGCCACCCGATCAGGTTCAGGGATCTTTCGCCGATGTTGTGAAGGCGCGTGAGGACAAGCAGCGTCTGATCAATGAGGCCGAGGCCTACCACAACGATCTTCTGCCGAAGGCGCGTGGTGCATCAGCCAGAATTCTGGCCGAGGCCGAGGCCTATCGCCAGAAGGTCATTGTCAAGGCGGATGGTGAGACCTCCCGTTTCAACCAGATTCTGGCCGAGTACGAGAAGGCACCGGAGGTAACCCGCAAGCGACTCTATATCGACTCCATGGAGGCGGTTCTCTCCCGCTCCAGCAAGGTGATGGTGGATGTGGATGGAGGAAACAGTCTGCTCTATCTGCCACTGGACAAGATGGTGGAGCGTGATGGCAGGGGGGCTGTTCGCACCATTACACAGAGTGTGACGTCAGGCAGCAGTGAAACCACACGTTCACAGGGTAGCTCTGGTGCGCGTTCAAACCAGCGCTCAAGAGGGAGATAGTCATGAAGGGAATCAAGTTTATTATTGGCCTTGTTGTTGTGGCCGTGGTTGTGATCTCGCTCTCCGCATTTATTGTTGATGAGCGTGAACTGGCAATCAAGTTCAGGCTGGGGCAGATTGCAGAGACTGACTATGAGCCCGGGCTCCATTTCCAGGTCCCGATTGTCAATAACGTACGCAAGTTTGACAAGCGGATCCAGACACTGGATGCCGATCCGGAGCGCTACCTGACCGTTGAGAAGAAGAACGTACTGGTGGACTCCTTCGTCAAATGGCGGATCGGTCATGTTGAGACCTTCTTCAAGTCAGTAGGTGGCGATGTCTGGGTTGCCAACCAGCGTCTCTCCCAGGTGGTCAAGGATGGTCTGCGTGGAGAGTTTGGCAAGCGTTCCGTTCAGGAGGTGATTAGCGGTGAACGTGACGAGATCATGAAGGCAATCACGGAGATTGCCGCCCATCAGGCCAAGGAGTTTGGCATTGAGGTGGTGGATGTAAGGATCAAGCGTGTCGACCTGCCTCAGGAGGTAAGTAATTCGGTCTTCCGTCGCATGGAGGCGGAGCGAGACAGAATTGCCAAGGAGTTCCGTTCGAAAGGTGCAGAGGCTGCGGAGCGAATTCGTGCAGACGCGGATCGTCAGCGTACGGTGATTCTGGCAGAGGCAAATCAGGAGGCAGATAAGATGCGGGGTGAGGGGGATGCCAAGGCGACAGAGACCTACGCCAATGCATACGGGAAGAACCCGGAGTTTTACGCCTTCTACCGCAGTCTGGATGCCTATGAGAACACCTTCCGCAGCCAGGGTGACCTTCTGGTTCTGGAGCCGGACAGTGAGTTCTTCCAGTACTTTACCGGAAAGAAGACCCAGTAGGGTGGCAGTTTCTGGTGATGGCGTGGTCAGATCTCTTTGCGGCACTCGGTCTTGTACTGGTGATTGAGGGGCTTCTGCCGGCGCTCAATCCGGATGGCTGGAGAGAGACAATGAGCAGGCTCTCCGGGATGGAGAGCGGGCAGCTGAGGAAAATGGGCCTAATCAGTATGGTGGCCGGTGCAGGGCTGCTCTATTTTGTGAGAATTGCATGAGTTCACAGGAGAGAGAGATGCAACAGTCGGTGGAGCGTTGGAGGCTTCCGGATGGAATTGAGGAGCTGCTCCCTTCGGAGGTTGCAGGAATCGAGTCACTGCGCAGGGATACTCTGGATCTCTTCCACAGCTGGGGCTATGAGACCGTTATCCCGCCACTGATCGAATATCTGGAATCGCTGCTGACAGGCACTGGCAATGATCTGGATCTGCAGACATTCAAGCTGACGGATCAGCTGAGTGGCCGCATGATGGGGGTTCGGGCCGACATGACCCCACAGGTAGCCCGGATAGATGCGCATCGTCTCAACCGTGAGGGGCCGGTCCGCCTCTGTTATCTGGGGTCGGTGCTCCACACCCGCCCCGAAATCTCGGGAGCAACCCGTAGCCCCATTCAGGTGGGCGCCGAGCTCTATGGACACTCCGGTATCGAGAGTGATCTTGAGGTGATCCGGCTGATGCTGGAGATGCTGCAGCTTGCCGGCCAGCAACCCATTGTGCTCGATCTGGGCCATGTAGAGATCTACCGCAGCCTGGTTGCAGAGGCAGGGCTCTCCAGCGAGCAGGAGTCACAGCTCTTTGATGCACTGCAACGCAAGGCATCAACCGAGATTGTTGAGTTGGTGAATGGTGCGGTCTCTGATGAGTCACTGCGCAGTCAGTTGATCGCACTCAAGGAGCTGAATGGTGGGGTAGAGATTCTTCAAGAGGCGCGAGAGATCCTCTCATCGGGCCAGGGGATGGATCCTGCCATCCAGCAGGCAATCGAGCGTCTGGAGCAGATCGCTGCGGTGGCCTCAGATCAACAGTGGGCCGTCGAGCTCCATTTTGATCTGGCAGAGCTGAGAGGGTTTGACTACCACACTGGCGTTGTATTTGCGGCCTATGTTCCCGGCAGGGGGGAGGCGGTTGCCCTGGGTGGTCGCTATGATAATGTGGGTGCTGTCTTTGGGCGTGCCCGCCCCGCAACCGGCTTCAGTGCCGACCTGAAGAATCTCGTTGCAATTGGTGGGGAGCAGAACTATCCTCCATCAGCGATTTTTGCCCCCATCAGTGAGGATGAGCTGCTTCTGCAGAAGATTGGAGAGCTGCGCAGCGGTGGAGAGCGGGTGCTCGTGGAACTGCCAGGACAGGGCGTGAGTGGGTCCGAAATGGGGTGTGATCGTCATCTGGTGAAGAGAGAGAAGCGCTGGGTGGTTGAGTCGATCGCACAGGAAGAAGGGGCCGCCATGAATTGATTCGGAACAGCCCTGAGTGTCGTCAGTCAGGGTGCCTGTGTGCTGAATGGATTCAGAAACATATTGTTAATTTTAGAGAATGGAACAGATGGCTAAGAATGTTGTAATTATCGGATCTCAATGGGGTGATGAGGGCAAGGGAAAGGTCGTTGATCTGCTGACTGATCGTGCCGCTGCAGTGGTACGTTTTCAGGGTGGCCACAATGCCGGACATACCCTGGTGATTGATGGCGAAACCACGGTTCTGCATCTGATTCCATCCGGTATCCTGCGCGACAACGTAACCTGCTTTATCGGCAATGGTGTGGTTCTGGCCCCCGATGCGCTGCTGAAGGAGATCCGCATGCTGGAGGAGAACGGGATCCCCGCGCGCGAGAGATTGCGCATCAGCGAGGCCTGTCCCCTGATCCTCCCCTACCATGTTGCACTGGATCAGGCGCGCGAGATCGCCCGCGGCAAGAAGGCCATTGGAACAACAGGGCGAGGGATAGGGCCCGCCTATGAGGACAAGGTCTCTCGTCGTGGAATCCGTCTGGGAGACCTGCTCGACGAGCAGCGCTTCAGTGAGCGTCTGCGCGAGGTGATGGAGTACCATAACTTTGCCCTGGTCAACTACTTCAAGGCGGATCCGGTTGATTACCAGGAGGTGCTGGAGAGCTCACTGGCAATGGCCGAAGAGCTGCGCGGCATGACAACGGATGTTACCGATGAGCTCTTCAGGCTGCAGGATGCGGGCAAGGGGCTGCTGTTTGAGGGAGCACAGGGGACGCTACTCGATATCGATCATGGAACCTACCCCTATGTCACCTCTTCAACGGTAACAGCGGGTGGTGCCTCGGCGGGAACCGGTGTGGGCCCACGCTACCTGGACTATGTTCTCGGTATTACCAAGGCCTATACAACACGTGTTGGCTCCGGCCCCTTCCCAACCGAGCTCTATGATGGGGATGGACTGCGTGACGAAAATGGTCAGCACATGGCTGAAAAGGGACATGAGTTTGGTGCCACTACGGGCCGTGCCCGTCGCTGTGGATGGTTTGATGCCGTTGCACTACGCCGTGCGGTGCAGATCAACAGCTTTACAGGGCTCTGTATTACCAAGCTGGATGTGCTGGATGGACTGGAGAGTCTGAAAATCTGTACCGGTTACCGAATGGATGGCGAGGTCAGGAGCTCCCCACCGATTGGTGCAGATGCCTTCGAGGCCTGTGAGCCCGTTTATGAGGAGATGGCCGGGTGGAGCGAGTCCACGCTGGGAGTGCGTGAGTATGATGCGCTGCCGGAGAACGCCAAATCCTATCTGAACCGACTGCAGGAGCTCTGTGGGGTGCCGATTGACATTATCTCAACCGGTCCGGACCGTGAAGAGACGATTGTTCTCAACCATCCCTTCTCCTGAGTTGTAACGGATCGCAGTCAGCGCTCCAGTGTGATCAGTTTCAGGAGCTCGGGTGGGGGGGCAGGATCCCGCCGTTCGATCATCCCATCCTCATTGATTGTGAGCCACATCGGCGCCTCTTCGACATCATAGTCGTAGGCGATATTCTCATCATCATCGGTATAGACAGGGAGCAGGGTGATGAAGTGTCTTCGACTCAGTTCATAGACGGCAAAGTTCTGTTTGTTGACATCAAAATTATCGTCATACATCACGATGCCTGCCATATTCAGCTCTTCGCGCACCTTGTTCATCTCCTCAAGATTGACCCAGCAGGGCTCGCACTCCATGGGGAGAAAATAGAGGTAGACCCGGTGCCCCTGCAGATTGCTCATCACAACAGGTGCGGCTGAGGTGGCTATGGTTCCCTTCAGTTCCGGTGCTGCAGTGGCAGTGTCACCATCGGCGGTTTCACTGGAACAGCCAGCGAGCAGAAAGAGAAGAGAGAGAGTAAATAACGTGCGGATCATGAATTTCCCCCTGATAAATCGGCAATGGCGTAAGATACCGCACATTGAAAGGGAAAAGGAGAAAAGATGGTGCCTGGGAGAGGACTTGAACCTCCACGGGGTTGCCCCCACTAGCACCTGAAGCTAGCGCGTCTACCAATTCCGCCACCCAGGCAAGGTGTGGAATCTCCTGTAGCAGGAAATGAGCGCGCACTTTACCGAGCCATCTGGTTGGTGTCAATAATTTAGAGCAAAAAACAAGAGTAAAAATTCATTGAAAGAAGAGAATAACAAGACTTACGCGGTTCCCGTTGCGGAACGGCGTGAGATCATGAAGGTGCTGGAGAGTAGCAGTGCCCCTCAGTCACTGCGTTATCTGATTGACCATTTTGGTTATGAGGATGAGGAGCGTCAGGAGGGGTTGCGCCGGCGCCTGATTGCAATGTCACGGGATGGAGAGATCGCAAAAAACCGGCGTGGGGCCTATGGGCTGATTGAGCGCATGGATCTGGTGCGTGGGCGTGTACAGGGCCATCCGGATGGCTTTGGCTTTCTGATCCCCGACGAGGGGGGAGAGGATGTCTTCCTCCATGCAAAACAGATGCGTTCAGTGATGCATGGAGATCGTCTGCTGGTCTCGATTGTGGGTGTCAACCGTCGAGGCAAGCGGGAGGGGCAGGTCGTCAAGGTTCTGGAGCGGGGGACACAGCAGGTTGTCGGGCGCCATTTCCTTGAGCGTGGCGTAGGAACGGTTGTCCCCAGCAACAAACATATTACCCATGACATTCTGGTCCCTCCAGATATGCGGGCAGGTGCAAAAAATGACCAGATCGTTCTGGTTGAACTGGTCGAGCAGCCCTCCAAGCGGAGTGCTCCCATTGGCAGGGTGGTCGAGGTTCTGGGTGACCATATGGCACCCGGGATGGAGATTGACATCGCCATCCGCGCCTTCGAGATCCCGCATCTCTGGCCCGATGCCGTTGATCGTCAGGCGGCATCAATCCCGGCAGAGGTTCCGGAAGAGGCCAAACAGGGGCGCAAGGATTTTCGTGATACCCCGCTGGTAACCATCGATGGGGAGGATGCGCGGGACTTTGATGATGCGGTCTACTGCAGCCGTACCGCAAAGGGGTGGCGTCTGCTGGTTGCGATTGCCGATGTCTCTCACTACGTTGAGCCGGAGAGTCCGCTGGATCGCGAGGCGATTGTGCGGGGCAATTCGGTCTATTTCCCCGGGCATGTGGTACCCATGCTCCCGGAGTCGCTCTCCAACGGGCTCTGCTCCCTCAATCCTGATGTGGACCGGCTCTGTATGGTCTGTGAGATGCAGATCAACGAGCAGGGTCATGTTACTCGCTCCCGTTTTCATCGCGGGGTCATGCGCTCCGCAGCACGCATGATCTACAATCAGGTTGGCGATGCACTGGATGGGAAGGTCGATGCGCTGCCCCCAATCTACAGCAGATACCTGCCCCAACTCGAGGAGCTCCATTCACTCTACCAGGTGCTCAGGGATGCACGTACCGTTCGTGGTGCGATCGATTTCGATACCGTGGAGACACAGATCCTCTTTGGTGAAGGAAAGAAGATTGATCGCATTGTGCCGACGATACGCAATGATGCACACAAGATGATCGAGGAGTTCATGATCGCGGCCAATGTCTGTGCGGCACGTTACCTGAAGCGCAACAAGATACCAACCCTCTACCGTATCCATGAACAGCCGGCGGCAGATCGCCTTGATGAGGTGCGTCTCTTTCTCAGGGAGTTTGGCCTCACCCTGGCGGGGGGGGATCGCCCACAGCCTGGGGATTATGCACGGGTTCTTGATCTGGCCCGCAACCGACCCGAGTTCAATCTCATCCAGACGGTACTGTTGAGAAGTCTGAACCGGGCGGTCTACTCACCGGAGAGTGTCGGCCACTTTGGGCTTGCTCACGACAACTACGCCCACTTCACCTCGCCGATCCGTCGTTATCCCGATCTGCTGGTCCATCGTGCCATAGGACACCTGCTGGATGCCGGAATGGTTCGCTCGGTGATGAAAAAGGGGAGCTCCGGTTTTCGTTACAGCAGGGAGGATATGGGCCGCCTCGGAGAGCAGTGTTCCACAACCGAGCGACGGGCCGATGATGCAACCCGGGATGCGACCGAGTGGCTGAAATGTGAATACATGATGGACCACGTGGGAGAGGAGTTTAATGGTGTGGTGAGTGGGGTCACCGGTTTTGGCCTCTTTGTCACACTGGATGAGATCTTTGTGGATGGACTGATCCATATCACTGCACTGCAGAACGACTACTACCACTTTGATCCGGTACGCCATCAGCTGACCGGAGAGCAGGGGGGGCGCCGTTTCCGTCTGGGAGACAGCATTCGGGTGCAGGTGGCACGGGTCGATCTGGATGAACGCAAGATCGATTTTCTTCACCTGGAAAAGAAGAGCGCTGGAAAGGGGAGAGGGAAGAGAGGTTCCAGTGCTGAGAAGAGGGAAAAGCGGGGGGGCAAGGGGAGCAGCAAACGGGGCAAGAAGAGAGCGCCAGCATCAGCTGGAAAGCGGGGTACAGAGAAAAAGGCTGCCTCAAAGGGTGGTCA
>CAYFMF010000022.1:24335-25757 GCA_964344135.1 uncultured Piscirickettsiaceae bacterium
GCTCCAAAGCGTGGTAAACAGGGTGCTGCAAAGCGTCCGGCTAGAAAAAAATCTGTCAGAAGTACGGCCAGGCGCAGCAAGGGAAAACGGTAGTTGATGGAGCAGATTTTCGGGATCCATGCAGTCCGCGGCTGGCTGAAATCGGGGCAATCACAACCGGCCGATATCCTGCTTGTCGATGAGCGTCGTCATGACAAGCGGGTTCAGGAGCTCCTGAGGCAGGCAAAGCGGCAGGGGGTATCGATCCGCAAGGTCTCGAAAAAGGAGCTGGATCGAGTGACTCAGGGGGCTGTCCATCAGGGTGTGGTTGCAGAGCCATCATCCAGGAGTGGCCGGAAAACCGTGGATGAGAACTGGCTGGAGGAGATGCTGGACCAGCTCTCTCACCCTCCATTTCTGTTGATTCTGGATGGTGTGACCGATCCACACAATCTGGGTGCCTGCCTCAGAAGTGCAGAGGCGGCAGGGGTTGATGCGGTTGTGGTCCCCAGAGATCGCTCCGTGGGGATTACCCCCGTTGTACGCAAGGTATCCTGTGGGGCTGCGGAATCACTCCCGTTTGTGATGGTCACCAACCTCTCCCGCCTGTTGAAAGGGCTGGCCGACCGGGGGCTCTGGATCGTTGGTGCGGCTGGTGAGGCATCGGAGCTGCTTCATGATGCCGATCTGACAGGGCCTCTGGCACTGGTGATGGGGGCCGAGGGTGGTGGAATGAGGCGGCTGACCAAGGAGAACTGCAGTCAGCTGATCAGGATTCCGATGGCCGGGGAGGTCAGCAGTCTCAACGTATCCGTTGCCACTGGTGTTCTCCTCTTTGAGGCGGTTCGGCAACGCGGTAGCAGTTGATACCGGTGACATTGATTATCTCCATATCTGCCGGTATAATTCGCGCTCCGAATCGTTAGGGACGGCGTTGCTGACGGTTCCTCCTTGCCTGCATATGGCCGAAAAAGGTCCATCTCAGGCTGTTTATCCATAAGGGGACAAAATGAAACATTACGAAATTGTATTTATGGTCCATCCGGATCAGAGTGACCAGGTTGAGACGATGGTGGAACGCTATCGTTCAGTGGTTGAGGGTGATGGTGGTGCAGTTCACCGTCTTGAGGATTGGGGGCGCCGTCAGTTGGCCTACTCCATCAACAAGATTCACAAGGCGCACTATGTTCTGATGAACGTTGAGTGCTCGGTTGATGCGCTGAATGAGCTGTCTGCTCTTTTCAAGTTCAATGATGCGGTTATCCGTAACCAGGTACTCTCCATGAAGGGTGCTCCTGAGGGGCAGTCTGCAATGATGAGCTCCATGGAGAAGGAGTCCAGCCGCAAGGATCGAACCGAGAGACGTTCTGATGACTCTTCCGCTGAAGGGAAGAGAGAATCAGCCGGAGAGAGCAAGGCCGCCGAGGCCTGATTGACTCTTCT
>CAYFMF010000022.1:25857-27742 GCA_964344135.1 uncultured Piscirickettsiaceae bacterium
TAACCATTGATACTGATAAGCGAGAACTAACAAATGGCACGCTATTTTCGTAGAAGAAAGTTTTGTCGATTCAGCATGAAGGATGCACCAGCAATCGACTACAAGGATGTGGAGCTTCTGAAGGAGTTTATCTCCGAGACCGGAGCCATCATCCCATCAAGAATTACCGGAACCAAATCCCGTTACCAGCGTCAGCTGGCTACAGAGATCAAACGCGCCCGTTTCCTGGCGCTGTTGCCATACTCTGACGCCCACGACCGATAACGGAACGGAGGCCACCACTGCATGGCCTTGTAACAGCGGCTGGAAGACGAACTCTTCAGGTGGTCTGCTTGAGAGAGTATCAGTGATCATCTTCCTTTCTGCTCTGTTACAGGATGATCTGGTGTTGGACCCGACGTAGGGCCTACCGTGCGAGCGCTTGCCGAGTTTGTGATGCGTAGCCGTCTCCATGCAATGGGGACGACGGCGTTGTTGGCCTTTGTAACCCTCCTATTGCCCCCGTTTGGTTACCTGACCGGTGCAGTGGTCGGGCTGGCGACACTTCGCCATGGCGCACTCGAGGGGATTCTGACGCTGATCGGTGGAGTGGTTCTGGTGACTGCACTGAACCGGCTGACCGGAGGAACGGAAGCGATGATCGGGATATTGGCCCTCTTCTGGTTTCCGGTCTGGGTCGTGGCACTGCTGTTAAGGTCATCCCAGTCGCTGAAGGCTGCATTTCAGGTCTCTGCGCTGTTTGGGGTTGTGGCACTGTTTCTCTTCTATCTGGTTGCGGATGGCAATCCATCCCTCTGGTGGCAGAATGCACTCCAGTCGCTTCTTGCCTCTGGTGGAGAGCAGGGTGGCAAGGGTCCGGTGGATGCAGAGATCGTGCTGGGTCCACAGGTTGCCGATGTGTTGACCGGTGTCCTGGCGGCGGGATTTTTCCTCGGGTTGGTGACAATGGTGTTGATTGCCCGTGGCTGGCAGGCGATGCTCTACAATCCGGGAGGGTTGAAGCAGGAGTTTTTGGCGCTCCAGCTGGGGAAGAATTCGGTATTTCTCGGGCTGGCAGTGATGCTCCCGAGGATGATGATGGGAGACGAGGTCCCCACCATGGTGCGGGATCTGATACAGATCTGGATGACGCTGTTTATGCTCCAGGGGCTATCGGTGATACATGCACTGCTCGATATGAGGAAGATGCAGAGGGGGTGGATTGTAGGGCTCTACCTGGTAACCCTCTTCACCCCGCTTGGATTTATTGTGACCATGGTTGGAGTAACCGATGGTTGGGTCAATTTCCGCAAGCAGCTTGCGGTCTGACCAGGAATCGAATGGCTCTGCTCTCTGCCATTTTCAAAGAGAGACTGTTGATAAAGAGGAAAGTAAAATGGATGTGATCCTGCTTGAAAAAGTGGCTAACCTGGGTGATCTCGGGGACAAGGTCTCAGTCAAACCTGGCTATGCACGCAACTACCTGATCCCACAGGAGAAGGCCAAGGCTGCAACGCCAGAGAATCTGAAAGAGTTTGAGGCGCGTCGTGCCGAGCTGGAGCGTGTTGCCGCGGAGGCACTTGCAGCAGCCGAGGCGCGAGCCGAACAGCTTGCGACCATTAAGCTGGAGATTGCTCACCAGGCGGGTGAGGAAGGGAAGCTTTTCGGTTCCGTAACCGGCGCAGAGATTGCGGCAGCAATCGTTGAGGCGGGTGTTGAGGTTGCCAAGAGTGAGATTCGCCTTCCCGACGGGCCGCTGCGTGAACTGGGTGATCATGAGGTTACTGTCCAGCTGCACAGCGATGTCAGCATTGATGTGGGCGTTTCGATTGTTGCTGAGGAGTAGGTCGCGAGAACAATTTTCCGCTCAGTTGCAATAAAACCCGAATCCGCACATAGAGATCGC
>CAYFMF010000023.1:0-24796 GCA_964344135.1 uncultured Piscirickettsiaceae bacterium
GGGATTGCGGTAACCTTTTCCAGATCTCTGCTACCGTACCCCTTCTCCGGGGGTAGCGTAAATGTCAGGCGCTCCCCCGCCTCTCTACCATCTACTGCATTTTCTATGGCAGGAAGAACAGATTGATTTCCCTGGATGAAAGAGAGGGGTGTTCCATCATCAGTGCTGTCAACAAGATCACCCTGTTGGTCAACCATGCGGTACTCAATGGTTACAATTCGATTTTTTATTACCTTCATCCGGATCATGCTATTCCTCACTGTACAGAAATTACAAGGTAGATAAGGTGGTACGACAGAAGTGGTATTGACGGCAGTATCAGGATGGCTCACCCTCTGTTGCCATTTGATCGGGAAAGTATAGTACTCCGACAATATTGGTTTGACCGTCTCAGCAAGCCTGAATAGGGTGAGCTGCAAGGCGGACGAGCGCAGGACTAACCGTAGTTAATTCAAGAGAGGACAACGAAGCAGATGGCCCTATTCAGGCTTGCCCGAAGGGAAACCCGCCCGGGGCCCGATACGGCGTTACCGGCCTTTGGCCGTTCGGGGCGGATGCAGCTATTTGATATAGAGTGGCTATACCTGCATAGCTGCGCCTTGTCTCGAACTCCGGGTGGAGATTCTGAGACAGCCAAACCAATATTGTCGGAGTACTAGTATGTTGTGGAATTTCATGATGCATGCCTTGATGGGCTGGTTGGGGGCATACTTTTTCTTGCCAACGGCAGAGAGGGTCGGGATTGCGATTCTGGTTGTTTGTGTGACACAAGCAGTTGATCAGATCCGGATTCGAAAAGAGAAGTTTGCTGAAATTGAGTCACTACCCAAGGCGGAGCGTGGGCAGGCTGGCAGAGAGCTGGAGCAGAAGTTCAACCGCGTGTTGAGCAAGCTGTTTGTTCAGAATGTGGTAATTTATACCGCTGTACTACTATTGACTGCCCATGCAGCAAGGTTAAATGGCTGGTTATAGGAGGGCAGTTTGTGACTGATGAAGAGAGAGAGGAGGGAGGTGAGCTGGATCGGAACCACTATTTTTGTCGAAACAATGCCTACACAAGGCTGACGGATGGAGAGAGTGAGATTGCCCTGGTCGATAAACGAGATCCAAAGCGTACCATCACCCTCGAGCCCTGGTTGGCCACGGTCTTTCTGCTGGCTGACGGGCAGCATACTGTTAAGGAGTTAATCAGCCACCTCCGGAGTCAATACCGGGAGTCGCCACCCGCAGAGCTGGAGCGCACGGTTCTATCCGTGGTTGAGCGCCTGGTGGAATCCGGCACGGTGAGGCTTGAGTTGGCCTCGACGACACCCGCCTACCATCTTTCCAGACCGATAGAGGAGCTGGACCCGGAAGAGGCAAAGCGTTATCTGCAGGAGGACGGTTACCACCAGTTCTCCCATTAAACCTGGAAAACGCAGTTGAATCACGAAAGTCCACGCAACGTCTTCATGCAGCTGGAAAATTTAGAAATGCGCTCATCACCAATAAGCTGACCACGCGATTTATAAATTCACCATGCACATGAATCTCTTACGCCTCTTTTTCGTGCTCAACTGCGTTTTCTAGGTTAAATCAAAAGAGGGGGGAGTAGATGATGTCTGGAATGAGCAACCGGGAGGCAATCTTCTCAATGGTGGGGGCCTTCATTGCAACCCTGCTAGCCTCTTTTATGAGCTATACCATTCTGGAGGAGGACCATATCCCAATGGTTTTGGCCTCTACCGGCGCCTCTGCAGTGCTGATCTTTGCGCTCCCTCACAGTCCGGTTTCTCAGCCATGGAATCTGGTTGGAGGGCAGATGACCTCTGCATTTGTCGGCATTAGTTGCCTGATCTTGATTGATAGCCCGGTACTCGCTTCATCAGTTGCCATTGTGGTATCGATGGTACTGATGCACCTGCTGCGGTGTATGCACCCGCCCGGGGGGGCAACTGCCGTAACTGCGGCGATAGGGAGCCAACAGATTGAGAACCTGGGTTATGCCTTTATCGTGGTCCCGGTTTTTCTGAATGCGATTATCCTGCTCTCTATTGCAATGGCTGTTGGAGTGTTGCGTGAAAAGAACCCTTTCTATCAAGAGACTATGGATCACCCAGGTTTTTGATAGCCCAGACCGCAGCCTCTACGCGTGTTCTCAGGTGCAGTTTTTTCAGAATATGTTTCATATGGACCTTTACAGTGCCATCTGAGATACCCAGTTGACGTGCAATCACCTTGTTACTCATTCCGTTCATGACCAGCTGGAGGATCTCCAGTTCTCTGGCTGTGAGTTGTGCATCCTCCTGTGATTGGGGAGAAGAGCTCTCTTCCCGAATGAATTTTGCCAACAGGTTGGTGAGTTGTTCACTAATGACAGTATGGCCCTCAGCAGCCTGGCTGATTTTCTCGAGAATATCTTCTGGCTCCATGTCCTTGAGCAGGTAACCATCTGCACCGAGGCGGAGTGCGTTGAAAACATTGGATTCATGGTTGGATACGGTCAACATAACGATTCTTGAGGGGAGATCATTCTGTTTCAGTAGCTTGAGCGTATCAATACCACTGATCCCCTTCATGTCGATATCAAGAAGTATCAGATCAGGCAGCAGATGAGTTGCAAGCTCTACCCCCTCTTCACCACTTGCAGCATCACCAATGAGAGTCAGGTTGGGGCTCATGGCAATAAGATTACTGACACCTCTGCGGAACAGGGGGTGGTCATCAATGATTAAAATAGTGGTTAGATTTGGTTGATCCATGGCGTGATATTTTCCTGTATGGATGAGTTGTTGTGCTGTACAGGGGTGAAGGTAACCTCAATGATGGTTCCTCCTCCCAGGCGTTCTTTGATGCTGAACTTTCCATTCAGGGAGGTCGTCCGTTCCTGCATGATGGCAAGACCAAAATGTCCAGCAGTTTGCCCATTTTGGTCGATGCCAATACCGTCATCCTGGATTGTCAGTGTGATGAGTTTGGAGGGGGAGCTACGCAGCTCAATCCATACATGGGAGGCATTGGCATGTTTCTGAATGTTGTTGAGCGCCTCTCTCAGAATATAGATCAGGTGGATCGCCTCATGAGGATTAAGCCTTCCACCCTTCAGGCGAATGTCGAGTGTGATTTCATGAGAGTTGCGCTGCCTGAAATCATCAACAGCCGACTGGAAGGTATCGTTCAGCTCATTGGTCTCAATGGAGAGCCTGAATGTTGTTAGTAGCTCGCGAAGTTGACGATATGCATTATTGAGTTCGTGACGGATACCACTGACAATCTCCTGGGTTGTCTGGTTGACCCCATCTTTTTGCATCTCCTGTTGAGTACGACTGACCTCTATCTTCAGATAGCTCAGTGACTGGGCCAGTGAGTCATGTAGTTCACGCGCAATACTGCTGCGCTCATGGTTCAGGATATTCTCCTTCTCCTTGATCGTGTTACGGGCAATATTGATGGCAGCACCAATCTGTTCAGATATCATCCGCAGAGTAGAGAGTTGCCAATCCTCCAGGCTCTCTCGTGCTGTATCAAGAATCAACAAGCCAAACGACTGATTATGGTCTCTGATTGAAAAAGTAGCCCTCTCCCCTGTTTCCGACTCCGTTGAATAACACTCTCTGCAATGGGTTCTGCACGGTCGATGCTGAAGGGTGCTCGCCAGAATATGCCCACTGTCTGTATTGGAGTCTGACAGGCATATGAGTCCGGAATCGATGTTCAGAAAGTGTTTGATGTTTAACAGGATCTGTTCATAGCTGTCCGTATGAGTCGGGTTGATGCTCAGAATTGTGGATGTGCTGTAGAGAAGCGCCATCGCACTGTTTTTCTGTTTGAGGTCTTCAGTTTTACGGCGAATCTCATTTTCTTGATCTTCGTATGTCCTGGAGAGTTCGCTGGTCATTGCGTTGAAGGTGTTTGCCAATTCAGAAAGCTCGTTATGGCCATGAACGATGGCCCTGAAATTGAGATCCCCCTTGCGAATCGTCTCGGTAGCAGTCATCAGCGTCTGAAGTGGTGAGAGAATATTTGTGTATACAAATATCATGGAAAACAGAACAATAAACGAGATTATGAACAGACTGACTGATTCAATGATATGTAGTGTCCGGATCTGAGTATCCACCTCCAGCTCCAGCTCTTTTACCAGGTGGTCGATCTTGGCCACAAAGTAGCTGACCAGGTTCATATAACGTTGTCGAATATTTTTTCTTGAGGCCTCTGTTAACTGTTGCCACTCGATGCTTTCCTGTCTGTTGCTAGGGTAACTGGCTGGATTTCCCATCTTTTCATAAACATAGAGTATCGGCTTGATCTGGTACTCCCATGACCGCAGAACCTCCTGATAGGCCTTGTGAATATTGTTGTCAGGATCCTTCGGAACGGCCTGTCTTATCTTGTAATGGTGCAGGCGTGAATCAAAGCTTTGGACATAGTTGGCAAAGAGGAATCCGGGATCCTCTTTGGATTGGTCATCTTTATTGGTAACTCGATATACCAAATCGGTTGCAATCTGATAGGACTGCATGCGCAGTGACCCCGACTGGTTGATGGCACCGCCCATACCGCTGATTGACTCGGTAATATAGATGGAGCTCAACATGCTGGTAAATGAGAGGAGGACGATTCCACCCAGTGTGGAGCCAAGCCGCAGGACCAGGGAGTGTCTTTTATTTTGTGACATATCTCTGAAAAGTAGTGCTCGTTGGTGGGTACAGAAGGGGTACTCCACAAGATATCCATTGCAACTTCATGACCTAAACTATCGTATAGATCGGGTCGATAAGCACAATATATACAAGTAGATATCTTTCTACTACCCAATACCCCATTGGTAGTACATGGAGCAGTTTGTGACCACGATTGCAGCTTCCAGGGGGGTTGTTTCCTGGGAGACCCATCATTTAGTTTGCCCTCTACGCAACCACGGGTTGATCTGTTTCGACCAAAGTTAAAGTGTAGAGGACAAGAGGATGCCAAGTTTTAGAGCCCAGCAACTTTCCGTTTTAACCATGAACACCTTTGCCTTCACTGCATGTTTTGCAGTCTGGGTGATGTTCTCCATTATTGGAATTCCCATCAAGGAGCTGTTGACGCTCAATGAGACCCAGTTTGGGGTCTTGATTGCAACGCCCATTCTGACCGGTTCTCTGGCACGTCTTCCCGTTGGAATGTGGACTGACCGGTTTGGGGGGCGAATCGTCTACTTTTTATTGATGCTCTCCACCATTATTCCACTCTGGTTTATTGGTGAGGCCACGCAGTATTGGCAATTTATCGTGCTTGGCCTCTTCGTTGGCCTTGCGGGTGCCTCGTTTTCTGTCGGCATTGCCTATACCGCCCGCTGGTTTACCAAAGAGAAGCAGGGATTTGCGATGGGTATCTTTGGTGCGGGCAATGCCGGCGCAGCATTGACCAAGTTTGTGGCCCCCTCGCTGGTGGTGGCCTATGGGTGGGAGATGGTTCCCCGGGTCTATGCAGTGGCGATGTTCGTAACCGTGATCCTCTACTGGATGTTTACCTATGAGGATCCAGAGCACAAGGTGGGGGCCCATATTACCGTTGCTGATCAGCTGAAGATGTTGGGGGATCCCAATATCTGGAAGTATATGCAGTACTACTCTCTGGTCTTTGGAGGGTTTGTCGGGCTCTCACTCTGGATGACCAAATACTATATTGCCGAGTATGGTTTTGATATCACCACCGCAGCACTGCTGGCTGCCGTATTTGTTCTCCCCTCTGGTGTGATTCGGGCATTGGGCGGATGGTTCTCCGACAGATATGGTGCCTACAAGGTGACCTGGTGGGTGATGTGGATCTCCTGGGTCTGCCTCTTTCTGATGTCCTACCCCCAGACCGAGATGGTGGTCAAGACGATCAATGGGGATGTTGCCATCGGGATTGGGCTGAATGTCTGGATCTTTACGGCGCTGCTCTTCATCGTCGGCATCGCCTGGGGGTTCGGCAAGGCCTCGGTCTTCAAGTTCCTCTCGGATGAGTATCCCGACAACATTGGTGTCGCCTCCGGCATTGTCGGGCTGGCCGGTGGAATGGGCGGATTCCTGTTGCCGGTCATGTTTGGTGCATTGATTGACTTCACCGGGATCAATAGCGTGGTCTTCATGCTGCTTTATGGGGCCACCTCGGTCTCCCTGATATGGATGCACTACACCTTTGCAAGAGACAAGCAGCGCCAGGATGCTCAGGCGGCCCGTGAACATGTGTTGCGTGAATTTGAACAGAATAATGAGGATCTGGATGCCTATGCCATTGCAAAGGCCGCTGTGGAGCAGTCTGAATTGATCGAGGAGTTCTATACCAGTTATCAGTCTGCGCGTGAGCGAACTCAGATTGAGGCGGATCGCAAAAAGAGAGAGCGCCTTCAGGGGGGAACCCCAAGCGAGTCTCTGGAGTAGTTTGTTCTCCCCTCTCTGCAACCAGAGAGGGGATTGTTCGTATTTGTTTTTTTCTCAACAATAAGGAGACAGTAATGTCGGATATCACCAAGTGGGACCCGGAAGATGAACAGTTCTGGGAGTCGGAGGGAAAAAAGGTTGCAAGTCGAAACTTGTGGATCTCAATTCCCAGTCTGTTGAATGGATTTGCAATATGGCTCTACTGGGGAATTATTACCGTACAGATGCTGAATCTGGGTTTCCCTTTTGCCAAGGCAGAGCTCTTTACACTGATGGCGATTGCCGGACTGACGGGCGCTACCCTGCGTATCCCCAGCAGCTTCTTTATTCGTATTGCGGGTGGCAGGAATACGATCTTCTTTACCACGGCACTATTGATGATTCCTGCCGTTGGGGCAGGATTTGCGCTGCAGGACATCAATACACCACTCTGGCAATTCCAGATTCTGGCATTCCTCTCCGGTTTTGGTGGCGGTAACTTTGCCTCCTCAATGTCCAATATCAGCTTCTTCTATCCCAAGAAGCAGCAGGGGCTTGCGCTGGGTCTGAACGCCGGCCTGGGAAATGCCGGTGTAACCACCATGCAGATTCTGGTTCCATTGGTGATGACCTTTGGCATCTTTGGTGGTGAGCCCATGCAGTTGGTCAATACCTCGGGCACACTGATTGGAAAGATTCCGGCTGGATCAGACACCTATATCCATAATGCAGGCTTTGTCTGGTTGCTGTTGCTGATTCCGCTGGCAGTTGCGGGATGGTTCGGGATGAATAATCTCAAGGTAGACCATGTAACCCCTGATCTCCCCTCTCCTGTGGGTGCATTCTCAATGATCACCATCATGCTGATCATTGGTTTTATTACAGCCGCCGCAGGCCTCTATATCATCCTTCCTGGCCCAACGGGTATTGGCGCACCGGGATGGGCCAAGTGGCCGGTGATTGCAGGGGTTCTCTTCTTCACCGTGCTCCTGTTGAAAATGTTGCCGGGCAATATCAGTAACAATCTGAAGCGTCAGTACAAGATTTTTGGAAACAAGCACACCTGGGTGATGAGTGTGATCTATACCATGACCTTCGGTAGTTTTATTGGCTACTCTGCAGGCTTTGCACTGGCCATCAAGGTGATCTTCGGCTTCACCCATGTGATGGGTGCGGATGGTGTAATGGTGCATGATGCGGCCAATCCCAACGGCCCCTCTGCCTTGATGTACGCCTGGATGGGTCCCTTTATCGGCGCCTTGATTCGTCCGATTGGTGGCTGGATGGCTGACAAGATCGGGGGGGCAAAGGTGACGCAATATGTCTCTCTGACCATGATTGGCAGTGCATTGGGTGTTGCCTACTTCATGGCAGCAGCCTATCAGTCGGCAACCCCGGAGGAGTACTTCTTCCCATTCTTTATCCTCTTTCTGATTCTGTTTGCAGCAACCGGAATTGGAAACGGCTCCACCTTCCGCACCATTGCGATGGTCTTTGACAGGGAGCAGGCGGGTCCGGTTCTGGGCTGGACCTCGGCAGTAGCAGCCTACGGTGCGTTCATTATCCCCAAGGTGTTTGGTGAGCAGATCAAGGCAGCAACCCCTGAGAATGCACTCTATGGGTTTGCCATCTTCTATACGGTCTGCCTGTTGCTGAACTGGTGGTACTACCTGGGTCCGAAGAGAGAGTTCGATAACCCGTAAAGAATTCAGGACAGTTCATCAACCGCGGTACTCCCTTTAAGTGCCCCCTTTGCAGATTGACCAAACCCATCATGAATCTGCCGATGGACTGTCCTGACCTGAACCTAGCTCCAACCAATATTCAAAGGAGAGTTTTGTATGAGTCATTTTCTTGATCGTCTGAGATATTTTGGCAAAGTCAAGGATACCTTCTCAAAAGGACACGGTATCACCACAACGGATGACCGTCAGTGGGAGGATACCTACCGGAATCGCTGGCGCCACGACAAGGTGGTTCGATCTACCCACGGCGTGAACTGCACGGGAGGCTGTTCCTGGCAGATCTATGTCAAGAATGGGCTGGTTGCCTATGAGATGCAGCAGACCAACTACCCACGCACACGGGATGATCTGCCCAACCATGAGCCCAGAGGGTGTCAGCGCGGTGCCTCATTCTCCTGGTATCTCTATAGTCCACACCGGATCAAGTATCCTCTGGTGAGAGGGCGACTGGTAGACCTCTATCGTGCTGAGCGTGCAGGCGGAAAGGATCCAGTGGATGCCTGGGCAGCGATTCAGGGTGACGCTGCAAAGCGTGAAAGTTATGTTGGGGTTCGTGGGCTTGGGGGCTTTGTCCGCTCGGATTGGGATGAGGTGACCGAGATGATTGCCGCTGCCAATATCCATACCATCAAGAAGTGGGGACCGGATCGAATCTACGGATTCTCTCCAATCCCTGCGATGTCGATGATCTCTTATGCGGCTGGCTCCAGGTACCTCTCCCTAATCGGTGCTGGAGTCGGCTCTTTTTATGACTGGTACTGTGATCTGCCTCCTGCTTCACCGCAGGTCTGGGGCGAGCAGACCGATGTGCCGGAGTCTGCTGACTGGTATAACTCGAAGTACATCATTGTCTGCGGGGCAAACCTGCCGATGACCCGTACCCCGGATGCCCACTTTGCGGTGGAGTCCCGCTATAACGGCACCAAGATTGTCTCCATGGCGCCGGACTATGCAGAGTATGTGAAATTTGCAGATCTCTGGATGCCGGTCAAACAGGGTACCGACTCGGCTGCCTTTCTGGCGATGGGCCATGTTGCGTTGAAGGAGTTCCATGTCAACCAGCAGGATCCATACTTTACCGAGTATGCCCGCTCCTTTACCGACTTCCCGATGCAGGTCATTCTGGAGAGGCAGGGAGAGAAGCTGGTGACCGGACGCTTCCTCCGTGCCTCTGACTTTGACAACAATATGGGAGAGTCCAACAATCCGGAGTGGAAGACGATTGTCTTTGACAAGAAGAGCAGTGCCTTTGTGGTACCGAACGGTTCGGTTGGTTTCCGTTGGGGTGAAGAGGGCAAGTGGAATATTCTTGAACAGGCACAGGGTAAAGAGACTGAGGCTGAGCTGAGTTGCATTGAGAGCAGGGATGAGGTGGTTGAGGTCACCTTCCCGCACTTTACTCCAGAAGATGGTGATAGCCTGGTTCGCAATATTCCAGCCCGTAAGCTCAAGCTGGCCTCGGGTGAAGAGGTCTATGTCACCTCTGTGTTTGATCTCCAGGTGGCCCAGTATGGTATTGACCGCGGCCTGGGTGACAATCTGGCAAAAGAGTACTCGGATGAGTCTGTCCCCTATACCCCGGCATGGGCTGCCAAGGTGACTGGTGTACCTGCTGCGGATCTGGAGCGTACCGGCCGTGAGTTTGCCGATAACGCCTCCAAGACACGAGGGAAATCGATGGTCATTCTGGGTGCCGCCATCAACCACTGGTACCACAATGACATGAACTATCGCGGGATCATGAATCTGCTCCACATCTGTGGCTGTGTGGGCCAGTCCGGTGGTGGCTGGGCACACTATGTCGGACAGGAGAAGCTTCGTCCACAGGCGGGCTGGGCACCAATTGCCTTTGGCCTGGACTGGCACCGTCCACCCCGTCACACCGCTTCCACGACCTACTGGTATTTCCATACCGATCAGTGGCGCTACGAGCGGGTTGAGGCCGATGGTCTTCTCGCATCTACCGCCAAGGGGCGTTACGAGGGGTATCAACTGGGTGACTACAATGTGGTGGCACAGCGCCTGGGATGGACGCCATCAATGCCACATTTTGACAAAAACCCGATTGAGATTGTCAAGGATGCCGAGGCGGCCGGTGCAACGGATGAGGCGGGTGTCTCCCGCTATCTGGCCGAGAAGCTGAAGGCGGGTGAGATCAACTTCGCCTACGAAGATATCGATGCGGAAGAGAACCATCCGCGTAATCTGTTTGTATGGCGTTCCAATCTGATTGGATGCTCCTCCAAGGGGCATGAATATTTCCTCAAGCATCTGCTGGGTGCCCAGAATGGTGTGATGAGTGAGGGTACTGAGGGGGCAGCCTGTCAGGAGATCAAGTGGAGAGAGAAGTCTCCAACCGGCAAGCTGGACCTGATGGTGGATATCAACTTCCGCCTCAACTCCACCGGCGCCTACTCGGATATTGTTCTGCCGACGGCGACCTGGTATGAGAAGGCCGACCTCAACACCACGGATATGCACCCCTTCATCCATCCACTGGGCAAGGCGGTAGATCCGGCGTGGGAGTCCCGTTCGGATTGGCAGATCTTCAAATCGATTGCCAAGAAGTTTTCTGAACTCTCCGAGACTCATCTCGGTACACAGAAGGATGTGGTTTCACTGCCGATGCAGCACGATACCCCGATGGCCCTGGCGCAACCGTTTGGTGAGGTCAAGGACTGGAAGAAGGGGGATTGTGATCTGATTCCAGGCAAGACGGCTCCAATCTTCAAGGTGGTAGAGCGTGACTACCCCAATACCCACGCCAAATACAGCGCGCTGGGTCCTCTGATGAACAAGCTGGGGAATACCATCAAGGGGGTGGACTGGAATACCGATCAGGAGATTGAAGAGTTGGCCTCACTGAATGGTGTCATCACCGAAGAGGGGATCAGCAAAGGGATGCCGTCACTGGCTGAGGACATCCATGTCTGTGATGCAGTGATGCGGATGGCGCCCGAGACCAATGGCGAGGTCGCCCATAAGTCATGGAGCGCACAGAGTGCGAAGACCGGTATTGATCACAGCCACCTCTACAAGGGGCGTCAGGAGGACAAGATCACCTACCACGATATTGTGGCACAGCCGCGCAAGATCATTACCGCACCAACCTGGTCCGGGATTGAGTCGGAAGAGGTTAGCTACAACGCCTGTTATACCAACCTGCATGAGCACATCCCGCTGCGTACCCTGACCGGACGGGCTCAGTTCTATCAGGATCATGAGTGGATGCTCGACTTTGGTGAGGGATTCTGCGCCTATAAACCGGCCGTGGATCTGCAGGCACACAAGAATGTACCTGCAGCTGTCAAGGGCAAACCTCATCTGGTACTGAACTGGATTACGCCACACTCCAAGTGGGGTATTCACTCCACCTATCAGGATAATCTGAGGATGTTGACCCTGTTCCGTGGTGGCCCTTACTTCTGGGTCTCTGAGGAGGATGCGCAGTCGATTGGTCTGAAAGACAATGACTGGGTTGAGGCAGTCAATGATAACGGTGCGACAGTGGCCCGTGTAGTGGTCTCACAACGAGTTCCCAACGGGATGGCGATCATGTACCACGCCCAGGAGAAGAACGTGAATGTTCCCGGTTCCAATACCACCGGAAAACGTGGCGGAATTCTCAATAGTGTGACCCGTACAGTGCCCAAACCGACCCATATGATTGGTGGTTACGCACAGTACTCCTATGCGTTCAACTACTACGGCACAGTGGGTTCAAATCGTGATGAGCATGTCATTGTCCACAAGATCGAGGATCAGGATGTGGATTGGTTAGAGCGTCCGTTGACGCCGGAGCGGGAGGCGAAGAGAAACCCTCCAGGCATCAATAACTAATCGCGTCAGGATACAGGAGAACAAAAAGATGAAAATACGTGCACAAATTGCAATGGTACTGAACCTCGACAAGTGTATTGGTTGTCACACCTGTTCAGTAACTTGTAAGAATATCTGGACCAACCGCAAGGGGGTTGAGTACGCCTGGTTCAATAATGTGGAGTCCAAGCCCGGTATTGGTTATCCCAAGATGTGGGAAGATCAGGAGAAGTGGCGTGGGGGTTGGGTCAACAAGGATGGCAAGCTGGAGTTGAAGGCAGGCGGGCGAGCCAGCAAGCTGCTCAATATTTTTGCCAACCCGGATATGCCGGAGGTGGATGACTACTATGAGCCATTCGACTACGACTACCCCAAACTGCAGAACAAGCCCCTCTCTGAGGCGGCACCCACGGCCCGCCCACTCTCCCAGATTACCGGCGAGACCATGGACAAGATCACCTGGGGGCCCAACTGGGAGGATGATCTTGCAGGTGAGTTCGAGAACCGTTCACAGGACAAGAACTTTGAGGGGATTCAGAAGCAGATGTATTCCGAGTTTGAGAATACATTCCACATGTATCTGCCTCGCCTCTGTAACCACTGTCTGAACCCTGCCTGTGTGGCAAGCTGCCCATCCGGCGCACTCTATAAACGTGATGAGGATGGCGTGGTGCTGGTGGATCAGGATCGCTGTCGTGGCTGGCGTATGTGTGTCAGTGCCTGCCCCTACAAGAAGATCTACTACAACTGGGAGTCAGGAAAATCAGAGAAATGTATCCTCTGCTATCCACGCATTGAGTCTGGCATGCCTACCGCCTGTGCGGAGTCCTGTGTGGGCCGAATTCGCTACATGGGTGTGATGCTCTATGATGCCGATCGCATCAGTGATGCGGCAGGTACACCGATAGAGACCGATCTCTACCAGGATCATCTGAACACCTTTATGGATCCGAATGATCCCGAGGTGATCAAACAGGCGCTGGCAGATGGGGTGCCTCAATCCTGGATTGATGCGGCACAGAACTCTCCGGTCTACAAGATGGCTGTCGACTGGAAGATCGCCTTCCCGCTCCACCCGGAGTATCGCACCCTGCCCAGCATGTGGTACGTGCCACCGATGTCGCCCGTACAGGGGCAGATTGATCAGGGGAACCTGCCGACCGAGTCGGACGGGGTGATTCCAACGGTGGATGCTCTGCGATTCCCGACCAGATTTCTGGCCAACCTGCTGACGGCAGGGGATGAGAAGCCGGTTACTGATGCGATCCGTCGCCTGCTGGCGATGCGAAGTCACCAGCGGATGAAAGCGGTTGAGGGTGGAGATGGATCAGAGGCGCTGAAGACGGCGGGGCTCTCCGTTGAACAGGCGGAAGAGATGTATCGCTATCTCGGTATTGCCAATTATGAGGATCGATTTGTGATTCCAACCTCACATGAGGAGCTGCGTCTGGATGACCCTTACGGGTTCCAGGGGCAGAATGGCTTCTCTGGCGGCAATATCAGTGCGCATGGTGAGGATTCCGGGCAGGGGCTCTCGCTCTTCCCGGTGCCGCGCAAGAAGACGGTGACCCCGATGGCCATCGTGGCGCCACCCAAAAGCAGAAAATCTTGATCAGGAGAGTTAGCAATGAAACTTTATACCGTACTGGCTCGATTGTTGGATTATCCAACGCCTGAGCTGATGAATCATCTATCGGAGATCACCGAGGTGGTCAAGAGTGATCCCGAGATCAACGGGAGCGAGGTCACGGCGCTGAATGAGTTTATCAGCTGGCTACAGCTTCATGATCTGACGGGCATTCAGCAGATCTATGTGCAGACCTTTGATATGGTCCCGGAACATGATCTCCATATGACCCACCATATTCATGGCGACAGCCGTGACCGTGGCCCGGCATTGATTGATCTGACCGAGCATTTCAAGGCCAATGGTCTTGAGCTCAAGGAGGGTGAGATTCCCGACTATCTTCCTCTGTTGCTGGAGTATGTCTCTACTCTGGGAGCGGATGAGAGCCGCTTCTTCCTGGCAGATGTTGGCAAGATCCTGGCAATCCTGGCAGACAATCTCGAAAAGGCCGACAGCCCTTATGCAAGGCTGGTTCGCATGGTCGAAAACCGTGGTCAATTGGTGAAAGCCGCTTAAAGGAGCAGGAAATGACATTACATGATTTTATTTTTGGTGTTTATCCGTACTTGGCTGGAACAGTCTTTATATTGGGCAGCTGGATACGTTTTGATCGTGAGCAGTACACCTGGAAAGCGGACTCCAGTCAGCTGTTGAGCAATAAAGGGATGTGGCTGGGAAGCAATCTGTTTCACGTGGGGATCCTGGGGATCTTCTTTGGACATGCTGCGGGAATGTTGCTGCCACATAGTTGGTGGCAGATGGTCGCTACCGATCTGCAGCATCAGTACATTGCAATTTATGCCGGTGCACTGTTTGGCGGAATGGCGCTTGTGGGATCGGCAATTCTCGTCATCCGTCGTCTGACCAATGCCAGAGTGAAGGCGGTAAGCCGTTCCCGCGACAACTTTGTCATCATCTGGTTGCTGCTAACCGCTGCACTGGGGCTGAATACCATTCCTGGATCCATGCATCATGCAGCCGAAGGGGATGTGACCACGATGCTGGTTCTTGCCGAGTATGTAAAGAGCATTGCAACATTGAGTGTTGATCCGGGGCTGATTGCCAATGTCTCAGCTACCTACAAGATTCATATGTTCTTCGGCATGACCATCTTTCTGGTTTTCCCATTTACACGACTGGTCCATGTCTGGAGTGTTCCGCTCACCTATCTGAGGCGCTCCTATCAGATTGTTCGTATCAAGAGTGTCAATGTGAATTAGAGATCCCGTTGAAGCTGAGGTCGGCTTGAGGAGCCCATAGATCCTTGAGTCGGCCTTTTTTTGGAGAAAAATAATGGCAATGAATACGAATCCATCTGCAATCAGAGTGGAGTATGTGAATGTGGATGGCAAGGAGATCGCGACCGATCAGGAGGGGTATATTCAGGATCTGGATCAGTGGTCCGAGGGGTTTGCTGTAGCACAGGCCGCAAAAGAGGGGCTGGAGTTAACCGATGAGCACTGGGATGTGATCTGGTTGCTCCGTAACCACTATGAGGATCATGGAATCCAGATTGAGGTGAGAAAGGTGATTAAACATTTTGCCAGGGTATGGGGCAAGGAGCGGGGGAATAACCGATATCTTCATGACCTGTTCCCAATGGGTGGCCCGCAGAAACAGGGGAATCGGGTGGCCGGGATCCGTAAAACCAAGGGTGAGCATTAGTACTCCAATGTTGTTCGAGTACTAGCCAGGGAGGGTTGGCCTCGTCACCGTCCGGGTATGTTCAGCAAGAGGCGGAGATTCTCGATGTCATGGAGTCCAGGTACCAGGCAATCAACCGGCAGATGGAGCAGGTTCTTTCGTATCTGATGGAGCAGTAGAAAATGGCAAAATTTTCAACAGTGAACTTTTGTATATGCGGGATCTCATCGGCTGTTGTCGTTGCATTGATTGCGCTTTTGCTCTTCTTTTTTGGGGTAAGCGTGGGAAGCGGCACATTTTTCTCGTCATTAAGAGAGGTCGTGATCGGCCTGCCGTAGCTGTCTGTACCGAAGTGTTTCTCCTTTTTGCGCTATGCCGTGCAGAGTAATTCCTGTATTCTTGACAAAAATACATGGTTATATTCTGGAGGCAAGATTGATTATGAGTGTAAAGATTTACCACAACCCCCGCTGCTCCAAGTCCCGTGCAACCCTGGAGCTGATTGAGCAACAGCGGGTTGAGCCGGAGGTGATTCGCTATCTGGAGACGCCACCAACGGCAGAGGAGCTGGAGCAGATCCTGACGATGCTGGGGAGGGAGCCTGCCGAGCTGATGCGAAAGGGCGAGCCAGAGTACAAGGAGGCGGGGCTCGACCAGCCCGGATTGAGCCGTATGGAACAGATCGAGAGGATGGTCGTCTTTCCCAAGGTGATTGAGCGCCCCATTGTGGTCCATGGGGCCAGGGCCGCTGTTGGGCGACCACCCGAGTCGGTACTGGAGATTCTCTGAGCAGCGGGGGGCGTTATCTCCTGACCATCAGATAGACTCGCTCAACCAGTGAGGTGACTCCGCGCCTGGTCAGTGGGTCGCCTGTATGGTCAAGATCCTCCGTGTGCAGCAGGGTAACCTCGAAGTTCCGCTCGTAGAGCGCATGCACCTCCTCATCAGTGACTGCAAAGGGCGGGGGGCTCTTCTGCTCCTGCGGAAAGTCGGTGGTGACCAGCAGGATTCGGCTTCCGGAGGTGAGCAGTCTGGAAAGGTGAGCCACATACCGCTGGCGCATCTCGGGCGGTAGTGCAACCAGCGCGGCACGGTCAAAGAGGGCGCTGCACCCCCTCAGCTGAGAGGGTACCAGATCAAAGAAGTCGCCCTCCAGCAGGGTGATGTTGCCACTGTGGCAGCGGTTGAATGGGGGCTCTGTGACACAGGTGGGTGTCACCCCCTGCTCCTCAAAAAAGTGGCGCACCGCAATGGGGCTCAGCTCTACCCCCAGAACCGGGAATCCCGCCTCGGCAAGCCAGACAAGATCGAGTGATTTACCACAGAGCGGGAGGAAAACGGTCTCTCCCTGGGCGAGTTCCAGTTGTGGGCAGAATTGTTGAAGCCAGCGGTTGGGCGCCTCCTGGTGGAATCCGGTTCTCCCATCCTCCCAGCGACTGATCCACTGTTCCGCCTCCATCAGGCGTCTGTCTAAAAGTCTTCGGGCAGCTCAGGCAGTGGAACATCCCCGTCAAAGATCAGGCTTTCACGCTTCTGCAGATAGGCATCACGGCGGAATGCATAGGGGTCGAAGCTCGCGCTGTCTGCAATCTCCTTCTTGCCAAGCAGGTCGGCACGCTTGCTGATCCCCTGGGTGATGAGAACCGCATTCTCGGCACCCTGTGACTCAATCTCGCCTGTGGGCTTGAAGAGCTGGATGTCATCTACCTCAACGGTGTTTCCAATATAGAACTCGGTGGCGGTTCCAAAGGCATCACGAATCGTGCTGGAGCCGAGAACGGGAAGGACAAAGTAGGGGCCGCTGTCGACACCCCAGACCGCCAGGGTCTGGCCAAAGTCCTCCTCATGTTTCTCCAGCCCGGCACTGCTGGCGACATCAAACAGCCCGACGATACCGATGGTGGTATTGAGTCCAAAACGGACCGTATCCGAAACGGCATCCCCGATCTTCAATTGCAGCAGGTTGTTGAGAATATTGAAGGGTTCACGCAGGTTGCTGAAGAAGTTGCTGATGCTGCGCTCCACCGGGTCTGGGAGCAGATCATGGTATCCTTCCGCGACCGGCTTGATGAGGGCCTCATCCAGCCCCTCATTAAACTCGAACATCGCGCGGTTGTAACGCTCGAGGGGGTCACTGTCGAACTCCTCTTCCGGAGTCGCGATCACAATGACCGGATCGAGGGTCTCTACAGACCATGCCGCTGCCATTGGCAGGGAGAGTCCCAGGAGAAGGAGCAGGGAGAGTAGCCGTTGATGGATAGCAGAGTTCATGATGCCGCGCCCAGATTGTAATAATTCATTGATCGGACAGTCCATTATACAGGGCTGTTGAGGGGAAACAATGAGATGGAGATTTCATGGTAGAGACCATTCGACTGATTGAATCCTGGCTGATGCCGCCGGGCGGGATTCTGTTGTTGCTCCTGCTGGCACTGCTGCTGGCCCCACTGTTGCGGCGGCTCTCTCTCGTCCTGGTTGGGCTCTCTGCACTCCTGCTCTATCTCTTCAGCACCCCATGGCTGATGTATCAGCTGGCCGGGCAGCTGGAGGTGGTGCCACCACTGAAGACGGTTCCGGCGATCCATGAGGACCGGCTGGCCGCGATCGTTGTGCTGGGTGGGGGGCGCTATACCGCCGCCCCGGAGTATATGGTGAGTCACCCCGAACCGAGGTACGAGGTCGCGCAACAGCCGCAGGCTGGTAATTCCCCGGCAGGGGGAAGAGGGGGTGCCAACCCCGGGACCACCGCAACCCGCAGGATTGCAGGGTGGGGGCATGGCGTGGATGTGGTTGGCAGGTCGACACTGGAGCGGCTCCGTTACGGCGCCTGGCTCCACAGGCAGAGTGGTTTTCCCATTCTGGTGACCGGAGGGAGCCCGCTGGGTGAGGAGGTCCCGGAGTCAGCGCTGATGGCCGAGAGCCTCTGGAGGGATTTTGGCATCAGTGCGGTGTGGCAGGAGAATCAGAGCATCAACACCTGGGAGCATGCCCGTCTTGTGCCCCCGATTCTCAGGGCGAGAGGGGTCTCCACCCTGCTGCTGGTGACCCACGCGGCCCACCTCCCGCGTGCACTCCAGGTTTTCCGGAACTCCCCGGAGATGGAGGGGCTGGAGATCATCCCCGCCCCAACCGGCTTCACAACCCGGGGCAGGATGGACCGTGGATTGGGGCGCTGGCGTCCCAGTGCCGGGGCCCTGGAGAAAAATGTCACTCTCCTCCATGAGTGGGGAGGGATGCTCTGGTACCAGATCCGCTATGCCCAATGAGGTGGAGCCGGTCACCTCTATTCAGTCACCATCGGCAAGCAACTGGATGGCCCCCCGGTTTAATCGCAAGGCGCTGAAAATCTGACCTGGTGGAGACGAATCAGTTGGCCATATTGATATAATTCCTCGATGGATTATCCGGAAAAATTCGATGTCATCGTGATTGGCGGCGGCCATGCCGGGACCGAGGCTGCACTTGCGTCTGCACGGATGGGGGCAGACACTATGCTGCTGACCCACAATATCGAGACCCTGGGGCAGATGAGCTGCAACCCCGCCATTGGCGGCATCGGCAAGGGGCATCTGGTCAAGGAGGTGGATGCACTGGGCGGGTTCATGGCCCATGCCACCGATCGTGCCGGGATCCAGTTTCGCACTCTCAACCGCAGCAAGGGGGCGGCGGTGCAGGCCACCCGTGCCCAGGCGGATCGCCAGCTCTACAGGCAGGCGGTGCGGAGCCAGCTGGAGAGCCAGCCCAATCTGAAGATTTTTCAGCAGGCGGCTGATGATCTGATCCTGGAGGGGGAGCAGATTGCCGGGGTGGTGACCCAGGGAGGGATCCGGATTGCCGCCCGCTCGGTGGTGCTGACGGCAGGGACCTTTCTCAATGGGGTGATCCATGTCGGCCTCTCCAGTATGTCGGGGGGGCGAATGGGAGACCCTCCATCACTGCGGCTGGCGGAGCGGCTGCGGGCGCTCCCATTCCGGGTGGAGCGGCTGAAGACCGGCACTCCGCCCCGGATTGATGGCCGTACCATCGACTACACAAGGCTTTCGGAGCAGCCTGGGGATGACCCGGTACCCCTCTTCTCCTTTACGGGAGAGCAGTCCGAGCATCCACAGCAGGTCTCCTGCTGGATTACCCACACCAACGCGCGGACCCACGAGATCATTCGGGGGGGGCTGGATCGCTCGCCGATGTACAGCGGCGTTATTGAGGGGGTCGGCCCACGCTACTGCCCCTCGGTTGAGGACAAGATCGTCCGTTTCTCGGAGCGCGATTCACACCAGATCTTTGTTGAGCCCGAGGGGCTCACCACCCATGAGGTCTACCCCAACGGAATCTCCACCAGTCTGCCGTTTGATGTGCAGATAGAGCTGGTACGCTCCATCCGGGGGTTCGAGCAGGCCCATATCACCCGTCCCGGCTACGCCATTGAGTATGACTTCCTTGATCCGCGGGACCTCAGCCCCACACTGGAGACCCGTGCGCTGGCGGGGCTCTTCTTTGCCGGCCAGATCAATGGCACCACCGGGTACGAGGAGGCGGCTGCCCAGGGCCTGGTTGCTGGCTGCAATGCAGCACGCAGTGCGGCAGGGCAGGAGGGGTGGGCACCACGCCGTGAGGAGTCCTATATTGGGGTGCTGATTGATGATCTGATCACCCGTGGCACCAACGAGCCCTACCGCATGTTTACCAGCCGGGCCGAGTATCGACTGCTGCTGCGGGAGGACAATGCCGACCTGCGTCTGACAGCACAGGGGAGGGCACTGGGGCTGGTGGATGAGCGGCAGTGGGAGCTGTTCCAGAACAAGCGTGAGGCCATTGAGCGGGAGCAGCAGCGGCTGCGAGAGACCTGGGTACGCCCACACGCACTGCCGGAGAAGGAGGCAGTGCGGGTACTGGGCAAGCCGATGCGTCGGGAACACACCCTGATGGATCTTCTGGGGCGGCCAGGGGTGAGCTACCGGGAGCTGATGACACTGGACAGCGATGAACCGCCAGTGCTGAGCGATCCGGTGGTGGAGCAGCTGGAGATACAGGCCAAGTATGCCGGCTATATCGAGCGCCAGAGCCAGGAGATCGAGAAGAATCGCCGCCATCAGGAGATGAAACTGCCGCAGGATCTCGACTACAGAGAGGTCTCCGGTCTCTCCATCGAGATTCAGGAGAAGCTGGAGCGGCAGCAGCCCACCACACTGGGTCAGGCGGGGAGAATCCCCGGGGTCACCCCGGCGGCCCTCTCTCTGTTGCGGATTCACCTCAAGAAAAGGGGACTGCTGTGATTGCTAATGTTTTATGCGTACGCTTGAAAATGGCTTGATTTTTGTTGTACAATTAATTAACCAGTCAGGTTAATTAATTTATGGATATAACTTTCTCCAGCAAGAAGCTGAAAAAACAGTTAAGTGAGCAAAAAGCCATGATCAAACAACATGGTCCAAGGCGCTCAAAACTGCTGATGAAGACACTAACAAGACTGAGAGCAGCACCACACCTTGGAGTTTTTGCGCCACCATATAGTCCGCCTCATCGGTGCCATGAGCTAAAAGGAAATAAGAAAGGGCAATTCTCAGTAGACTTGGACCATCCGTATCGACTTCTGTTCAAGCCGATCAATGACCCATTACTGACTTTACCAACAGGTGGGCTGGACTGGAGCGGTATAACAGCGATACAGATAAAAGGCGTGGAGGATACCCATGATTAAAACGATAAATGATTTCCATCCAGATTACACAATACCGCCTGGTGAAATTTTGAGTGATGAGCTTGAAATAAGGGGAATGACCCAGCAAGATCTATCTCGCCGTACCGGGATCACACCCAAGCATATTGTTTCGATCATCAAGGCCAAGTCTGCGATCACTCCAGACACTGCCATCAAGTTCGAGCGCGCTTTGGGTATGCCCGTAGAATACTGGTTGAATCTTGAGTCACAGTACCAAGAGATCACTGCTCGCGAAGCTGAGAAAGCTCGATTGGAAAGGGATCTTGATTGGCTAAACAAGGTGCCTGTTTCAGCAATGGCTAAACTGAAGTGGATTAACCGGATCCGTGATAAAAAAGAGCAGCTCATTGAAGTTCTGAGGTACTTCGGGATTGCCAAGGTTGACCAGTGGAATGAGGTTTGGTCTGACCTGAATGTGGCTTACCGGAAAAGCACAACGCATGAGGTGTTCCCTGAAGCTGTATCTGCTTGGCTTCGTAGGGGTGAGATCGAGGCTTCGACTATTGATTGTGCACCATACAATAAATCAAGATTTAGGGAAGTCCTTAATGAAATTAGAAGGCTAACTACAACCGGCCCGAAATGTTTTGTACCTGCCATGACGGAGTTGTGTGCCTCTGCGGGTGTAGCGGTTGTATTTGTGCCCTCTCTTCCTAAAACTGGTATTAGCGGAGCAACCAGATGGCTCAACAAAGACAAGGCCCTCATTCAGCTCAGTCTCCGCTATAGAACAGATGATCACCTATGGTTTACTTTCTTTCACGAGGCAGGGCACATCCTGTTGCATGGGAAAAAAGAGCTCTTTCTGGAAGGTGCAAATGGTTTGAACCAGAACAAGGAGGATGAGGCCAATAGGTTCTCGGAACATGAGCTAATTCCTCAGAAGTTGTTTTCGGATTTCATTTTTAACGGAGATTTCAGAAAAGTCAGCATCAAGGCATTCGCAGAAGAAGTGGGTATATCCCCCGGTATAGTTGTGGGTCAGCTTCAGCACATGAAACTGTTGCGAAGAGATTACTGTAATGACCTGAAGGTTCGTTTTAAGTGGGAGCATGAGTAACAATAAGCGGAACACAGCAGCTACCGGGCTAGATGCTGTTGGTGGATGGGCCGTCGTTCAGAGAGAGGTGGGTGATGAGTGTTGAGATCATAATCGGAGCAGCATCAGGTGTGGCGCTTCTGGTTGCGCGGTCGTTGTCGAAAAAGGATATAGAGGAGCTGGACGATGACTTCGCCTTTTATATGGAATGTGAAGATCCGAAGGATTGCGAAGAGATCATGAAGAAGGTCAATGATGGCCGGATCAAGATCACCCCACTGTAACTATAAATGGCACTTTTTCATCCCAACATCATCGAACGTCATCTTGGGGCAGAGGCGATTCCTGATAGTCACCTGGAAATTCTTCAACAGTGGAAAACACGGATTGAAGATGGCAGTCTGAATAAACAGAATGAAGTCGCCATTCACGCTCCCTTCACCAACAACATCATGGCTGGTGTGCTCGGCTACCAGACCTACGGCAGCAGCGAACAGTGGACCATCTCCCGTGAATATGGCGTAGCCAGTGGTGCCGTCGACCTCGCACTCGGCCACTTCAGTGACGACAAAGAGAGCGACAAAATCATCGCCCCATTTGAACTCAAAGGGGCCAAAACAAAAAACCTCGACGCCATCATGCCCGGTCGCCACAAAACCCCGGTACAGCAGGCATGGGACTATGCACGCGACATCAAAGGGGCGGAATGGGTGCTGGTCTCCAACTATCTGGAGATCCGTCTCTACGCCATCAGCGAAACATCCCTGGTCTACGAACCATTTGACCTCGCCCAACTCACCGAACCCGAGGCATACGCCCGTTTCATCCTGCTGCTCCATGCGAACAATCTGCTCAGTGGCAAGACCACCCAGCTGTTGCAGCAGAGTTTGCAGGCCGACAAGGAGATCACAGACCGCCTCTACAGCGACTATAAAAACCTGCGTTCCCAACTGATCACCCAACTGATCAACGACAACCCGGAGCACACCCCGGCAGCACTGATCGCCCCGGCACAGAAGCTGCTCGACCGCTTTCTCTTCATCGCCTTCGCGGAAGACAAGCGGCTGATTCCCGACAACACCATCCAGCAGGCATTCGAGCACAACGATCCCTACAACCCACGCCCTATCTACGACAACTTCAAGGGGCTGTTCCGCGCCATTGACCAAGGTAACGCCACCCTCAACATCCCCGCCTACAATGGTGGACTATTCGCCACCGACCCCCAGATTGACCAGCTCATCGTCGATGATGCCACCTGCCACCAAGTCAATGAACTGGCCAAATACGACTTTGACTCCGAAGTCTCCGTCACCGTACTGGGCCACATCTTCGAACAGTCCATTGCCGATCTGGAGACACTCACCGAGCAGATCAGCAGCGGCAACCTCACAACCGAACCCACCTCCGCCAGCCGTGCCGTCAGCGGAAAACGCAAACAGCATGGCGTGGTCTACACCCCCGACAACATCACCGCCTTCATCGTCGAACAGACCCTTGGTAGCCAGATCGACGCCCGTTTTCAACAGCTGCTGGCCGACTACGGCAAATTCAGGGAAGATGGTTCCATCCAGTGGAAGCGCGGCAAACAGATCGAACTGCGTTTCTGGTACGCATGGCAAGAGCAGCTCCGCACCCTCAAAATCGTAGATCCCGCCTGTGGCTCCGGTGCCTTTCTCGTCGCCGCCTTCGACCACCTCCACGCCGCCTACCAGCGGGCCAACGACAAACTGGCCGAACTGACAGGGCAACACTCTATCCTCGACCTCAACAAAGAGATCCTCAACAACAACCTGTTCGGGGTCGATATCAATCCAGAATCGATTGAGATCAGCAAACTCTCCCTCTGGCTCAAGACTGCCGAGGTTGGCAAACCACTCACCAGCCTCGATACCAACCTGCTCACCGGAAACAGCTTGGCACTGGAAACACCCACACCAGACAGTGAAAACGGCTTCAGTTGGAAAACCGCCTTCCCGGAAGTTCTGGATCAGGGCGGTTTTGATGTCGTACTCGGCAACCCGCCCTATGTACGCCAAGAGCGTTTCAGCGATCTCAAACCGTGGTTGGAACAGCACTACAGTGTCTATCATGGTGTAGCCGACCTCTACAGCTACTTCTTCGAGCTGGGCCACAAACTGCTGAAAACCGATGGGCATATGGGCTACATCTCCTCTTCCACCTTCTTCAAGACCGGATCGGGAGAACCGCTGCGCCACTATCTCGCCACCTGTAGCTCACTGGAAAAGATCATCGACTTCGGAGACCTTCAGATCTTCGAAGGGGTCACCACCTACCCCGCCATCCTCATTCTGAAACAGCCGCCACCACAACCAGAACACCTCATCCAGATACTCCCACTCAAAGACCAACTGCCGGAAAACCTCAACCAGCACTTCAACCAGTCCAGCGGAAACATGCGACAACACCAACTAAGCGAAGCCAGTTGGCAACTGGAGGATGAGGCACTCCATGCACTACGCAAGAAACTGACCGATGGCTATCCAACCCTGAAGGAGGTTTATGGCTCCCCTTATCGCGGTGTTCTGACCGGTTTGAATGCCGCATTCGTAATCGACGACAAGACTCGCAACCAACTAATTGCCGAAGACCTCCAATCTGCTGAACTGCTCAAACCCTTTCTGGAAGGAAAGGATCTGAAAAAGTGGCATGCCGAACCACGCGGGTTGTGGTTGATTGCCATTCCCAAGTTCTGGACGCGGGAACAAATAACACAGAATGAAGAACTCACTGAAGAGATTGCGTGGTCATGGTTTTCTAACCACTACCCAGCCATTGCACAATGGCTTGCACCCTTCGCTGAAAAGGGACGCA
>CAYFMF010000023.1:24896-26141 GCA_964344135.1 uncultured Piscirickettsiaceae bacterium
AACCACTACCCAGCCATTGCACAATGGCTTGCACCCTTCGCTGAAAAGGGACGCAAACGGACAGATAAAGGGGAATTTTGGTGGGAGCTGCGTGCTTGTGCTTACTATGATGAGTTTGGAAAACCAAAAATTTATTATCCTGACATCACGGATAATCCAAAATTCCATCACGACACATCCGGTAGCTTTTCAGCCAATACAGGCTATTTCATACCTATAAATTCTCTATACGTTGTCGGATTACTCAATTCAAAAGTCATATGGTTTCTGTTAATTGGTATATCCGATGCTGTTCGCGGTGGCTTCTACCGGATGTTCAGTCAGAACATCAACCAACTACCTATTCCAGAACCAACTCCATCACAAGAATCACTGATTGAAAACTTGTCACAATCTATCCAACAACTATCAAAGCAACGATACACGGTTGAACAAAGTTTCCGCCGCCGTCTTCCTGACCTCTGCCCACCCGACAGAGACCCCAAGCTCAACAAGAAAATGCAGGCTTGGTGGTTACTTGATTTTCCAGAACTACAGAAGATCATCAAGACCCAATTCAAAACTACTATTCCACTTGCAGAGCGCAATGAGTGGGAGGACTATTTCAATGATGAAAAAGAGAAAATTGCTGAGCTTGGTGGAGAGATCCATCAGCTGGAGCAGCAGTTAAATAGTTATGTCTACCAATTTTTCAGGTTGACTCCGGAAGAGATCGAGCTGATCGAGCGTAGTGGGGAGGGTGCTGATGCTGGAACGTGATATTGCACTGATTGATGATCTCTGTGCTGAGCCGGCAGAAGCAGCCTGGCTGGAGTTCAAGGCGAACAACTTCAACCCCAAGGAGGTTGGTGTGCGCTGCTCTGCACTGTCCAACGTAGCCAGGATCGAGGATAGAGACTGTGCCTATATGGTCTGGGGGGTAGAGGATGGTTCCCACCGTATCGTTGGCACTACATTCAACCCTGACCTTGAGAGGGTAGGAAATGAGGAGTTCCAGTTGTGGTTGGCGAAGCAGCTTCAGTCCAGTATCGCCTTCAGCTTCAGGAAAATTGAGCACCCTGATGGGGCTGTCTGTCGATTTTCAAGGAGTGTTTACAGGAATGGTTGATGAAAGCCACAAGGAAGAGAGGCTGATGGTTGAGACTGTACAACAATTGGGGGTAGCGTTAACTGCTGAACAGCAGCAGCAACTGGAGCACTACCTTGACCTGCTGATCAAGTGGAACCGGGTCTACAACCTGACGG
>CAYFMF010000024.1:0-25882 GCA_964344135.1 uncultured Piscirickettsiaceae bacterium
CTAGAGACTTGATCTCTGTGGACAGGTCATATCTTGAAATATTTTATAACTGATTGAGAATATTAATTTCCTGTCTGTGGCAATGGGTGTACCTTAGTAGAGGTAGATATTGGGGGTTTGATTGAGTGAATAGAGGCACACTTTTCATCATTGCGCTGTTTATGGGCTCCATGCTCTCCATGGAGGCCACCGCCTTTGGTGACACACTCAGCTATAACAGCCGTGATAGCGAGCACGCTATTGGTGGTGGAACAACGGCCATGGACCAGTACAACCGCTCCGTACAGAACAATCGGCGCCAGATCAGGAGTGCCACAGAGTCTCTGTTGGTGGATGGTCTGGGTATGGTTGGCCTCTCCGAGGGTGTCACCCGGAACACTCTAAGTGCTGTTGGTACTGCCGTCAGGGGTGGAACCATCTCGCTCAATGAGGAGAAGTCACTCTATATTGAACTGGATGAGCCGGTTGGAAATGAGCCAGCTGCTTCGTTACGGTATCGACTCAGCTGGTGATCAGGGACACACTGCTTCCTGTCCCAATACTGTCACTTCTCCAAACAGCCGCCTGCCCTGTTGAGTAGTACCTCAATCGCGGGAGCGGTGACTGTATCAAAACCGGTCTGACTGCTGGTCAATATTCCACCTGCCATCTCATGCCAGGAGAAGCCACTGCTCCAGTGGGGCGGGGTGTCCGCCCCCTGTCGAGTCCGGGGGAGCAGGTAGCACTGCGCTCCAATATAGAGCAGATTGTAGGGGATCTTCTGTCGGTGACACTCCATGACCCGGTCCCATGCCTTGGCGGGCTGACTGGTTCTGTAACAGGTGGCGGGATAGGGCCGCTCTCCCCCGTTATGACGCCACTGCCCATCCCCAATCGGGAAGGGGTTCAGGCGCAGGAACATCTGGAAGTGGAGGTGGTTGACGGAGGCGTAGGCACCATAGCTGTTGTAGCCAAAGCCGGAGCCCGGAAGCGTGTCGCCGAGCATGGAAGCCAGTTGAGAGAGATAGTGGTGGTACTCCTCGCTCAGTAGCTGCGGATTCTCCATGCCCCGTTCCGGCACCAGCAGTCCATGCCCCTGGGTAAAGGGGTACTTGTTGTAGTAGAGGTCCACCGATCTCCCCTCCAACGTACCACTCCAGAAGATCTCCTTCTCCATGAATGGCTTGTTGAAGTGGAACCCTTCCCGATTGAATGGAAGGGATATCTCCTCGCTTGCTGTGGCGGAGATGCGGCGTGGGCGGAAGGCGCGTAGTGGATTGAAGTGGATCTCCCACCCATCGGCCACTCTGGAGCGGCTGGTGGCAATGCGATCCAGCCCAACCGTTGCGATCTTCAGGAAGACCAGCAGATCCTCCTCGTTTTCCGTCGGAATCTCCCCGTTGAGCAGCTGGTTTTCAAGGCGCTGGTAGAGCGTCCTGAACTGTTGCTGGAGTGGCTCATGCAGCTCCCGCTGCAGGGCGGGGTCAAAACTGGCATTGGCCAGAACCAGGATAAAGGTTCCCAGCTGATCCTGGTTGAGCAGTGGAAGGAACCCTCGGTTGAATGTGCTCCAGAACTCCTCCGGGGAGTGGAACGGGTCGCTCACCGTACCACCTCACCTGCCGCCTGGAGGTCGGCATGGTAGGAGGAGCGCACCATTGGCCCGCTGGCAACATGGCTGAACCCCATCTCCTCTCCCAGAATACGCAGCGTTTCAAACTCCTCTGGATGGACGAAGCGGGATACGGGAAGGTGGTGTCTGCTCGGCTGCAGATACTGCCCGAGGGTGATGCGGTCGACACCGTGGGTGCGCAGATCCTCCATCACTGCATGGACCTCCTCCATCTCCTCTCCCAGCCCCAGCATGATGCCGGACTTGGTGGGAACGGCGGGATTCAATGCCCTGAACTGCTGTAGTAGCTGGAGGGAGCCACTATAGCTGGCCCCTGGACGACTCTGTTTGTAGAGGCGGGGTACAGTCTCCAGGTTGTGGTTGAGGATATCGGGAGGTGACTGGCTGAGGATCTCCAGGGCGGTGGCCTCACGTCCCCGAAAGTCGGGAACCAGGGTCTCGATCTCTATGGTGGGAGAGGAGGCACGGATCCGGTCTGTGCAGTCGGCAAAGTGTTGGGCACCACCATCGCGCAGGTCATCCCGGTCGACGGAGGTGATCACCACATAGCGCAGTCTCATCTCGGCAATGGTCTCCGCCAGCTGTGCCGGCTCTTCAGGGTCGGGAGGCAGGGGCTTGCCGTGGGCCACATCACAGAAGGGGCAGCGGCGGGTGCAGACATCACCGAGGATCATGAAGGTGGCAGTACCGTGGGAGAAGCACTCTCCCAGGTTGGGACAGGACGCCTCCTCGCAGACGGTATTCAGTGCCCCCTCACGCAGTAGCCTGCGAATGGTGGAGACCCCCTCTCCCCTCGGAGCCTTGGCACGGATCCACTCCGGTTTGCGCAGTGGGGTGGTGGTTGGGGTCACCTTGAGCGGAATGCGGGAGACCTTCTCCGCCCCTCGCTGCTGTGATGGGGAGCTGCACGACCTCGAGCCCCGGTTGCGTGACTTCATGTCGGTCATTGTAACTGTTCCAGAAGGTGGCCAACCAGTTGGTCCTGAACGGTACGGTAATCCGGCATCTCGATCAGGTCGGAGAGTTGCGTGACAGCCAGCCCCTGGTAGCCGCATGGATTGATTCTGGAGAAGGGCTCCAGGTCCATCTCCAGATTGAGGCTGAGCCCATGGAGGCTGCGCCCCTTGCGGATCCGCAGACCGACAGCTGCGATCTTGGCCCCATCCACATAGACCCCCGGGGCATCCCTGCGGGCCACGGCATCGATTCCGAGCTCCTGCAGCAACCGGATCACGCTCTGCTCCAGCAGATCAACCAGGGCACGTACCCCCAGCCCTCTCCGCTGCAGGTCGATCAGGGTGTAGAGGACCAGCTGTCCCGGACCGTGATAGGTAACCTGTCCGCCGCGGTCGATCCGTACCACCGGAGTGTCACCCGGGTTGAGCAGGTGCTCCTCTTTGGCAGCCCTTCCAAGGGTGAAGATGGGGGGGTGCTCCACCAGCCAGAGCTCATCTGCAGTATTGGCACCCCTCTGCTCGGTAAACGCCTGCATCCTGCGCCAGGTAGAGTTATAGGGGACGTTACCCAGCTGGCGTATGGTGATCTCCTCTGCCACTACTACAGTGCCATGATGACCCGTTCATCCGCAGTCAGATCGAGATAGATATTGTCCAGTTGCTGCTTACTGGTTGCGGTGATCGTGACGGTAACCGAGACAAAGTTCCCCTTTTTGCTGGGGCGCGTCCTGACCGAACCCTCTCCCAGATCAGGGACATGTTTCCGAACCAGGGCGGCAACATGGGCATCGAAGTCATCACCCTCCCTCCCCATTGCCTTGATGGAGAAGGGGCAGGGGAACTCCAGCAGTGTCTCTTCCGGATGTTCCGGGTTACTCATGGATTGCACCACTGCGGAACTGCTGTTTGAATTGCTGTAGCTGATCATGGAGCTGTAGCGAGATGGGACCGGGTCTTCCGTTCCCAACACTGTTCCCGTTGAGTGTGGTTACCGGAACCACCTCCCTGGTGGAGCTGGTAATCCAGATCTCGGCCACACCCTGCAGTCTCTCTTCGGTGATCTCCTCCTCCCTCGTCTCCAGGCCGTGGTGCTGGGCAAGCTCCAGAATCAGATCACGGGTGACGCCGGGCAGGAGGTGGGGCCCCTTGGGTGGGGTCACAACAGTGTCACCATCGGCGATGAACAGATTGCTGGCAGCCCCCTCCGTGACCAGCCCATCACGAATCAGGATCGACTCCTTTGCCCCATGGTCGAGCGCATGTTGACGGTGGAGCACATTGGCCAACAGACTGATGGACTTGATGTTGCAGCGGCTCCAGCGGCTATCCTCCTCAGTGATCGCTGCGACACCGGACTCCAGAACATCTTGTGGAGAGCCGAGCAGTGGATTGCTCATCATGAACAGGGTAGGGGGGGTATGGTCCGGAAAGAGATGGTCCCTGGGAGCCACCCCACGGGTGACCTGCAGGTAGAGGGACTGCTCCTCTTCAGGATTTCGTCTGATCAGCTCGGTCAGCAACTCCACCCATTCGGTAGTGGAGTGTGGGTTGCCGATCTGAACCTCAGTCAGGCTGTTTTCCAGCCGCTGCAGATGCTGTTGCAGGCGGAAAGGTTGCCTTCCATAGACCGGGATGACCTCATAGACCCCATCCCCAAAGAGAAAACCACGATCCAGTACAGGGACTGTGGCCTCGTCAAGCGGCAGAAAGGAGCCATTCAGGTAGGCGGTACTCATTGTGGGCTACTGGCTGGAGTACGAGTTGCCTCATTGAAACCAGAGTTTGACCGCATCCACCATGCTCTCCCAGAGTCCTCCCTCGGCAACAGTATCGAGGGCGACCAGTGGGGTTTCGGCAACCGCTTTCCCGTCCAGCGTGAAGATAAGGGTTCCCAGCGGGGTGCCCGCCTCAACCGGGGCCATGATCTCCGCTGTGGAGAGGATCACCTCGGACTGGAGCTCCTTGAAGTGGTTGCGCCCAAGCGTGATGGTCAGGGTCTCGGCTGTTCCGACACGGATGGTCTCCTGCGCCCCTTTCCAGATCTGTGGAGAGGCCAGCTCCTGCCCCGGCTCAGTAATGGTCTGGGTGTCGTAGAAACGGAAGCCGAAGTTGAGCAGTTTCTGCGTCTCACGGGCCCGCGCCTCGACACTGTCGGTTCCCATTACGACCGAGATCAGCCGCATTCCATCCCGTTTGGCGGAGGAGGCGAGGCAGTATCCCGCAGCCTCGGTATAGCCCGTTTTCAGGCCGTCCACACTCTCATCCCGCCACAGCAGCTTGTTGCGATTGGACTGCCGGATCGGTTTGCCGCTCTTCAACTCCTTGCCATAGACAAACTCCTTTTCGGCATAGAGCGGATAGTACTCGGGGAAATCCCGGATCAGGGCCTGGGAGAGGATCGCCATATCCTCTGCACTGGTGTAGTGGTCCTTGTCCGGCATGCCGGTTGCGTTCTTGAACTGGCTGTTTTTCATTCCCAGTATCTCTGCATACTGGTTCATCAGCTCGGCAAAGGTCTCCTCTGCACCGCCAATATGTTCAGCCAGGGCGACACTGGCATCATTTCCGGAGGAGATGATCATCCCCTTGAGCAGTGCCTCGACCGGGATCTTCTTCCCCACCTCGATAAACATCTTGGAGCCACCGGTTCGCCACGCCTTTTCACTGATGGTGACCTCGTCGCTCATCTGGATATTGCCCTGTTTCAGCTCACTGAAGATGGCATAGGAGGTCATGATCTTGGTCAGGCTGGCAGGGGCCAACCGCTTCTGGCTCTCCCCCTCGGTAATCACCTTTCCACTCTCAAAATCCATCAGGATATATCCACTTGCAGCAACCGATGGGGCCTTGGGAACGATGCGGGGCGCAGCAGTGGCGGTCACTGTGATCATGGTCCACAGCAGAATCAGAAGGTAGCGGGCCGTTTGGTTGATATTGGGCATTGGGATACTCTGTCTCATGTTGAATCTCTTTCAGGCAATCTATTCTATCTGTTTTTGATAACCCCTTCGATCCCCATTTTCCTGAGCTGGTCGCGTATGGTCTGAATGGGGAATCGATCGGGCTGCTGCTGAATCAGGAGCTGATGAAGGGTTCTTCCATCTCGCTGAATGGTCCGGATCTCTACCGGCACGGTAATGCGTTGCGCGATTTTCTGTTGTAGTGCCTCCGCATTTTCCTGTTTCGAGAAGAGCCCAAGCTGAAGATATCTGCTCGCACCCTGGGAGGGTGTGATCCCCTCTCCCGGCTCCAGTACCCGAATCGATACGGGGGCTGTCCCCTGTTTGATCATGTCGAGCTTCCAGGCCGCTGTATAGGAGAGGTCAATGATCCTCCCCTCATGGAAGGGGCCACGGTCGTTGACCCGCACAACGATTTTTTTCCGGTTGTTCAGGTTGGTGACCTCGACGTAGCTGGGGAGAGGCAGGGTCTTGTGTGCAGCGGTCATCTTGTACATGTCGTAACGCTCCATGCAGGAGGTGGGTTTGCCATCAAAGTTGGGTCCATACCAGGAGGCGATGCCCTGCTCACTGAATCCGACCGCAGATCGCAGTGGGCGGTAGCTCTTGCCCAGCACCTTGTAGGACTCCATGTTTCCATACTTGCAGCGGGGCTCTATCCTGGGGGTTGCATTGGGTACGGATGCCGGATCAATGGGGGTTGAGACGCCCGTTATGGCGCCTCGCTCTGGCGCAGAACTACAGCCACCCAGTAAAAGCAGGAGAGAGAGAGGAAGGAGTCGCATGGAGATGGTATTGCCAATAGAGTGGCTTCCGCGCGGCCTTTGGAAGAGACGTGGCAGGCACATCCGTGTCTGCTCGACAGTGCCCCCCATGCCACTGACGGTCACCAGAAGGTTACCCGAAATCCACTTGCCGCCTCTCATCACCAACCTACTGTTCCTGTTTCTGATAGGCATCACGAATCTCCTCCCCCAACTGGAATACCGCCATGGTATAGAGGGTTCTGGGGTTGTAGCGGGAGATCACATAGAAGTTATGGCGGGCAACCCAGAACTCGGTCCCCTCCGCCCCCTTCAGCTCCAGCAGCAGAGCCCTGGCATCGGCAGGGTACGCATCCTCGATCTCAAAACCGGCATCGAGGATCTCGCCAACACGGTATTTGGGGCGCAGTTTCTTCAGGATCAGATGTCGGTAGCTGGAGTCTGTTCCCTGGGGCAGTTTCAGAGTGGTCCCTGCCATTAGTCTGTCCCGCTCTCCATTGACAAAGGCGTGCGGGTTTAGCCTCAGAATCTCCTCCATGATGGCCTCGATTCCTCCGCCACTACCCGTCTGGAGTGTGCTGGCGATGCTCCAGAGAGAGTTACCGGGGTCAACACGCCACTCGGTCGGCCGGCTGGAGGCTGGAATATGGGTTGCCGGGGTTGCGATCGGTTCCCCGCTTCTCCAGCCGTGGTGACGCAGATAGTTGCCAATGCTGCCGATAGCATCGGCCGGGGTGTCCCAGATATCCTTTTTTCCATCCTGATCAAAATCGACGGCCAGTTTCCGGTAGTTGCTGGGCATGAACTGGGGCATCCCCATGGCGCCGGCATAGGAGCCCAGATAGTGATAGGGATCCTGTTTCTCCTCTCTGGCCATCAGCAGAAAGGCCTCGAGCTCTGCAGTGAAGAAGCGCTCTCGTTTGGGGTAGTTAAAGGCAAAGGTGGCCAGCGCATTGATGACCGGGTCATCCCCCATGTAGCCGCCATAACGGGTCTCGACACCCAGGATGCCGACAATGATGTGGGCCGGTACACCATACTCCTTCTCGGCACGGGCCAGCGTCTCCCGGTGCCGGTTCCAGAATTTGATCCCGTTGCGGATGATCCCCGGCTTCACATGTTTGCGCCGATACTCTGCCCAGGGGCGGGACTCTGCCGGGTTGGTCATCCGTGCCTTCCGTTTTGCGGCCGAGGTCTTGGGGCTGATCTTCCTTTCGCGCAGGGTGAGCTGGTTGAGCAGTGTGGTCAGTGGTTCTTGCTCAAACTGGTGTCGGTTCACCATCCGTTCGATAAAGCGCTGCACATTCTCCCGTTCACTCAGTAGTGGTCTCTCCTCTGTCGAGGGTTGTGGCTGAGATGTCGCCGATGCCACAGCAGAGAGAAAGAGGAGAGAGAGGAGGGGTAGTGTTCTGTTGTTCATGGCTATTGATTGAGCAGTCTGCGGTGGGTCTGGATCGACATCAGAATCCCGAAGGCGGCCATCAGTGTCACCATGGAGGTGCCGCCATAACTGACCATCGGAAGTGGCAGACCAACCACTGGCAGCAGGCCGCTCACCATCCCCACATTTACAAAGAAGTAGGTGAAGAAGATCATGGTGATGCTGCCGGCCAGCAGCCGGGTATAGGTCTCCTGCGCCTCCATTGCAATGGTCAGGCCGCGGAAGATGATGAAGAGATAGAGTGCAAACAGCAGCAGCACCCCGAGGAACCCAAACTCCTCTGCGAGGACTGCAAAGATGAAGTCGGTATGGCGTTCCGGAAGAAACTCCAGCTGGGACTGGGTTCCATTGAGCCACCCCTTGCCGAACCCGCCCCCTGAGCCGATTGCGATCTTGGACTGGATGATATGGTAGCCGGAGCCACGTGGGTCACTCTCCGGATCGAGAAAGGTGAGAACCCGCTGCTTCTGATAGGGCTTCATCAGATAGATCCAGAGCAGGGGAAGCAGCGCCCCTGCGGATGCTGCCATGCCGGCGATGATTCTCCAGGAGATTCCCGCAAGGAAGAGGACAAAGAAACCGGAGCTTGCGATCAGCATCGAGGTCCCCAGATCCGGCTGTTTGGCAATCAGCAGGGTCGGGAAGAGAATCATCGCAGCGGCAATCAGCAGCTGTTTGGGGCTGGGCGGGAGGTGCTGTTCCGAGAGATAGGCGGCCACCATCATCGGAATGATCAGCTTCATCATCTCGGAGGGCTGGATCAGGACAACCCCAAAGTTGAGCCAGCGCTGTGCCCCCTTGTGGCTCTCTCCAACCAGTGGGACTGCGATCAGCATCAACAGGCCGATTACGAAGAGCCAGAAGGTGATGATCTTGAGCCAGTGCGGAGGAATCTGGGCGGCAAGAAAGAGGACGGCAAAGGCGACAGCAATTCGGGTCATCTGGCGGGAGAACATGTCGGGGTCCTCGCCGCTGGCACTGTAGAGGATCAGCAGCCCAAACAGTGTCAGGATCAGCAGCCCCACCAGTAGCTGCAGGTCAATATGGAGGCGGAAGGCGAGCGGGACCCGTCTTCTGGTCTTGTCGACCCCACGCTTCTCAAGGGCTGAGTGGCTGCTCATCCGCTTCTCTCCTCGATCGAGGGGTTCAGGTAGCGGTCCATCACCTGCTTGGCAATGGGTGCGGCAACCGAGCCACCATGGCCACCATTCTCTACAATCACCGCAATGGCAATCTCGGGATCCTCCAGCGGTGCAAAGGCGACGAACAGGGCGTGGTCCCTGAGATGTTCCGGAAGGCTTTCCTCGTCATACTTGTCCCCCTGCTTGATGGTATAGACCTGCGCAGTCCCTGTCTTTCCGCCAATGGTATATTGGGAGCGCTTGCCGATTCTCTTTGCGGTTCCGCGCTTGCTGTGAACCACACGGCGCATCGAGTCGTGGACCTGGTCCCAGTGGGACTGCTCTCTGATCGGGATCTGCTCAAGTGGCTGGTGGGGCTGCAGTTGCGGAGTGCTGCTGCCCGTGCCCCGGGTTGCATAGAGCAGATGGGGCTGCATCCGTTGTCCCTGGTTGGCAAGGGTGGCAATGGCGGATGAGAGCTGCAGTGGTGTTACGGTGAAGAAACCCTGGCCGATACCGACACTGAGGGTCTCTCCTGGATACCATGGCTGCTCTCGATTGACCTCTTTCCATTCACGTGATGGCAGTACGCCGGCCTGCTCCCCGGTGATATCGGCGCCGCTCGCCACTCCAAAGCCAAACTGTGCAAGATATTCATTAATGACATCAATCCCCATTCTGAAGGCGAGCGAGTAGAAATAGACGTCACAGGATTCAACGATGGCCTTGTCCAGATTGGTGTCACCGTGTCCCCGCTTTTTCCAGTCACGGTACCTGTGTTTGTACCCCTTGATCTGGTACCACCCCTTGCAGAATGTCGACTCATCCGCATGGATATGGCCCGTCTCCAGTCCGGCCAGTGCAACCAGTGGCTTGATGGTTGATCCCGGTGGGTACTGCCCACGGAGAAAGCGGTTGAAGAGGGGGCGCTCTGTGGAGCTGCGCAATACCTGGTAGTCATTTCGGCTGATGCCGTTGACAAACAGGTTGGCGTTGAAGGAGGGCTTGCTGAGCATGGCAAGAACCTCCCCGGTTTTTGGCTGGATGGCAACCACCGCACCACGATGATTCCCCATCGCCTCATCGGCGATGGCCTGCAGCTTGCTGTCAACAGTCAGGAAGAGATCATCTCCCGGGGTTGGTGGAGTCTCCTCAAGTACCCGGATGGTGCGTCCAATGACATTGCTCTCCACCTGGCGCACACCCGGAGTGCCGTGGAGCAGCTCTTCATAGTAGTGCTCAATACCCGTCTTGCCGATATGTTCCGTACCCCGGTAGCGGATGGGGTCTATCTGTTGCAGCTCGGACTCATTGATTCTTCCGATATATCCGATGAGATGGGCCGTCAGGTTGTGGAGCGGGTAGTGGCGTGTCTGGCGATTCTCAATCGATACCCCCGGAAACTGGTGGCGGTTGACCTCGAAACGGGCAACCTCCTCCCCACTGAGAGAGAAACGGAGAGGGACCGGGCCAAGGCGTCGCGGACCTCTTCGGTTGATGCGTCGCTCTTCGTGAAACCGCTCCAGATCCTCGCTGCTGTAGGGGACCAGCAGCGCCAGCCTCTCCAGGGTCTCTTCCAGATCCGGAACCAGTTTGGGGGTGATTTCGAGGCGGAAGTTGGTGCGGTTTTCAGCCAGCACGATACCGTTGCGGTCGAGAATGTTGCCACGGGGTGGGGTGATGGAGATGGTGCGCACCCGGTTGTCATTGGAGAGGGTGGTGAAATGTTCATGCTGGCTGATCTGCAGATTGAACATCCGCATCATCAGAAGAAGTACCACCAGCAGGACCAGCCCCATGGCAAATGATGCCCGACTGCGGAACAGTTGTGACTCATGGTGGTGATCCTTGAGGGCAGGGATCACCGTCTGCGCCCCAGGCGCTCAGCCAGAAGATAGAACGGAGGCCAGAAGAGGGGGGTGGTAAGCAGTGGTCCCCAGAACAGCAGGGTCTGTGGACCTGTTGTAGTGGCACCCTGAATCACTGCCTCAATGGTCAGGTTGACCAGGATCAGTAGCGTAATGACCACCATCTGCTGGGGGATTACAAAGACACGCAGCTGGAGATGGAGCTGGAGCGCAATAAAGGTGGTGAATGCAAAGGTGAGGGCATGGACCCCAAACAGGGTTCCGGTGAGAGCATCGACCACAATGCCCAGCAGCCAGCTTCGAACCATCCCGCTCTGTAACGGAAGAAAGACCCCCAGATAGAATAGCGCCAGAGTGATCCAGTGGGGGCGAAAGGGCCTCAGGGTCTCAGGAAGCGGGATCAGGGTAAGGATGATGGCCAGAGAGAGTAGCAGTGCCACCCCACGCCACTCCCTGTTCGAGCGGACTCTCATGATGTTCCTTCCCCGTCTCCTCCATTGGCCGAGGGGTGGGATGCAGGCCAGACCAGCAGCACCTCCCGGCTCCGGTCCAGTGCGGCAGCCGGGGTGATCAGCGCCTCAACAAAGGGTTGCTCCTCGGGGTGGTCAACAGACTCTACCGTCCCGACCGGATAACCGAAGGGGAAGCGTCCCCCCAGCCCTGATGTGATCAAGGTGTCACCGGGGATCAGGTCACTGCCGGTTGGGAGAAAACGGAGTTCGATCTGGTTGGAGTGTCCGATCCCGGTGGCAATGGCACGCAGACCATTTCTTCGGTTCTGGACCGGAATGGAGTGTCTGCTTGAGGAGATCAGCAGTGCTGTACTGGAGATTGGGGTGACACGGATGATCTGCCCCATGATGCCGTTGGCGTCCACAATCGGCTGCCCCACATAAACCCCATCGGAACTCCCCTTGTTGAGAAGGACCTCCTGGTTGAAACTCGCCAGGTCAACAGAGAGAGTCTCGGCAATCAGTACACGATCATCACCATAACTGAATGAGGAGCCAAGCAGCGCCTTCAGGCGGCTGTTCTCGGCCTCGATGGCCTCCAGCCGCTGGAGTTTCTGTTGTAGCAGGAGGCTCTTCTTCTGCAGGCTGGCATTCTCCTCCTGCAGGCTCTCTCTGGAGGTGACCCCCTCGGAGAGCCAGTCAGCCATGGTGCCGGGAAGATCAATCAGTTGCTGCAGGGGGTGGAGCGAGGTCTCCATCCAGAGCCTGAACTGGTGGGCTCTCTGCAGGCGGTGGTCTGTTGCGATGAGAACCACGGAAAGCAGTGCCAGCAGAACCATCTTCAGGACAAGGGTATCTCCTCTCCTGAAGATGGATCCCTGGGATGCAGCGTTGGCAGGCACTTGCTGGAATCAGCTCACAACGGATCAGTCACTCAGGAAGGTGTCACTGCTTGTCTCGTCCATCAACTCCAGTGCGCGTCCTCCCCCCCGTGCAACACAGGTGAGCGGATCCTCTGCAACGGCAACCGGCAGGCCGGTCTCCTCTGTCAGGAGTCGATCCAGGTCGCGCAGCAGTGCACCGCCACCAGTCAGGATCATGCCCCGTTCCGAGATATCTCCAGCCAGTTCGGGTGGGGTCTTTTCGAGCGCATCCCGGACGGCACGGATAATCTCCGACAGGGGCTCCTGAAGGGCCTCCAGAATCTCATTGCTGTTGACGGTAAAGGCGCGCGGGATTCCCTCGGCGAGGTTGCGTCCACGAACCTCAATCTCATTGATCTCATTGCCGGGGAAGGCGCTTCCAATCTCCATCTTGATCCGCTCTGCGGTGGCCTCACCAATCAGGCTGCCATAGTTGCGCTTGACGTAGCTCACAACGGCCTCATCAAAGCGGTCACCGCCCACCCGAACCGAGGCGGAGTAGACCACGCCGGCCAGTGAGATGATGGCAACCTCGGTGGTTCCGCCACCAACATCCACCACCATGGAGCCTCCAGGCTGCTCAACCGGGAGACCTGCACCAATGGCTGCTGCCATCGGCTCCTCAATCAGGTGGACCTCTCGTGCGCCCGCCCCCTCGGCAGACTCCTTGATGGCGCGGCGTTCAACCTGGGTTGCTCCACAGGGGACACAGACCAGTACACGAGGACTGGGCTTGAAGAAGCGATTCTCATGTACCTTGTGGATAAAGTACTGGAGCATCTTTTCGGTGATGTTGAAATCTGCAATCACCCCATCCTTGAGTGGGCGAATCGCAGTAATGTTTCCGGGTGTTCGACCAAGCATTCTCTTGGCTTCGGTACCCACGGCAGAGATCGACTTGTTGCCGCGACCCTCCTCACGGATGGCAACTACCGAGGGCTCATTCAGTACGATCCCCTGGTTGCGCACATAGACCAGTGTGTTTGCAGTTCCCAGATCGATCGACAGATCGTTGGAAAAAAATCCAAACAGACGTCCAAACATCCTTATTTCCTTCGTGATAGTAGTTGTTATGGCAATCCGCGACTTTAGCAGTAGTGGGGGGTTGGGGCAAGGTTGCTAATATGTTAATTTACTGCGTTTGGTTGATCCGGCATGGGCATCTGAGCGCCATGCCGAAAACGAGATGGAAAATGTCACTAGATAAAACCGATGTAGAGAAAATTGCCCACCTGGCACGGTTGGCGATTGATGATGCAGCAGTTCCGGGTTATGCCGATGACCTCTCCGGGATCCTCTCCCTGGTGGATCAGATGAATGCCGTTGCAACCGACGGGGTAGAGCCGCTGGCCCACCCGCATGATGCGGTACAGCGCCTGCGGGAGGATGAGGTTACCGAGGAGAATCAGCGTGAGTTGCTGCAGCAGAATGCACCGCAGGTCGACTCGGGGCTCTTCCTGGTGCCCAAGGTGATCGAATAGGGATCTGTCCGGCAGGTTCTTGAACAGTTCTGAATATCAGCAGGATACAATGAAAGACAAAACACTATCTGAGCTCTCCGCAATGGTGCAGGGTGGGGAGATCTCCAGTACCGAGCTTGCCGAATTCTATCTGCAGCGAATCGAGAGGCTCGACCCTGAACTCAACAGCTTTATCTCGGTAACCCGGGAGGAGGCACTGAAACAGGCCGCTGTGGCCGACAGCCGGATTGCCTCCGGTGAGGGTGGGCCACTGACCGGTCTGCCAATTGCCCACAAGGATATCTTCTGTACCCAGGGGGTGCGCACCTCCTGCGGCTCCCACATGCTGGACAATTTTGTCGCCCCCTATGATGCAACTGTGGTGGAGAAGATGCAGCAGGCCGGGGTGGTCATGCTGGGCAAGACCAACATGGACGAGTTTGCAATGGGCTCATCCAATGAGACCAGTTACTACGGTGCGGTCAGCAACCCCTGGAACAGGGAGATGGTCCCCGGTGGCTCTTCCGGTGGCTCTGCTGCTGCAGTGGCTGCACGACTGGCTCCTGCGGCGACCGGTACCGATACCGGGGGGTCGATACGACAGCCGGCTGCCCTCTGTGGCATTACCGGACTGAAGCCAACCTATGGGCGGGTCTCCCGCTGGGGGATGATCGCCTTCGCCTCCAGCCTCGACCAGGGTGGACCGATGGCCCAGAGTGCAGAGGATGCAGCGCTGATGCTCAATGCGATGGCCGGATTTGATCCCAAGGACTCCACCAGCATGGAGCGAGAGGTTCCCGACTACACAGCCACCCTGAATGACTCCCTGGAGGGGGTTCGGATCGGGCTTCCAAAAGAGTACTTCAGTGAGGGGCTTGATGGAAATATCGGCAAGGTGGTGGAAGAGGCGGTCGCTGAATATCGCCGGATGGGGGCGGAGATTGTCGAGATTGGACTCCCCAACTCCGGGCTTGCCGTTCCCACCTACTATGTACTGGCACCGGCGGAGTGCTCCTCCAACCTCTCCCGCTATGACGGGGTTCGATATGGTTACCGCTGTGAGGACCCGGTCGATCTGGAGGATCTCTACAAGCGCTCACGTGGCGAGGGGTTTGGGGCAGAGGTGAAGCGCCGCATCATGATTGGTGCCTATGTGCTCTCTGCCGGCTACTATGATGCCTACTACCTCAAGGCACAGCGGCTACGGCGGCTGATCAGTGAGGACTTCCATGCCGCCTTTGGCAAGGTGGATGTCATCATGGGGCCTGTCACTCCGACTACGGCGTTCCGTCAGGGGGAGAAGTCGGATGATCCGGTCACCATGTACCTCTCCGACATCTACACCATTGCGGTCAATCTGGCCGGCCTCCCCGGGATCTCGATCCCGGCCGGATTCAGTGACGGGATGCCGGTTGGGATGCAGATGATTGGCAACCACTTCGCAGAGGCGAAGCTGCTCAATCTGGCACACAGGTACCAGCAGGCCACCGATTGGCACAGACGTACACCAGAGGGGATCGAATAATGGAGTGGGAGATGGTGATCGGGCTGGAGATTCATGCCCAGCTTGCAACGAATACAAAGATCTTCTCGGCCGCCTCGACCGCCTTTGGGGCAGAGCCCAATACCCAGGCCTGTGCAATTGATCTGGGACTGCCGGGCGTGCTTCCGGTACTCAACAAGGAGGCGGTGCGGATGGCGACCAAGTTTGGCCTCGCAATCGATGCCGAGGTGGCCCACCACTCCGTTTTTGCGCGCAAGAACTACTTCTATCCGGACCTGCCGAAGGGGTATCAGATCAGCCAGTTTGAGCTTCCGATTGTGGGCCGGGGGCAGATCGAGATCGATCTGGAGGATGGCAGCAGCAAGATGATCGGGGTAACCCGGGCCCATCTGGAGGAGGATGCAGGCAAGTCACTGCATGAGGATTACCACGGAATGAGCGGGATCGATCTCAACCGTGCCGGAACCCCGCTGCTGGAGATCGTCTCCGAGCCCGATATCCGTTCTGCGGCGGAGGCGATTGCCTATGCCAAGAAGATCCACTCACTGGTGCAGTATCTGGAGATCTGTGATGGCAACATGCAGGAGGGCTCCTTCCGCATGGATGTCAATATCTCGATTCGCCCAGAGGGGCAGCATGAGTTTGGCACCCGTGCCGAGATCAAGAACCTCAACTCCTTCCGCTTTATGGAGAAGGCGATCGGCTACGAGTTTGAGCGTCAGATGGAGATCCTCGAGGATGGTGGCGAGGTGGTTCAGGAGACCCGTCTCTATGATGTGGAGAGGGGGGAGACCCGCTCCATGCGCTCCAAGGAGGAGGCCAACGATTATCGCTACTTCCCGGACCCGGACCTGCTGCCCTGTCTCCTGGATGAGAAGTACATCAAGTCGATTCGCAAGCAGCTGCCGGAGCTTCCCAACGAGAAGAAGCACCGCTTTATCACCCATCTGGGGCTCACACCCTATGATGCCGGTGTGCTGACAGGGAGTCGGGAGCTTGCGGCCTACTTTGAGGCTGTTGCCGAGTCGTCTGGTGGGGAGAACAAGCTGGCCGCCAACTGGGTGATGGGTGAGTTCTCTGCCGCCCTCAACAGGGAGGGGGTCGACCTGGCCGCCTCACCAGTTACCGCAGAGATGCTGGGCGGCATGATCAGGCGGATTGCCGACAACACCATCTCGGGCAAGATCGCCAAGCAGGTCTTTGAGGCGATGTGGAACGGCGAGGGCGATGCCGACAGCGTGATTGAGAAGAGGGGGCTGAAACAGATCACCGACAGCGGTGCCATCGAGGCGATGATTGATGAGGTGATCGCCAACAACCCCGCGCAGGTTGAGCAGTTCAGGGCCGGCAAGGAGCAGCTATTGGGATTCTTTGTTGGTCAGGTGATGAAAGTCTCGAAAGGACAGGCCAACCCGGGACAGGTCAACCAGATCCTGCGCAACAAGCTGAAGTAATCGCCACAGTACCCTCCCCTTGCAGGGGGAGGGCGGGGGTAGAATCCCCACAAGAAATCCATAAAAGGGAGAAGTGAATAGCCGGGTTGCAGGGCTCTAACGAATAAGGATAGATCGCGCGAAGCCGCGATCTATCCTTATTCGTTATCCGATAAAAATGAACCAGCCTCGGGGAGCAGAATTTGCAAGAAGAATCGGTGTAGTTACTGTTTTTCCGGTATGATGCCGCCTCTTTCAACCTTCCTTGATGGCGACCATCAACCGATTGCTTGGTGCATATGGCCTTGAGCTTGAAGTCAGTAAGTTGATCTTCGCCTGAACACAAACTAACACTCATGTCCTTCGAACAACTGGGCCTTTCGCCCGAAATCCTGCACGCGCTTGCCAAGCAGGGCTATGACCGGCCAACTCCGATTCAGCAGCAGGCGATTCCTGTCATTCTGCAGGGGCGAGATATTCTGGCAGGCGCACAGACCGGTACCGGGAAAACCGCCGGCTTCACGCTGCCGATGCTGGAGTTGTTGCATCAGCATGCACAGGGCAAGGGGAACCGTCCGGTGCGGGCGCTGGTGCTGACACCGACCCGCGAGCTGGCGGCACAGGTGGGGGAGAGTGTGGAGCGGTATGGATGCTATCTGCCACTAAAGTCGGCGGTCATTTTTGGTGGGGTCAAGATCAATCCGCAGATCAACACATTGCGTCGCGGTGTCGATATCCTGGTGGCGACACCGGGGCGGCTGCTCGACCACGCCAGTCAGAAGACAGTGGATCTCTCTCATGTCGAGCTGTTGGTGCTGGATGAGGCGGATCGCATGTTGGATATGGGCTTCATTCATGACATCAGGCGGGTGCTCAAGCTGCTGCCGAAGGAGCGACAGAACCTGCTCTTCTCAGCCACCTACTCCCAGAAGATCAAGCAGCTCGCCAATGGGCTGTTGAATGATCCGGAACTGATTGAGGTGGCGCGGCGCAATACCGCAGCGGAGACGGTGGAGCAGGTGGTCTACCCGGTCGACAAGAGGCGCAAACGGGAGCTGCTCTCGCTGATGATCGGTTCCAACAACTGGCAGCAGGTGCTGGTCTTTACCCGCACCAAGCACGGGGCCAACCGTCTGGCGCAGCAGCTGGAGAGGGATGGGCTGACCGCCGCGGCGATCCATGGCAACAAGAGCCAGGGGGCGCGCACCCGTGCACTGGCGGGGTTCAAGGCGGGCCATGTGCGGGTGTTGGTGGCGACCGATATTGCAGCGCGTGGGCTCGATATCGACCAGCTCCCCCATGTGGTCAACTATGAGCTGCCCAATGTTCCGGAGGATTATGTCCATCGCATCGGCAGGACCGGGCGTGCCGGTAATGAGGGGGAGGCGGCCTCACTGGTCTGTGTTGATGAGTTGGGGTTACTCAGGGATATCGAGAAGCTGCTGAAGCGGGAGATCCCCCAGCAGATCATCCCTGGCTTTGAGGTGGATGCATCGATTGCACCGGAGCCGATCCAGAGAGGGAAGGGAAGCCAACCCAGGCGAGGAGGTGGGGGGCAGAAGAGGCCGCCTCGCAATCGGGTGAGGAGAGAGGGGGGCACTGCAGCAGGTGAGGCGGCAAGCAACGCCCCGAAGAAGAGGCGGCGCAGACGACGCAGAAAGCCGACCGCACGGCGCCCCCAATCGTAGCCACTGTCGGATTGACCTTTACGGCAGTGATTTGGAGGGCGCGGAAGTGGTATAGTTTCGTCCACCATTTTCCCCCATTTTTTATTGATCAGCAGAGGATCTGCCATGTTAGTTACTCCGATTCGAGGCCTTCGTCCCACCCCAGAGCGTGCGGAGGAGGTGGTGGCGCCTCCCTACGATGTACTCAATACCGCCGAGGCACGGGTGCGTGCAGAGGGGCGGCCCAACAGCTTCCTCCATATCTCCAAACCGGAGATCGATCTGCCGGAGGGGACCGATCCGTATGACCCTGCGGTATACGAAAAGGGGGCAGAGAATCTGCAGCGTCTGGTTGATGATGGGGTGCTGATCCGTGACCAGAAGCCCTGCTACTACATCTACCGCCTGAGATGGAATGACCACGTGCAGACGGGGCTGGTCTTTGGTGCCTCGGTGGCCGCCTATGATATCAATCGAGTGCGCAAGCATGAGTTTACCCGGCCAGTGAAGGAGGATGACCGGGTGCGCCAGATTACGGCACTCAATGCACAGACGGGCCCTGTGCTGCTGACCTACCGTGCCGATGATGCGGTGAAGGCGATCATTGATGAGGTTGCTGCGGGTGAGCCGCTCTATGAGCTGACCGCGGATGATGGTATCGGACACACCCTCTGGATCCTGGATGATGATGCAAGGATTGGGCAGCTGAACCAGATCTTTGATGCAACCGATGCGCTCTATATTGCCGATGGGCACCACCGATCGGCCTCCGCCTCCCGGGTGGCGAAGGAGAACAGCAACGAGAGCGCACAATACTTTCTCTCGGTTGCCTTCGCCCATGACGAGATGAAGATCCTCGACTACAACCGGGTGATCCGTGACCTCAACGCGCTCTCTGCTGATGAACTGCTGGCGCAGGTGGCGGCCTCCTTTGACCTGGAGATGAGTAGTGAGGCGGTACGCCCATCCGGACCGACGCAGTTCGGGATGTATCTGAGTGGCCAGTGGTACCGTCTCGATCTCCATTCGGAGCTGGTGCCGGCGGATGATCCGGTCGCCTCACTCGATGTGAGCCTGCTGCAGAACAACCTGATTGAGCCGCTGCTGGGGATCAGTGATCCACGTCGTGACGACCGTATTGACTTTGTGGGGGGGATGCGTGGCCTGGGTGAGCTGGAGAAGCGGGTTGACTCGGGGGAGATGGCGGTTGCCTTCAGCCTCTACCCAACCACCATGGAGGCGCTGATGGATGTGGCCGATGCCAATGAGGTGATGCCACCGAAATCGACCTGGTTTGAGCCCAAGCTGGCCGATGGACTGGTCTCCCACGTATTGGACTGACGGTGCTGCCGCGGCTCAGGACCGACAAGACTTTCTGGATGGTTTTGATTGCAACTGTTCACCAGTGTCTGTAACTGACTCAGATTGCCCCTGAAATCCGCCATTTCAGGGGTGGGCTGGACAGCTACGTTTGATCAGTAAACAGATCAATACCACAGGCAGGGTTGAGTCTGGCTACCGGCAGATCCGCTCCATTGCTCCAGGCGGATAACGCATCCCGTTTCTCTTCCCCCGTTGCCATGATGATCATGTTTCGGCAGCTGGAGAGTGCGGTCGCTGTCAGAGAGATCCTGGATGGGGGCTCCTTGGGGGCATTCGTGACTGCAACCACCATCTCCTGACTGTTGCAGGGGTGATCAGGAAAGAGGCTTGCAATATGGCCATCCTCTCCAAGACTGAGCAGCACCAGGTCAAACGGAAGAGCCTTGTTGCTGTTTAGCCGTTGCTGGTAGCTCCGGACAGAGTGTTCGAGCGTTGCCTCAAAAGGGACAGGGTGAAATGGTTCAGGTGGGCGGCCGTCAAAGAGCAGCTGGCCTGCCATCAGGCTGTTTCGCTGCGGATGATCCTCAGGAAGGTATCGCTCATCTCCAAACCAGAACTCCCAGCCCTCAAGATGGTCTGCCGATTGCCGCAACTGTTTGTAGAGCCTTTCTGCACTGCGCCCCCCGGTAAGGGCCAGACGAAAGGTTCCCCTGGCTGTAATGGATGAGTCGGCGATCTGGAGAATCTGGTCAGCAATTTCCTGAACCATCTCTCTCCGGTCTGGAACGTGGTGGTGACGGATGGCTGCTGTTGGGCTCATGAGTCGCGGTGGTGTTGAAGGGTGGTCCAGATGACCAGCGACCACCCAACCAGAAAGCAGACGCCACCGATCGGGGTGACCATTCCCAGCTGCCTGATTCCGGTCAGGCTCAACAGATAGAGGCTGCCCGAGAAGAGCAGGATTCCTGCAAAAATCCACCAGCCGGCACGTTCGATCCGTTGAATGGTTGGGGTCAGGGCAGCGATTGCCAGGAGTCCCAGCGCATGAAACCCCTGATAGTCGACGGCGGTCTGCCAGCCCTGTAGTGCCTTTGGGGTCAGCAGATCCTGGAGACCATGGGCCCCAAACGCGCCAAGTGCAACGGCCAAAAAGGCGTTGGCTCCACCCAGAATGATGAGGGGTGCATGGGCTCTCACCTTGCTTGCCGCTTGAGATCCACCAGTCGAGTCTCGGAGAAGCGGTCATGGAGTGCCAGCCCCTCCTTGTCGAGTAGCATCCAGAGTAGCCCGATTCCACCCAGCCCGATGGAGGGGATGGCGCTGATAAAGCGCAACAGGATGTGCCAGAGGGTCAGTGGCTTGCCGTCAATCCGCTCCAGACGGATGCGCCATGTCTTCATCCCCAGTGTCTGCCCCATCTGTAGCCAGGGCCAGGCAAAGTAGAAGAAGGAGACAAAGAAGAGCCAGGTGGTCATCAGCGGATTGCCCGGATCCGTTGCCTCACCTCCGGTAAAGAGGGTCCCTATCGCGGTTGCCACCAGCAGCAGTGCGAGTAGCAGCAGCCCATCATAAAACATTGCGAAGAGGCGGCGCGAAAGCCCCACTGTTGGAAGCCCTGCCGGATCAGAATTTGTTGTGGAGTGTGCTGTGTTCATCGGGGGGGTGAAGGTATACTTTGCCAGATTCGAAGAGACATTTTATCAGACAGGAAGTTGACCATGCCCGAATATCGCTCCAGAACCACCACCCATGGCAGAAACATGGCCGGCGCCCGCTCCCTGTGGCGCGCCACCGGTATGAAGAATGAGGATTTTGAGAAGCCGATCATTGCGATTGCCAACTCCTTCACCCAGTTCGTGCCGGGCCATGTCCACCTCAAGGAGTTGGGGCAGCTGGTGGCACGGGAGATTGAGAAGGCGGGGGGTGTGGCCAAGGAGTTCAATACCATTGCGGTTGATGATGGGATTGCAATGGGCCACGGGGGGATGCTCTACAGTCTCCCCTCGCGGGAGATCATTGCCGATTCGGTGGAGTATATGGTCAATGCCCACTGTGCCGATGCGCTGGTCTGTATCTCCAACTGTGACAAGATCACCCCGGGGATGCTGAACGCCTCGCTGCGCCTCAATATCCCGGTCATCTTCGTCTCCGGTGGTCCGATGGAGTCCGGCAAATCGGTGATACAAGGGAGAGAGGTTCACCTTGATCTGGTTGATGCGATGGTCTCGGCAGCCGATGACAAGGTCTCTGATGAGGATGTGATGGAGATGGAGCGCTCCGCCTGCCCCACCTGTGGCTCCTGTTCGGGCATGTTTACCGCCAACTCGATGAACTGCCTGACCGAGGCGCTGGGGCTGGCACTGCCGGGTAACGGATCCCTGTTGGCCACCCATGCCGACCGCAGGGAACTCTTCCTCGAGGCGGGGCGCAGGATTGTCGATCTGGCGAAACGCTACTATGAGCAGGATGACGAGTCGGTACTCCCACGCTCCATTGCCACCTTCAAATCCTTCGAGAATGCGATGGCGCTCGATATCGCGATGGGGGGCTCCACCAATACGGTGCTTCACCTGCTGGCAGCGGCCGAGGAGGCGGGGGTCAACTTCACGATGGAGGATATGGACCGGATGTCCCGCAAGGTACCACACCTCTGCAAGGTGGCCCCCTCGACACCCGATTACCACATGGAGGATGTCCATCGTGCGGGCGGGGTGATGGCAATACTGGGTGAGTTGGAGCGGCAGGGGCTGGTCCACCCACTGCAGGGGACGGTCCATGCCAGGACCCTGGGAGAGGCGCTCAACCAGTGGGATATCCTCCATACGCAGGATGAGAAGGTAGAGCAGTTCTACAAGGCGGCCCCCGGCAATGTTCCGACCCAGCAGGCTTTCAGCCAGGAGAGGCGTTTTGATGAGCTGGACCGGGACCGCCACAACGGCTGTATCCGTGACAGTGCCCACGCCTTCAGTCAGGACGGTGGGCTGGCAGTCCTCTATGGCAACATTGCCGAGGATGGCTGCATTGTGAAGACAGCTGGTGTCGATGAGTCCATTCTCGACTTCTCCGGTCCGGCCCGGATCTTCGAGAGCCAGGATAGTGCGGTCGATGCCATTCTCAACGACAGGATCAATGCCGGTGATGTGGTCATCATCCGCTACGAGGGGCCACGGGGTGGGCCGGGGATGCAGGAGATGCTCTACCCCACCAGCTATCTCAAGTCGAAGGGGCTGGGCAAGGCGTGTGCACTGCTGACCGATGGACGCTTCTCGGGTGGAACCTCAGGGCTCTCCATCGGCCACGCCTCACCGGAGGCGGCAGAGGGGGGTGCAATCGGCCTGCTGGAGGAGGGGGATCGAATCGAGATCAGCATTCCCAACCGCACGATCCGGGTGGCACTCCCTGACGAGGTTCTGGCGGAGCGCAGGGCTGCAATGGAGGTGAAGGGCGACTCGGCCTGGAAGCCGCTCAACCGTGATCGTCAGGTCTCAGCGGCACTCAAGGCCTACGCGGCGATGACCACCAGTGCCGCCCGCGGTGCGGTGCGGGATGTGGAGCAGCTCCTAGGGTAGCGCCTCTTCGATTGCGTCATGAAGAAAACCCTCTTCATGTGTAAAGATTGACTCCAGGGTCCCCTTCTTGCTGCACTGCTCGTAGCCGCTATCCCAGCCCTTGGTATAGTCAGCATCCCCCCAGTATTTATTGATCACTCTCTGATAGAAATAGAAGGGGTTGTTGTCCACCGCCCTGCTGTCACAGCCATGGGCGAATCCGGTGCGGTAACTCCCCGACTCACTCTTGACCAATGCGGGATTTGTTGAACAGCCACTCAGTGAGAGAACGGTTGTGATGACGGCAGCAGTGCCAAACGTTTTGTTGTTCATGATGTTTTTCAGTATATCCTTTTGTCCGTTGCTCAATATTACACATTGCTACAGTTGGTGTTTCGTATATTAGTAAGTGCTTTTGTTAAAATTCAACCATTACATGGAGTTAGCTGTGAAAAATATCGATTTATGGGTTTACAGTCAAGCAAATTAGGTATAACGTCATAGGTTCCACTCTTGGCGATTGAACAGAATCAGGTAAACAAATATGTATAAGCGACTTCCACTCTTCAAACTTTCTGCACTCTGTATCGGATTATCCCTGGCAGTTACACCAGCAAGGGCCGAGCTGTTGAGCGAGGTCCTTCCGGGGCTGATGGAGACCGATGACGAAATCAGTCAGGTGGAGGCGGAACTGGAGGGGGCCCAGCATGAGATCCGGATCAAGCAGGCAGGCTGGTATCCAACGATGGATGTGACCCTCTCCAAGGGGTTTGAGGATCAGCAAAAGGCCGATGCGGACGACACCCGATTTAATCGTCGTGAATACAAGGTGGAGGTCAAGCAGCTGGTTACCGACTTTGGTGCCACAACGCTGGGAATCACCAAGGCCAGACTGCAGTATGAGAAGAAGGCCAACGATCTGCATGCAAAGCGCCAGGATATCGTGATTGCTGCACTGAAGGCCTATCTGAATCTGATCAAGGATACGGACAAGCTGGAGTATGCGAGGCAGTCCGAGGGGAATATCAAGAAACAGACCGGGATGGAGGAGGCCCGTGTCGCTCGGGGTTCAGGCTACTCTACCGATGTGCTGCAGAGTAAGTCCAAACTGGCCGGTGCCTATGCCAAGACGGCACGGGCAGAGGGTGCACTGGTCAAGGCGGTGAATGAGTACCGTGCCGTCTTTGGCACCGACCCCGGGGATGTGAAAAGCTTCCGCAAGCCGGTGATGCCCACCGAGTTTCTGCCAAAATCTCTGGAAGAGGCACTGGATACCGCCTACAGGATGAATAGCTCCCTGCTGGGGGCCAACTATGATGTCGAGATTGCACGCAAGGACCTCAAGACGGCCGAGACAAAGTTCTATCCCACCCTCAAGGCCAACGTGGACAAGAAGTTCAAGCGGGATGATGGAGGTACTGCAGGAAAGAAAGAGGAGTTCAAGGCCCACTTCGAGCTCAAAATGCCGCTCTATGCCGGCGGCAAGGATCTCTACGGATTGCGCAAATCCGATACTGATCTTGCCGCAAAGGTGGAGAAACTGGACAAGGCGAAGCGGGATGTTGAGGAGAAGGTGCGCAACGCCTGGCAGGACCTCATTACCGACAAGACCAATGCCGAGTTCCTGAGAAACTCGGCCAATATCTCCGGCGAGTTCCTCGCGCTGGCAAGGAAGGAGCGCAAACTGGGAACCCGCTCCCTGATCGATGTATTGAGTGAGGAGAACAGCTATATTAATGCGCTCGACTCAGCGGTCAGTGCTGAGACCGACCTGATTATCTCCGCCTTTGAGCTCTTGCAGGAGACTGGGGTTCTTGAGGCATCAATGGTGCAGGATCAGGAAGCAGCAACAGCCTCAGAGTCGGGTTCCACCACATCGCTTTCCGAAAACTCCGCCCTGCTCAAGACGGCAGCGGCTGCAGCAGCAAAACATATTGCAACTCAGCCTGAAAAACAGGATCTGGTTGATGAAAGGCAGCAGGCACTGAATGAGATGCAGGAGGATGCCGAGGTAATAGCGGACAGCCTCAATGCAGTAATTCGAAAAATGGAGCATGAGCGGGGTGAAGCAGCACCATCTGACAGAGTGGCTGACTCTATCATTGCGCAACCAGAGCCTGTCGAGGTTGTGACGCTACCCGCAGAACCAGCAAGGGTGTCTGCCTATATCCCCCCCTCAAGCGAGCAGCAACAGGCTGCGCTTGATAGTCAGCTGGAGAAATATGCCCCACAGCTTGCCAGCAGTGAGAAGATTCAGCAGAAGGTGGCAGCCAGGATCGATATCGAGCAGCCGGTTGCCTCAGCTGCCTCCGGCTACATACCGCCAACCCGGGAAGCGCAGCAGGCTGAGTTAGAGAGGCAGATGAGGGGTGCCAGAATAACGATAGATGAAGGGGTGAAAGAGGTAACGGCTCAAGTCAGCACAACAGAGAAGATTGCAGCGGCATCAGAGCCGCCAGAGCTTGTGGCGGCAGGGGATCAATCATGGGCAACAGCCTATAAAAAAATGGAAGAGGCGGGCTGGATCACTGTGAAAGAGTAACTCCCCTATAAGCTTTATCCGTAGAGCGCTTGACATTGAAGGAATCGTACACGATATATATATTATGTTAATGCGATAAAACAGACACCAACTAACTGATAATAATTACTGTTTTATTGTAGAAGTAGTTGATACTAAAGGAAAAACAGGATGGCTGATGAAGACCCGATAATCTTGGCTCAGGCTGCAACTGAGGGAGGGGCCTCGCCAGGTGGTTTTGGTGGTCCTGAGGGCGGATTCATGCCCGGCAGTATCGATGAGATATTGGAGGCGGGAGAGGCACCCTTTATACCAGAAGGTGGTGCTCC
>CAYFMF010000025.1:0-24417 GCA_964344135.1 uncultured Piscirickettsiaceae bacterium
GTGGCAACCGAAAATGGAATTATTATTTTTTGATCCAAACCAATAACAAAATTAATTATTCGTCATTAATGATCAATATAATAAACATATTAGCCAAATCTAATTCCATCAATATCAGAATATGCAACGGATAATACAAATAGATCTTTAGATAACAGTCAGTTAGTTGTAAATTAATATTTTATAAAAAATATAAGAACAACCTTATTTAAATTAATCTGATAAAGGATAAACAATATCAATTATAATATTATTGACATAATATCCGATTGATATAGAGTTGCCGCAAGTCTGCAAATACAGACTTATTTTGATTAACTACCAAGAGAGGTTATTGTATGTTTGATAGTGCATTTTCCACCGTTGGCAGTGTTGTACGCGGCCTAACTGGACTTTTAATGTCATTGATCGGACTCGGTCTTCTGATTGAGGTTGTTTTCGGAGCAGGCGCACTCGGTATCCCTGGTGTTGTAGGCGGTATTGGGAACGTTGTTGCTCAATTCAACGGCATTAATGGATTGATTACACTTATCGTTCTGGCAGCATTACTTAATAGATAACCATCTTTAAGTAGGATCCCCCTCAATAGAGGGGGATTTAATATAGCTCTCCACCCGGAAATGGGTGGTTGAGAAAAATTCCTGCCATGCAGGAAGAGAGGACTGACCCCCAATTTTTTATTCAATTCATACCGGGAAACATTAAATATCATGGACTCAACATCAATAAAAGATATAATCGGTCGAGCCACCTCATGGTTGAAAATATTGGCTGACTTCGGGGTCATGCTGATTATCACCTTTATTATTATTGATATTCTCTTCCCGGGAACCACCGGCATTATTGGAAACATAACGGACGTCATTCAGATTGCCTCAACCGGTGGCAGTGAAACTGCTGCAGGAGCAGGAGGCAGCAACCAGGGGGTTGTCGGGCTGGTTGCACTGCTGCTCTTCCTCTACCTGCTGCGCAGCAACAGGCAGTAGCGCCACTCCCTCTATCCTTCTGAGGGGATGACCACTCCCAAACTGAGCGCTATCCCGCCCTGGGACGGTCCTCCTCACTGCGCAGAAACAGCAGCGCTCCCCCTTCCGAACCCTCTGCAGAGAAGCGATAGCCAGCAGCCGAGAACTCTTTCAACTGCTCGACTCGACTCAGGCGGTTACGGATCACAAAGTCACACATCATCCCCCTTGCCCGCTTCGCATAGATGCTGATGATCTTGTACTGCCCCCCCTTCTGATCCTTGAACATCGGAGTAATGACAGGGCACTCAAGCTGCGACTGCTCAACCACGGAGAAGTACTCGTTGGACGCCAGATTGATGACTGGCCCCTCAGCCTTCCGAGCCGCCCGGTTGATCAGCGGGGCGATCTCGCTCCTCCAGAACGCATAGAGATTGTTGCCTCTGGGGTTCTCCAGCCTGGTTCCCATCTCCAGCCGATGGGGCTGGATCATGTCGAGCGGTCGCAGCAGACCATAGAGCCCGGAGAGAATACGCAGATGATCCTGAGCAAAATCAAAGTCCCCCTGCTCGAATGCGGTTGCCGCCATTCCGGCATAGACATCACCTCGAAAGGCGAGAATGGCCTGCTTGGCTCGCTGTTCCGAGGTCTCGCTGCTCCACTCTCTGTAGCGCTCCACATTAAGCCGGGCAAGGTTGTCACTCAGTTTCATCAACCGTTTCAGTCCAGCCTCACCCTGCCCCTTCATGATGGCAGCAAGCACCTCTGCACGCTCCATCAGTGCTGGTCTGCTCCGCCCAATATCAGGGGCGCGCTCCTCAAACTCCAGTTTCTTTGCCGGCGAGATCAGCAGTAACATCTTCCCTCTCCCATGGTTTTCATCGTTGCAGCTGCTCCAGCTGCGATCCGATCAGTTCAAACTCCGGCCGCAGCCTCCTGCGCAGGGATCGCCCCACCGAGCCACTGTGAAGCACCGCCCTGAATGCAACCTCCTCCCGAACCTGGGAGAGAAACATCATCGCCAGGATACGGCCTCTCTGCTCCGGGGCCAGCTCCAGCAGCTCTGCGGTTGCGCCGGACTCACTGGAGCCCAGCAGCTGCTCCTGCTGCAACATCAACCGCCCAAGATCACGCTCCTCCCCCACCGCAACCCCAAGCGGAGAGAAAAACGGACCAATGGCATTGAGCAGCGCATAGACAGACTCCTCATTGGCCACCTGCTCCAGCAGCCTGCGTGCCTCGGCAACAAAGGTCTGTCCCGCAGCAGAGCCGATCTGCAACAGCAGTTGAGCGGCACCACTCCCCCGCTCCAGCAACGGGGCGATCCGTTCACTCCATTCATCGAACTCGGGGTGGGGTGGAAGGGGGTCAGGCAGTGCCAGTGGACGCCCCTGCAGAAAGGCGATGCGGTAGATCCCCTTCCCACGCTCCCGGCTACGCTGCCATATCTGCTCGATCTGCCGCTGCTCCAGCAGCCCCCGCTGCAGGACTGCGGACAAGATTTCCAATATTCGGTCAGGCTCATTCTCGAACGGGAGGTGCTCCATCAGAAACTGTGCAATCTCTCTCCCGAGCGCATCCTCCAGAACGCACGCCCTGCGCAGCATGTGAATCCCCTGCTCCGCCTGCTGGGCTGTGTTGGTTACCGCCCACCAGACCCGATGGGCCAGCTCAATGGTCAGCCCCGGGGAGTTGGCCACTGCAACAACTGCCTCCGGCTCTCCCAATAGCATAAACTCGTTGAGGTGCATCTCACCGGTCTGCCCCATCCTGCTCCAGCGCTTGATATAGACCGGATAGCCTCCGCTGCTCCCCAGCACATGCTCCGACAGCATCTCTCGCAGCTGCCTCAGGTACTGCTCATTGGGGCCATTGGGGGAGAGCGGAATGGAGGCCTCTCCATCCGCAGTCAGCGCATGCAGAACCATGCGAGACTCATCAATCCGCAGTGCCAGCGGATGGTTGTGGAGCAGCACCTGGATGCGCAGCTGATCCTCACTGGAGAGCGCCATCACTCTCCCCTATCCATTCAACTGTATCCGCTGCCCCCATGGCACCGGCTGTCGCCCCTTGACCAGCCAGACAACCGGCAGTGGCGACTCCAATTCCGGAAAGCGCCCCTCCGCATCTGTAAAGTAGAGCAGAAGATCTGGCCTGCTGTCCCGCTGGTCAATCCACTCAAATACCGGTACAAAGCTGGTCCCTCGCCCCCCCCGCAGGGAATCAGTATCCACCACCAGCTCCTCCCAGGGTGCAAACTCCCTCGGCTCTCCAACAATCTCCTGGTCACAGGAGAGCAGGGTCACCCGCGCACGCATCTGTCCCTTGAGGCCATTCACCTCAGAGACAAATTCGCTGATCTCCTCCTCACTGATCGAGCCACTGGTATCCAGCGCAACCACCACCTCAACCTGCCCGCTCCTCATCGAGGGGAAAATCGCCTCTCCACTGCGCCTTGAGGAGGGGCGCGTGTAACTGTAGTCATCCCGCGCAGAAGCGGTCATATAACGCGCCAGCAACACCCTCCACGGCAGCTGGGGCTGCAAAAAATGGTCCACAAGACGGGCCATGGCACCATCCATTTTTCCGGACTGGATCGCCTGCTGCGCTGCACCAGCCAGATGCTGCTGCCACTGGGTCTCCAGCCTCTGGCGCTCACCCTCACCCAGCGGAGGCGGGCGCTCCACCCCGTGTCCACTCTCCCCAGACTCCAGTCTGTGGGAACCCTGTCGGTTGAGATCCGGCTCGCCCCTCTCCGAACCAGAACCCTCAGACTCCTCATCATGGTCATCATACAGATGCTGGTCGACCGGCTCCCGATCATCATCCTCCTCGATCATCGGATAGATCTCCTCCGCCGTCATCCCGCTGAACCGCTCCAGGTAGAGGGCATCTGCAGGAGGCTCCATCCCCTCCCCGATCAGCATCGCATTGATGGCAAAGTCGCAGGCCAGATCCCAGCGGTGCCGGTTTCGATGCAGACGACGGGTAAAATGGGAGAGCGCACAGTGGAGTGCATCATGCGCCAGCATGAACTGGGTCTGTCTCGACGTCAGCGACGCGATATAGTCCCGATTGTAGTAGAGGGAGCGGGTATCCGTGGCTGTACGCTTGCACCAGCCGGGATCTGCCTCAACCAGTGGCAGCCGTAGTACCAGCGCACCCAGAAAGGGGCGCTCCAGGATCAGGCGGGTGCGGGCAGCACTGAGTTGGGTCTGGATTGCATCATCACTCATAGAGCATTACATCGGCAATCGCCTTCGCCCACTCCCCAAACTGTGGCAGTGCGAACAGCACCTCACCAACGGCACGGTGGAGGTCAGAGACCAGCATCACCCCCATCTCCCGCTGTGGGAAGCGGCTGGCATAGTCGAGGATATGGCCCAGCGCCGCAATAGGCTCCCCACCCTCTGCCGCACTCAGCTTCAGCTTGATTGCACGCCCCACCAGTGCGGTTGCCACCGCATACTGCAGGTCAATCTCCACCGGTACCGCATCCTCCTCACCCGAGAGAATTCGATCCAGATCGGGAAGGTTATGGAGATTATCGACAAAGGCAGCCAGCTCGATACCTGCCGCATTGCCGACACACCCCTGCAGTGCACCACGCAGCAACCCCTCCTCTCGATCAAACTTTTTCAGTGCGCGATGGGCAAACTCCCAGGAGCGCGGGGTGGGGAAAGCGACCGGGTTGTGGGCCGGATCAAAGTCAAACAGCAGCTCGGGACGAAAGCGCAGGAATGCAATCACCCGCTCATCGATCCCCATCCTCCAGGCCCAACTGACCCAGTCGTCGAGATGGACATCCACCTCATAGTGAGAGAAACGGTTGGCCAGTGGAGCCGGCATGGTATAGGTAACCCCGCGATCGCCCTGACGGTTGCCCGCCGCAAAGATCGCCCACCCATCCGGAACCTGGTACTCCCCCAGCCGGCGATCCAGGATCAGCTGATAGGCCGCTGCAGAGACGGTGGGCGGGGCCGAGGTAATCTCATCCAGAAAGAGAATGCCATGCTCTCCGTGACGGGACGCATCCGGAAGCAGCGCCGGGACGGACCACTCAACCAGACCCTCCTTGTGGAATGGAATCCCGCGCAGATCGCTCGGCTCCATTTGTGAGAGGCGGATATCGACCACACCACCCTGCCCCTGTTCGGCGATCTGCCTCACCATGTCGGACTTTCCCACCCCGGGTGGCCCCCAGAGCATTACCGGTGTGTGGTGCCCAGAGGAGGCACTCTGGTACTCGCGCTCCAGAATGGAGAGCAACTGTGCGGGTCTCATCTTCTTCTCATCTCACTCTATCTGAACTGGCAGAATATCATACCAATTTAGTAGGGATTTATCGAGCTGCTCAACTGAGGAAGAGCTTGTAGACCGGGTTCTCCGTCTCTTCCCGATAGTGGTACCCCAGCTCATCGAGGAATTTCTGGAAGTCGGCACGCTCATCGGTCGGGACCTGGATACCACAGAGCACGCGCCCATAGGCGGCCCCATGGTTGCGGTAGTGGAAGAGGCTGATGTTCCAGGTACGGCCAAGATGGGTCAGAAACTGCAGCAGCGCCCCGGGTCGCTCTGGAAACTCAAAACTGTAGAGGATCTCATCCTTAATCCCCGCCTGGCGCCCTCCTACCATATAGCGCACATGAATCTTGGCCACCTCGTTGTCCGAGAGATCCTCCACCGGGTAATCTTTCTCCCGCAGCAGGGCAACCAGATCACCACGATCCTCCCCGCTCCCCAGCTGGATGCCAACAAAGATATGGGCACTGGCCTGGTCGGCATAACGGTAGTTGAACTCCGTGATCTGCCGCTTCCCCAGCAGCTTGCAGAACCTCTTGAAACTGCCTGGGCGCTCGGGGATGGTGACGGCCAGTACCGCCTCCTTGCCCTCACCCAGCTCTGCACGCTCTGCAACATGGCGTAACCGATCAAAGTTGATATTGGCACCACTGTCCACCGCAACAAAGGTCTGCCCCTCAACCCCCCGCTGCTCCACATACTTCTTCGCCCCGGCAACGGCCAGCGCCCCTGCAGGCTCGGTAATGGAGCGGGTATCATCAAAGATATCCTTGATCGCGGCACAGATCTCGTCTGAGCTGACCAGCACCACCTCATCAACCAGCTTGCGCGCCAGCCTGAAGGTCTCCTTGCCAATCTGTTTCACCGCGACACCATCGGCAAAGATCCCCACTTGATCCAGCACAACACGACGCTTCTTTGCCAGCGCACTGTGCAGGGTTGGGGCATCCTCCGGCTCCACCCCAACCACCCGGATCTCCGGATAGAGGTACTTGATATAGGTCGCCATCCCGGCCACCAGGCCGCCACCACCCACCGGAATAAAAACCGCATCAATTGGACCATTGTGCTGGCGCAGGATCTCCATTGCGATGGTCCCCTGTCCGGCGATCACCTCCGGGTCATCATAGGGGTGGACCAGTGTCATCCCACGCTCCTCCGAGAGCTTCAGCGCATGCTGGTAGGCATCGTCATAGGCATCCCCAAACAGCACCGCCCTGGCCCCATACTTGCGGACCGCCTGCACCTTGATTTCCGGAGTGGTCTTGGGCATCACAATTGTCGCCTTCACCCCCATCTGCCGGGCAGAGAGGGCCACCCCCTGGGCATGGTTCCCCGCAGAGGCGGCAATCACGCCGCGCTTCAGCTCCTCCTCGGAGAGGTTTGCCATCTTGTTGTAGGCACCACGCAGCTTGAAGGAGAAGACCGGCTGCAGATCCTCCCGCTTGATCAGCACCCGGTTGCCCAGCCGCTCCGAGAGGGCTCGTGCCTCCTCCAGTGGGGTCTCCCGTGCCACATCATAGACACGCGCCTTCAGTATTCTTTCAATATATTTTTTTGGCATGGCTCACAGTATACTTAGCCGCAATCAGACATAAAACCAGAATACGGAGAAAAAGAGATGACTCAGGACGAGATGAAAAAGGCTGTGGCAGAGGCCGCACTGGAGTATGTGGTACCGGGTGAGATTATCGGGGTCGGCACCGGATCAACAGCCAACTTCTTTATCGATGCCCTCGCCACCATCAAGAGTCAGGTCAAGGGGGCGGTTGCCAGCTCCGAGGCCACTGCGGAGCGCCTGCGCGGCCACGGAATCGAGGTGATGGACCTCAACAGTGTCAGCAGCATGTCCATCTATGTGGATGGTGCCGATGAGTCCAACAGCCAGCTCCATCTGATCAAGGGGGGCGGTGGTGCACTGACCCGCGAAAAGATTGTCGCCGCAGTGGCCAACAAGTTTGTCTGCATCGCCGATGAGAGCAAACTGGTGGATGTGATGGGTGACTTTCCGCTGCCTGTCGAGGTGATCCCGATGGCACAGAGCTATGTCGCCCGTGAGATCATCAAGCAGATCGGGGGGCAGCCGGTACTGCGAGAGGGCTTCACCACAGACAACGGCAATATCATCCTCGATGTCCGCAACCTCAAGATCATGGAACCCACAGTCGTTGAACAGAAACTGAACAACATTGTGGGCGTGGTCACCAATGGGCTCTTTGCAATGCGCCCGGCCGATGTGCTGCTACTGGGAACACCCAATGGGGTGCGCACAATCAAGCCGGAATAGCCCCCAGACAGCCATCATCCAATAGAGAGGCCCGCAGATGCGGGCCTTTTCTCTTGATTTCTGAAAAATATCCTCCATAAATAGGGTAAGGGAGAGATTGCCATCAATTATTCATAGAGGAGAAAAGCCATGAGAGACCTACTAAACGTACCCAGCAGCTTCTTTAAGCCCAACCTGTTTGACGAGCTTTTTGATGGGTTCTTCTACCCCCAGGAGAGGGAGGAGCGCTCTGTATCCAACCTGTTGATCCCGCTGGCAGATATTGTAGAGACTGAGTACGCATACAGCGTTCGTGTCGAGCTACCGGGACTGAAGAAGGATGATGTCAACATCAACTTCAACAACAACACGTTGACCATCTCTGGAGAGAGCACCACCTCGGATAAGGAGGCGAAGGAGGGCAAGGTGATCCACCAGGAGCGCCACCAGAGAAGTTACCGCAGAACCATGCGTGTACCCCGCCATGTCGATATTGAAAACATCCATGCCGAGTTCAAGGATGGCCTGCTCGAGGTTGTACTTCCGAAAATCGAGGATGGTGACAAGGGCAGTGAGGTTGAGATCAAGGTCAAGTAGCCACCAGCCTCAGCCATCAACAATCCGGAGCGGGCTGGCACGACAGGGCTAGAGGCCAGAATCTAGCTACATGGAGCAGGAGGGGTCAGAGCAGTACCTGCTCCATGCCACCGCCACTCACCTGGTCCAGGAACTGCTGCTGCCACTGTTCACCGTGCAGCCTCTTTACCAGCTCCACCACCAGATAGTCCACCTCCAGACCGGTGCTCTCCTGGTAGCGAATCAGCCCCTGCTGGCAGGAGGGGCAGGAGGTGAGAATCTTCTCTACGCTGCCCAGGTCACTGATCCCCTTTTTCAGCTCCTGCTCTTTTCTGAACTTCACCTGCGTTGCAATATCGGGACGGGTAACGGCAAAGGTTCCCGACTCACCACAGCACCTGTCAGAGAGCTGTACCTTGGAGCCGGTTAGCCCTGATGCCACCTGGACAGGGTCCAGCTGCTTCATCGGGCTGTGGCATGGATCGTGGAAGAGGTAATTTTCACCACCCGCCTCCATCCTGACCCCCTTCTCCAGAAGATACTCATGGATATCAAGCAGGCGGCAGCCGGGGAAGATCTTCTCAAACTCATACTGCATCAGCTGATCCATGCAGGTACCACAGGAGACCAGCACGCTCTTGATGTCGAGATAGTTGAGGGTGTTGGCGATACGGTGGAAGAGGATGCGGTTGCCCATCGAGATCTGATGCCCCCTCTCCTCATCGCCAGAGGCACGCTGCGGATAGCCGCAACAGAGGTATCCCGGTGGCAGAACGGTCTGCACATTGAGCGAATAGAGCATACTGAGTGAGGCCATCTCAACCTCTCCAAAGAGACGCTCCGAGCCACAGCCCGGGAAGTAGAAAACGGCCTCCGATTCGGTTGTTGTGGTCTCCGGGTCTCTCAGCACCGGGACATATCTTCGATCCTCGATTCCCAGCAGCGCCCTGGGGCTCTTCTGCGCCATGCTACCCGGCATCGGGCGATGAAAGAACTGAACCAGCTGCCCCCTGATCTCCGGCTTGCCGGTTGTGGCAGCAGGGCGCTTCTGCCGTTTCAGCAGCCCTGCACCACGCATCAACTGGTGACCCAGCCGCTGCAGCGCATAGCTCCATGTCACCAGCCCGGTACGCATAATCCTGATCAGGCGTGGATCGGTCACATTGAGGAACTGCATCGAGATCCATCCCACCGGCTTGAACCACCGCTTGTGCTGACGCTTGAGGATGGTGCGCATCTGCACGGTAACATCGCCAAAGTCGATATTGACCGGACAGGGTGTTACGCATCGATGACAGATGGTGCAGTGGTCTGCCACATCGTTCATCTCCTCGAAGTGGCGCAGCGAGATCCCGCGACGGGTCTGCTCCTCATAGAGCACCGCCTCGATCATCAGGCCGGTTGCCAGGATCTTGTTGCGCGGGGAGTAGAGCAGGTTGGCAGCTGGAACATGGGTGGTACAGACCGGCTTGCACTTTCCACAGCGCAGGCAGTCCTTCACCATCTGGTTGAGTTCGCCCAGTTCGTTGGCCTCGAGGATCAGCGCCTCCTGCGCCAGCAGCTGCAGCGAAGGGGTATAGGCATCCTCCAGCCCCGATCCCGACAGCAGCTTGCCGCGGTTGAAGTGCCCCTCCGGGTCAATCTGCTCCTTGTAGCCCCGGAAGGCCTCAATCTCCTTCCGGTCCAGGTAGTGGATCTTGGTCAACCCAATCCCGTGCTCTCCGGAGATGACCCCGCCCAGTGACTGGGCCAACTCCATGATGCGATCCACAATCCGCTCTGCCTCCTGAAGCATCTCGTAGTTGTTGGAGTGGACCGGGATATTGGTGTGTACATTCCCATCACCAGCATGCATGTGGGTTGCGACGAAGAGGCGGCGGGACTTGACCTCCGAGTGAAGTGCATCAAATCGGCCACGCAGTGCCTCCATCTCCTGACCGGAGAAGATCTCCTTCAGTGGGCGCTCCACCTCCCGCTTCCAGGAGACCCGTAGATCACGACGCTGCAGCAGGCGAAACAGTGTGCGCTCGGCAGAGAGGTCTGGGTCCAGTGCAATGGGAAGAGAGCCGTAGCTGCTCTCCATCTCGTCCAGAAAGAGCTGCCACCGCTGTTGAACCTGCCCCAGCAGAGAGGCAGCCGCCACCTGCTTGGAGGCGATAATCTCTCGATGCTCCTGGCTGTTGTCTCCTCGCGCATCCAGCTGGTCGGCCTGCTCCACCAGCTCCAGCAGATCATCCAGACCATCCAGCTTGTTCTGGATCGACTGCTCAATATTGATGCGCTCGATTCCATCACCATAATCGGCCAGCCGATCGAGCGGGATCACCACATCCTCATTGATCTTGAAGGCGTTGGTGTGGGCCGCAATGGCCGCTGTACGGGAGCGGTCGAGCCAGAAGCTGCGACGCGCCTCCGGACTGATGGCGACAAACCCCTCCGCGCCACGCTGCTCCGCTGCAGCAATCACCGCATCAATCGCATTTTTCAGGGCCTCTTCCGTCTCTCCACCAATATCGGCCAGCAGGACCATTCTCGGGAGGTCGGGTCGTGCCGCCTTGGTGCTGTACTTGACCGCCTTGACATAGCGTTCATCGAGATGCTCCAGCCCCGCCAGCACCACATCAGGACTCTGCTTCAGGATCTCGATCGTCTCGACAATTGCGGGGACCGCCAGATGGAGATCGGGATCGAAGAACTCAAGACAGAGGGTCTGCAGATGAGGAGACTGCCGATGGAGCAGAAAAACGGCCGAGGTGATGAGGCCATCACACCCCTCCTTTTGCGCGCCCGGAAGCCCCGCAAGAAACTTGTTGGTGACATCCTTCCCCAGACCGGGGCGACGCAGCTGCTCCGATGGGATCTGCAGTATCTTCGGCTCACCCCTGGGGGTCACCCCATCCTTCTCGTAATGGTGAACCTGAAACTCCGCATAGGGCTGATCATGGAGCTTCCCAAGGTTGTGGTTGAGGCGCTCCACCACCAGCCACTCCGCCTGCGGGGTCACCATCTTCCAGGAGAGCAGATTGTCGAGGGTCGTCCCCCATCGCACCGCCTTCTTGCCACCGGCATTCATTGCGATATTGCCGCCGATTGTGGAGGCATCCTGCGAGGTGGGGTCCACCGCAAAGGCGAGACCCGCAGCCTCTGCCGCCTCACTGACCCTGCGGGTGACCACCCCCGCCTCCACGTTGATGGTGGAGACAGCCCCCTCTACCCCGGAAACGGCCTGCTGCTGTACCGAGCCAAGCCGCTCCAGCCGCTCCACATTGATGACGACACTGTCAGCCTCCAGTGGCACCGCACTGCCGGTATAACCGGTGCCACCGCCACGAGGGATGATGGTGAGACCGAGACCAATAGAGGCCTCCACCACATCGCGAACCTCCTGCTCGCTGTCTGGGGTAACCACCAGAAAGGGGAACTCGACACGCCAGTCCGAGGCATCGGTGGCATGGGAGACACGGGCCAGTCCATCAAACTGGATGTTGTCTCTGCGGGTGACTCTGGAGAGGTGGCGAACACTCTTCTTGCGCAGACGCTCCTGACAGCCAATCCATGACTCGAACTCATCCACCGCCTCGCGGGTCTTTTCGGCAAGTTGCAGCGCCAGCTTGTTTCCATCGGCACGACTGACAATCTGGTCCAGACGGTGGTTGAGCGCATCGACCAGCAGGGTGCGGCGTTTGATGTTCTCGATCAGGTCATCCTGAATATAGGGGTTGCGGCGCACCACCCAGATATCCCCCAGCACCTCGAACAGCATACGGGCCGAACGCCCGGTCTGACGCTGTCCACGCAACTCGTTGAGCACCTCCCACATCTCCTCTCCGAGGAAGCGGATGATGATCTCCCGATCCGAGAAGGAGGTGTAGTTGTAGGGAATCTCCCGAATTCTGTGGGGGGACGTTTTGCTGCCACTCATGGATCGCTATGATAACGCAGCGGATAAGACAGGTGCCCCAAAAATAAAAACGGCTTCTGAAATCTCTTTCGGAAGCCGCAATGTTGCCCTTTGATGGTTATTATTATTGTGATCTTTTTATTTTTCTTCTTTGGTATTCCGGTACTGTCTGGTTACTCCTCCAAGTACGCGGACGGTCAATATATGTGCTCCAATAATGGTTGTCAACTCTTTGTTTTTATTATCATTTAATAAGAATATCCTAATATAGTGGTTGGTTATTGAACAAACGTTTCCCAGTCACCAAGAAACTTCCTCTCTCCATTCAAATCAAAGTTTCCAGACTCTCTTGCCAACAGGATATGGAAGAGAACATTACCCTGGCTGTTCAAACAATAGAGTCCCCGCTGCGTCTCACCACGCTGAGAGAACCAGACCTGAGCCACCTTGACCCAGTGAACATGAAGATGAAACTGCTCCTGCTCCAGACTCAACCACTCCCCCTTCAACTGCAACTGGACCGCATCCCCAAGTAGCTCAGAAACCGCCCCAGCCTCTGAACGCACAACCATACGAACCACTCCCCATCCAGCTACAGCCTGTACGGCATCCAGCAGGGAGGAGTCATCCACCCTGGCTACACTGAATTTCCCGGCACGATCCTCCTCACTCTGACCAGCAATCGCCAGCAGGATCTCTCCAACTGGCCGTCCAAAATAGTTGGCCACTGCTCGCAGGTTCTTTTCCGGATTCTCTCTCATCCACTCCCGTGCAACCTCACTCCAGCCATTGAGCCCCATGCTAAGTGAATGGCCCGCCTTCTCCCCCTCTTTTACACCACCGGTCAGTGCCTCATATTTATTGGAGTACCCTCTTGGGGTCACCATCAACCCCTGCTGCATCAATGTGGTTCGGTTTCCGACCAGCACCGTGGTCAGCATCCCAATCTGGTGATCCGCCATTCGGTCCAGTGTTGTCATCTGAATATCCTCCAGTGCACGATAGGCGGACTTCACAATTGCGACTGGCGTTTGCGGATCCCGATAACGCAGCAGGATCTTCTGAGCCTCAACGATCTGCCCAGTTCTGCGACCACTCTTGGGGTTGTAGAGTGCCACCACAAAATCACTGGAGGCCACCGCCTCAATCCGGTTGGCGATGGTTGGCCAGGGGGTCAACAGATCAGAGAGGGAAATGGAGCAGAAGTCATGGGTTAACGGTGCACCCACCAATGAGGCACATGCAGAGAGTGCTGTCACTCCAGGAACCACCTCAACCCGTACCCCCTCTCCAGGCACCCAGCCAGACTGAAACAGTACCTCATAGGTTGGTCCCGCCATCCCATAGACGCCAATATCCCCGGAGGAGATCAGGGCGACGGTCTTGCCCTGTCGCGCATGTTCATAGGCCTCAATGCTTCGGTCCACCTCTTCGGTCATCCCCTTGCGGATCACCTCTTTTCCATTCAGCATACCCTTTACCAGCTTGATGTAGGTGGAGTAACCAATCACCACATCGGCCTCGGCAATGGCCTCACGCGCTCGAATGGTCATATTGGCCTCATCACCAGGACCAAAGCCAACCAGATAAATCTTCCCTTTTTGACTCTCTTTCACAACCTATCCACTCTTCTGTTCAATTATCGATACCGTGGCATTTTTTCCATCTTTCCCACGAAATTTGTGTTTTTCAATCAGCAGTGCATCCATCGCACTCTCTGCAGCCAGAATTGCTGCGGCCTCCGCCACGGCATGGGTTCCCATGTACTTCATTACCACCTCGGATGGGTTGGGCACCTCAACCTGAGCCAGCTGCTCAGCACTGAAAAAATGAAGTGGGCACCCTCTCTTCTCAGAAAGTTTCAGCAATGCTGCCTCATCACTCTTTTTGTCGATGGTCGCCATTGCAACCACCTCACTGCTGTTCCGCCCCAGCTGCTGAAGTGCCTGCTGCAGTGCACTCTCCAGGGTCTCCAGCGGGGTATTTCTGTCGCAGCCCATCCCCGCAATCAGGCCCGGCGGGCGATAGACCACCAGACGCTCACTCAGTTGCTCCCAGAGTGAGGGGGTAATGGCCCGATGGGTGACCCAGAGTATGGACTTGATCCGCTCTAGATCCACCTGTTCAAAATGGTCATAGAGATGAATATTGGCAGGGAGCGGGCTCTTGCGACTCCACCACTTCCGGCTACCCGCCTCCTGTATAAGGGCAATGGGCTCTTCGTTCACCACATCGGCAGAGACCCGGGTAATATTGATTTTTGGTGCCTCAATCGTCCATCCCAGCTCTCTCCCCAGAATATCAACCGGAATCGTCTTGCCTACATCAGAGGCGGTGGTGACTACCGAGGTCGCATTGAGGCGTACTGCAATCTCTTCTGCAAACTGGTTGGCACCACCCACATGGCCAGAGAGAACCGGGATCACAAATGCCCCTGCATCATCTACAACAGTCACCCCCGGATCCTCATCCTTGGACTTCAGATGGGGGGCAATCAGTCTGACCACAGCACCCAGAGAGACAAACAGCAGTAACTGGTCAAAGTCCTCAAAGAGCATCCCCATCTGTGCACGCATTGATCCCTGGTAGACCCGTACAGGGTTGGAGAGCTGCTCGACCGAGGAGGCAAACTTCTCTGAGGTAATAACCATTGCAGTAGGCATCTGCTGCGCCAACGCAACCATCTGCTCGACACCATGTTTGGTAATGGCCACCAGTGCAATGCGAGGTGAACCGACTTCTTCTCTCTCTGCCTGCATCACTTTTTCCTGCAGCCCCGGATGATCTCTCCCTTCACCCGACCCGGGTTCTTTACCAGCAGCAGCGAGAGATAGTTGACCTTCTCACCATGCAGTGAGCGCAGATCCCGCACCACCCGCTCATCCGGTGTCCCCACCCGCTCGATAAAGACCGAATCATCCAGCAACCCTTTCTGTTGCAGCAGATCAATCAGATCATCCAGCAGTGGCTTCACCTTCATCAGCACTAGGGTGTCAAAATCATCCAGCAGCTTCTCGACAGTGGCGACCCCATACCCTGCCGGGAGGATTGCCAGGGTGTCATCCACCTCAGCAATGGGTTGATCAACCGATGCCGCCGCTGCATTAAAGGAGGTGACCCCAGCGACCGTCTCTACCTGGATCGTTGGGTCGACTCCACGAACCGCTCTGGCAAGGTGACCAAAGGTGGAGTAGGTAGAGGCATCGCCCTCCACCAGAAAGAGCACATCCTTTCCCTCTTTCAGGTACTCCAATACCGTCTCTGCCGCTCGCAGCCAGGCCCTCGAGAGCTTCTCCAGATCATGGGTCATGGGGAAGAGCAGTGGCGTATGCTCCTGTGGAAGACTCAGTCCGGCTCGCTGCACAATTCCCAGCGCAAAGCTGTCGCTCTTCTGATTGCGTACCGGATAGCTCCAGACCACTCTATCACTGGTCAACAGCTCCCACCCCCTTCGGGTAATCAGCCCCGGATCTCCCGGTCCCAACGAGACCCCCACCAATTTTCCATGCGGTTTCATCCAAACTTCCTTATCTAGTGGCCTGTTTTCTTGCCGAGACCACCCAAACCGGGTTCTCGGCCTGCATCCGGTTCATGTTCAGAATGGGGGCACTACGGGAGGCCTGTAGCTGTGTCACATCCCACTCCACCTCCTCCTGCTTGAGCTGCCCTGTTGCCTCGGCCAAATTTTCCAGGGTGACAAAATTCATCACCAGCCAGCCGCCGGGCTCCATTCTCTGCAGCACCTGATGAATCAGTGGACCCAATGCACCACCACTGCCACCAATAAAGACCGCACTGGGTGCCGGCCACTCTTCCATCCCCGAGGGAGCCCGATTGACCACCAGTGTATGGTTGGTGACCTGCAGCTGCTTGCGGTTTGCCCGAACATTCTCAGCATCCGCCTCATTCTTCTCGATGGCATAGACATGACCACGTGAGGCGACTCGAGCAGCCTCCAGCCCGACCGAGCCGGAGCCGGCTCCAATATCCCAGACAATGCTATTGAGACACAGCTGCATTCTCGCTAGTGAGACTGCTCTCACTTCTCTTTTGGTAATGAGCCCACGCTCTGGCTTGCGCTGCAGATAATCGTTATCTGCAATTCCGAATCGAGGCTGTGATTCCTCTACGCGCTCCTCACACCACAACAATAGAAGATTCAGTTTTGAAAATGTAAGGCCTGCACCCTCAGCAACCGGTAGAGGCCCAACCAAATGCTCCCCCTTCTGTAACAGATTTTCTGCCACCGCCATCTGCCATCCCTGATCCAACCCCTCCATGACCATCATCCTGGCAATTCGGTCTGGGCCATTCTCCGGACTGGTAAAGACTGCGAGAAAATCATGGTGACGAAGCTCCTGCAGCAACTGATAGAGCCCATGCTCGGGACCGGACTCTGCGACCCACTCCCCTGCATCCCGGCCATGGACCGACTGGATCCGCACCCCCTGCCACGCCTTTCCCAGTCGTGCGCAGGCCCATTGCAGTGTAGAGGTTGCTGGAATGACCTCACAACGGTCAGCGCCCAGTTTTGAGATCAGATACTCGCCAACCCCATGGCAGAGTGGGTCTCCGGTGGCCAGAACAACCACCGACTTGGACTCCTCCAGCGCATCTTCCACCCACTCTGGAACCTTGACAAAGGAGCCAGTCAAATCCAGCTGTTCGACATCCTGTCGAAAGGCATCTGAGAGCAGAGCAAGCAGTCGTCCGCCCCCAATCACTACCTCAGCCTCGGCAACCATCTGCTGCTGCAGCTGGGTCAGCCCCTCCATTCCACTATCCAGCACTCCAATCACCTTGCAGCGTTGGCTCATGATGCACCTTCCTGCTCTGTCGCATGGCGCACATCTGCCAAGGGGTTTCCCTCAAAGTCACAGACCAGTATCCGTATCGAGAACTTTTCTGGATATCGGCCCGTTAATGTCTCAATCACCTTCCCAGCCAATGTCTGATGAAACTCGGTGGTCAGGCCCAGCTCCTCCATCTTCTCACTGGCAAAACGGGCAGTCTCTGCCTGACGGATCTCCTCACAAATCGAAGGATCCACTCCAATCCCGGCAACCAGGTCAGCCAGCAGCCCCGTATCCACTGCATTTCGATTGGCGTGGGTAATAGTCTCTCCCTGTGCCATTTTGGTGAGCTTTCCCACCATGCCACCAATCACAATATGCTCAATCCCTTGTGCAACTGCTGTGTCCAGTGCATAACGGAGGAAATCGCCCATCTGTACGAAGCAGGACTCATCCAGCTGAGGCAGTGTACGCATTACAAACTTCTCGGTACGCCCCCCCGTGGTCAGCACCACTATATCCTGCCCTTGGCGTGCCGCCACCTCAATCCCCTGGATCACACTGGCTCGAAAGGCCGCCGTCGAATAGGGGTGAACAATCCCTGTCGTCCCAAGAATCGAGATCCCGCCGATGATCCCAAGGCGGTGGTTGAGTGTCCGTCTGGCACGCTCCTCCCCATCCGGCACCGAGATGGTGACCCGAAGCCCCGCTGTCTGGAGAAGAGTCTCTCCAACCTCCCGCACATTCTCCTCAATATTTTTCCGGGGGATTGGGTTGATGGCTGCCGTTCCCACCTCCAGCCCCAGCCCTGGACGGGTCACCACTCCCACACCCTCACCCCCTAATAGCTCGACCTGCCCCTTCAGCCCCTCCAGTAGCTCAATATCCACCGTCAGATGAGCCTTATCGGTCACATCCGGATCATCCCCCGCATCCTTGACCACCACTGCATGGGAGCGGCCTGATTCAGTATGTCCCTCAATCACAGGAAAAATGATACGCTCGCCATTAGGCAGCAGGGTCTCTATCTGCTCCGGCACCCTCCCCTCCACCAGTCCAACCACTGCAGCCTTAGCCGCTGCAGCCGAGTTAGCCCCAGTAGTGTACCCCTTGCGGGAGCCTTTTTTCTTTTTCTTCATCATCCCGTAGCAAGTATCAATGCTTTCAAAGGCATTGGCACTCCTGATCTGCGACCATCCGTGGGCAGGGACACCCGCAGTCGAGCGACACCACCCTGCAAAGCCATGCTTTGCCGTGGTCCAAGGACATGATGTGCTTGAGCGTGTCGCAGGCAGGAGTGCCAATACTTTCGAAACTCATATGATTATTGATTATGCGGCTGATGCCCGCTGCTGCTGTTCGGCCAGAGCCAACAGGGCATGGAGGGCAGCCACCACCAGTGTAGATCCCCCCTTTCTCCCTCGAGTTATGATCCAGGGAACCTCCGTGAGCTGACTCAGGTCCTCCTTCGACTCCTCTGCAGAGACAAACCCCACCGGCATCCCGACAATCAACGCAGGTCGCACCCCTTCTTCCCGAACCATCCGATTGATTTCAAGCAGTGCGGTCGGAGCATTACCAATGGCAACAATACCTCCATCCACCAGCCCCTTTCGATGTGCCTTTCTCATCGCCTGTACCGCACGGGTTGTATTCTCCTCACGCGCCATCTCGATCACATCCGGATCGGAAATGAACTGATGTGTTTCAACCCCAAAGTGGCCTAATCGCGGTTTGGAGAGGCCGACACAGATCATCTCAACATCGGCCACCAGCGCTGAGCCAGTGAGAATGGCATTCAAGCCTGCACGAACTGCATCGGGATAAAACCCAGTGAGCCCATTGAACTCAAAATCGGCCGTCGCATGGATCATCCGGCGCACTACCTGCCACTGCTCATCACTGTAGTGTCGCTCTCCTGCCTCCTGATCCACGACTGAAAAGGAGTCATGTTCAATCCTCTGGCCTGCCTTGGTCAGCTGTTCGGTAACCACATTCCCTTCTGGTCTACTCATAATTTCTACTCACTACTCTTACTCTTGTTCTCTGGATTGTGCTTCATGAACACGCCTGTTCAAAATCTGGAAAATCTCTTCCTCAAATCCAAAATAGTCGCCCAGCCCCCACTGGATCTCCGGGCAGTGCTGTTGCAGTTGATCAACCTGTTTTCTGATCCGCTCAATCAGGGACCCGGTAAAGAGATAATAGGGGAGGACAGCAATCTGTGTCATTCCACTGTCAATCTGACGCTGGACAACTGACTCCAATCGCGGGTGGGTGATCCCGGTAAAGGCGATATCCATCTGCTCCACCTCGGTCTCTTCGTAGATCCAGCGTGCCATCATTGCAACATCCCCATTGGCATGACGATCCGAGGAGCCCCGAGCCAACAACACGACCCCTGTCTTTCTTGGGTCCGGGAAATTCATCCCCGCCAACACCTTGCGCAACGACCGTTTCATCACCGCAAGTACCGCATCATTGGGCCCCAAGTTAGTTGCATAGCGGAATTCGACCTTTGGATACTGCTCTGCTGCAGCCTCGATAAATTCAGGGATCTCCTCTTTAACATGGCCGGCTGCATTCAAAATCAGTGGAACCACAATGACACGGTCGGCAGACTCCGCCGCTCGTGACAGCCCCTCATCCAGCAATGGGGTAGCCAGTTCAATAAAACAGAGATCAATCTTCCATTGTGAGTTCTGTTCCTGCCACTGTTTTGCAAATGCCTCAATCTCCCGGTTGCCCGCCTCGTTCCTAGAGCCGTGTCCCACCAGCAATATCTTCTCTCTCATGCTTCCCTGTCTCTTACTTTGTTGACTCTTCTGCGGAACCGGTGATGAAACTCCGAATCATACAGTTTCGATTTTTTTAATTCTGGCCACTCCCTGGCCCCCAGTGTTGGGCTAACCACGATCATCGCCTGGCTGACAATCTTCTCTGCCTTGCAGAGGGCCCGGATCTCGTTCAATGTTCCACGCACAATCTTCTCTTCACCCGGCCAGCTCGCCTTCTGCACCACCAGTACCGGACTCTCTGCAGACCAGCCAGCCTCCAACAGCTCCTGCTCCACCTTTTTCAACAGGGTGATCGAAAGGAAGATACAGATCGTCGTATGGTGTGATGCCAGCTCTGCCAGTGCCTCTCCCTCCGGCACCGGGGTCCGCCCCTCGACGCGAGTCAGGATCACTGTCTGGGTCACCTCCGGCAGAGTCATGGTCTCCACCCCTGCTGCAACCGATGCCATTGCCGAAGAGACTCCGGGTACCACGGACACCTCAATCCCGGCTCGATCCAGCGGCTGCACCATCTCAATCAGTGCCCCATAGAGAGAGGGATCTCCGGTCTGCAGGCGCACAACAATCACCCCTTTCTCTGCCTGCTCAATCAGCCAGTGGGTGATCTCCTCCAGCGTCATCCCCTTGGAGTCCTGGATCTTACACCCCTCTTTTGCCCAGCGCATCGCGGCCTCCGAGACCAGTGAACCGGCATAGAGGATGGCATCTGCTCGCTCCACCAGGCCCCGACCCTTGACAGTAATCAGCTCCGGATCACCCGGTCCTGCCCCTACAAACCAGACTTTGCCACTCAAAATTCAACCCCCTGCTGTGCCTTGATCCCCTGGTCTCCATAGGCATGTTTTATTTTTTTCATTTCCGTTACTGTATCTGCAACCTCAACCAGCTCGGATGGTGCATTGCGCCCGGTCAGGATCAGATGCATCCAGCCCGGCTTCTCCTCCCTGATAAAGTTTGCAATCTCCTCACCACTAATCCATCCGTAGCCGCAACAGTAGTTGATCTCATCAAAGACAACCAGATCAAACTCCTGCGAACAGACCTTCTCCTTGCAGAGCTCCCAGATCTCTCGACTGGTCTGGATATCCTGCTCCGGATTATTGGTATCCCAGGTAAAGCCATCCCCCAACGCATGCCACTCAATGTTCTCAAACTTTTTGGCCGCCTCCTGCTCTCCAGTCCTCCACTTCCCCTTGATAAACTGGATCACACAGACTCTCATCCCCCAGCCAGCGGCCCGAAAGACCACACCGAAGGCGCTGGAGGACTTCCCCTTGCCCTCTCCGGTGTGGACAAGGACCACACCCTCTCTCTTCTCTCTCGCCTTCATGGCTGAAACCACCCCGCAACCTGCTCCGGGGCACTGGGGAAGTACCAGTGGATATAGGAGGCACGGAGATTCTTGAGGCGGACCCCCTCATCACCCCGCATCAGTGAGAAGGCCTTTTGAGATGAATCGTCCCCCTCTCGGGTGGAGTGGTGAAACTCATGCCCTCTTGCCCCATCCTGCTCCTCCCGGTAACCCAGGCCAGCAAGCCGCTGCTGCATCACGGTCGCAAATGGAAAGAGGCCTGCCATTGGCCAGTGCTCACCAGCATGGTCCACCAGCTCACGTCCCAGCAGCATCATCCCCCCACACTCCGCCAACACCGCCCCTCCAGAGTCGACAAAGTGGTGGATTGATCGCAGCGTGGGTGAACTGGATAGAACCTCTGCATAGAGCTCCGGATATCCACCGGGTAACCAGAGAGCATCCACCCCCTGCGGCAGCTCATCGCCGGCAAGCGGAGAGAAGAAGTGGACCTCTGCCCCCTGATTCTCAAGCCACTGGATATTCTCAGGATAGAGAAAACAGCAGGCCCCATCTCTTGCCACCCCTATCTTCTTTCCTTCCAGTCTTCTATTGGGGCGATCCCCAGAATCCTCCGAATGAAACTGGTAATCTCCCTGATCCAACTCCCCGTTCTCTGCCATCGCGGAGACCAGTTCCGGTTTGGTCTGCCAATGGTAAAAGGCCGAAAGATCGGGAATCGTCTGCTCCTGCGGTCGAACCAGCCCCAAGTGGCGCTCCGGTAGCTGTGGCGCTCCCTTCTCCAGCCAGCCAACCAGGGGGGGGAGATCATGATCATCCAGAAAGGCGGTTAACAGCTCGGCATGACGAGAAGAGCCCACACGATTGGCAATTACCGCGCTAATCTCTACCCCCCGTTGTGCTGCAAAGTCAGCAAATCCAGAGACCAGAGGAACAATTGAACCACTCATCCCCTTTGCATCCACCACCAGCCAGACCTCCAGCTGTAACTTGCTGGCCAGATCGAGGGATGAGCCTCGCTCACCAACCCCCTGACGCCCATCAAACAGCCCCATCACACCTTCAACAAGAACCAGATCCCGCGTCTCTCCCTTTCCGAGAAGTCGGGCCGACTCCTCAACTCCCACCATGTAGGTGTCGAGATTGGAAGAGGGGCGTCCAGTAATCGCCTGGTGCCAGAGTGGATCGAGAAAATCTGGGCCTGCCTTGTATGGGGCCACCGCAATGCCCTGATTTTTGAGTGACTGCAGCAACGCAAGGGTTACGGAGGTCTTCCCGCAACCCGACTGCACCCCTGCAATCAGGACTTTTCTGGCCAGATCAGGCCGCCTTTACGGCTGATTAGAGTGAGACATTTTCTGCAAGAAATACCCGGTCAATCCTCCGAGTACAATCCAGAAAATCCCATTGGCAATGGCAGTTGCCTGAACAAAGGCATGTGTCAGTGATTCAGGCGCCAGACTGGAATGTTCGACAGGAACAGGTGCCCCAACCAGATGAGGAACCACCAGCAGAATAACGCCAACCCCTCTTAGCAATAAACTTTGTGAGAAGACAAGCAATCCAAGACCCGAGATTGTGGCAATCACCGTGGTAGACCACCAAAGCTGCCGAGAGGCCAGATCTGCCGCTACCGTTCCGGGGATCTCAGGCAACAACCCCAGCGATGGCGCCACAAAGAATGCCGCATATCCACCCAGCCCCCAAAGCAGGCCATTTTTCAGGCCCGACCGGTTCTTAAGGGTAATTACAGCAGCCAACAGTAGAGAGAATCCGATACCAGCAAGAATATTGGCCAGAATGGTGTAGTTGGTTCGCTCTTTTCCATCAGCAGGTGCCCACCCCTCCTCTTCATCATGGGAATGGGAGTGGGAGTGCCCATCTGCCGAAACCACTCCAGACTCCTCAGCTACCTCGTAGCTCTCGGCCTCAAAAATGATCGGAACCACCTGTAGGCGCTGTACCGCAGAAAGCAACAGGCCAGCGAGAACCCCCGCAATCACTGCGGAAAAAACCATATTACGAAACATTGGAAAACTCCTTGGATTAATGGCAGGGGAATGTAAAGGAGTGACGGGTGTCATGTGCTGCATTGTGCACCACATCCGCCTTACCCTGCATAAACCCGACAGCAAACAGGATAGTCAGACCCAAAAGTGCTGCTCCAACCACGGAAGGAAGTGGACTACTTTCTGAAACCGCGCCCTGTGTGGATGCGGCAACTGGTGAACTATTCATAAGAAAAAGACTCCTTGTCTTCGTACTCACCCGTACGAGATAAAAACCAATTCGCCAGCAGAAACTGGGCGAATCATCCGATGCTGTAGCTGGCAGGTCTCCGGACTCATGACTCCACATCACACCTTCCCATCAGTAAAACTGGCAGTGGCCTTCAGTGATGCTTCATCATCATCTACCGTTGCGGGGGCAGTACCGGAATTGAACATTGTCGCACCGGTTTCCCATTTCACCCAGACCACGGGGGGCCTGAGAACCAATCACAGTTTTTTAATCTTCCTCGCCAATCAGCAGTTTGTCAACCAGGCCACTGCCGAATCGGTGTTAAGATTAGGGCAGATTATCCATAACCCATTGATTGCTCCCTTTGAAGCCCAGATCATCAAGAATCAGAATCCATCTCTTTGTGCTGCTCTCTTTGACAGCACATGGTTTGCTACTGCTGGAGTGGAACAAACCCACCCATGATCTGGCCGGGGATCCAGAAAATAGTGCGAAGCTTCATCTCTCTCTGGCGAAAAAAACCATATCAGCCCCCCCTGCAGACAAACCTCAGCTCATTCCCCCTTTCGAAGGGCCCACCATTTCAGAGAAAGCAGTCACCGTTGCCAAGGCCAGTTCATCGGCACAGCCCTTATCCCCCATCCAGCCATCACTCAATAAAATGAGTCCGGTTCCTGCCACACGGCCTCTGGCCAAACCAGCAGAAATATCTGAGCCACTGGAGACAGAGAGGCCAACCTACCCAACCAGAGAGAGTGCCATAACAACCGAGAGACCTCCCTCTCAACGCCGACAGAGGGTCGTGACAAACTCCCACCAGTCCGATTCTCGCCAGACTACCTCCCCTCAACCCAAGACCATTCCGCCCCCGAAAACAGACCAAACTGTTTCACGAGAGACCCGCGCAATGGTCCGCAGAGCACTACATAAGAGCTTTTCCGAAAGTTTCCGATATCCTCCTGTTGCAATTCAAAATCGTTGGCAAGGGACCGTTCTGCTGGCTTTTGAAGTAGTCCCCAACGGCAAACTGAAAAAAATTGAGATCAAGAAACCCTCTGGACACCCCGTTCTGGATCAAGACGCATTTGAAACACTAACCCAAATCGATCAGCTAACCAATATCACTGCCCCGTTTCCGTCTACACTGACTATGGAACTACCCGTAATCTATCAATTACAATCCTGACCCATGAACCCAAAAAAAACCATAATTCTCATTGGCGCCGGCGAGATGGGCGGCGTCTTTGCACGTGGCCTGTTGCG
>CAYFMF010000026.1:0-23682 GCA_964344135.1 uncultured Piscirickettsiaceae bacterium
TGGCCTATCTCCCCTCCTCACCTGCCATAATCCGGTTGCTTTCTTTAGTATCATCTAATATACTTATGGAAGTAATCTCCCACGATTATTCACGGAAGATCTCTGCACAGGGATGTGCACTTTTTCCATCATGTTTTTCTGTATACTACCCGCCTTCGGTGACCCCACTCGGGGCAGATCACCACTTTATCAGTCGATGGAGCAGTAATGGCGCAATTCATCTATACCATGAACCGTGTCGGCAAGATTGTGCCGGGCGGTCGCGAAATCCTTAAGGACATCTCTCTCTCCTTCTTTCCCGGCGCAAAGATCGGGGTGCTGGGCCTTAACGGGGCAGGTAAATCAACCTTGCTCAAAATCATGGCCGGACTCGATAGTGAGATCGAGGGTGAGGCCCGGCCACAACCGGGGATCAATATCGGATACCTCCCACAGGAGCCACAACTGGACCCCGAAAAGGATGTTCGCGGCAATGTGGAAGAGGGCATTGCGGAGACCAAGGCGCTACTGGAGCGCTTCAATGAGGTGAGCGCACAGTTTGCCGACCCCGATGCAGATTTTGATGCCCTGCTCGCCGAGCAGGCGGAACTGCAGGACAAGATTGACTCGGCCGGTGCCTGGGAGCTGGAGCGCAAGCTGGAGATTGCGGCTGATGCACTCCGCCTCCCCGCCTGGGAGGCGGATGTCACCAAACTCTCCGGAGGTGAACGTCGACGTGTTGCCCTCTGCCGGCTGCTGCTCTCCAATCCAGACATGCTGCTGCTGGATGAACCGACCAACCATCTGGATGCAGAGTCCATCGCCTGGCTGGAGCGCTTCCTCCACGACTTCCCCGGGACCGTGGTTGCCATCACCCATGACCGCTACTTCCTGGATAATGTGGCAGGGTGGATCCTGGAGCTGGATCGTGGGCGCGGCATCCCCTGGGAGGGGAACTACTCCTCCTGGCTGGAGCAGAAACAGAATCGCCTGCAGATGGAGGAGAAGCAGGAGAGCGCCCGACAGAAGAGCATGAAGGAGGAGCTGGAGTGGATCCGCTCCAACCCCAAGGGAAGGCACGCCAAGAGCAAGGCCCGTATTGCCCGCTTTGAGGAGCTCTCCTCCCAGAGCACTCAGGCACGTAACGAGACCCAGGAGATCTATATCCCACCTGGACCCCGGCTGGGTGACCTGGTGATTGAGGGAAGCGAAATCCGCAAGGGCTTTGGGGAGCGTCTGCTGGTTGATGACCTCAACTTCAACCTGCCGCCCGGTGGCATTGTCGGCATTATCGGCCCCAATGGAGCGGGTAAAACCACGCTGTTCCGCATGCTGACTGGGGAGGAGCAGCCCGACTCGGGTGAGATCCATGTTGGTGAGACCGTGAAGCTCTCCCATGTGGACCAGAGCCGTGATGCACTGGATCCCGACAAGACCGTCTGGGAGGCCATCTCGGATGGACAGGAGATTCTTCGCATTGGAGGCTATGAGACCAACTCGCGCGCCTATGTCTCCCGCTTCAACTTCCGGGGTGGCGACCAGCAGAAGCGTATCGGTGATCTCTCCGGTGGAGAGCGCAACCGTGTCCACCTTGCCAAACTGCTGCAGAGCGGCGGCAATGTGTTGCTGCTGGATGAGCCCACCAACGATCTCGATGTGGAGACCCTGCGTGCACTGGAGGAGGCGCTGCTCGCCTTCCCTGGCTGTGCCGTGGTGATCTCGCATGACCGCTGGTTCCTGGACCGCATTGCAACCCATATGCTCGCCTTTGAGGGGGAGAGCAAGGTGGTCTGGTTTGAGGGCAACTACGCCGACTATGAGCAGGATCGCAAGCGGAGGCTGGGTGCCAAGGCGGAGCAGCCCCACCGGATCAAGTATCGACCGATCTCCAAATAGGGAAATGCAACAGCCTGGTTCAGGTCACCCCGATTATCCGGATAACCTGGACAGCAATGAATGAGATAGTTATGCCAAAAGCATCAGAACTGAAACGGGGAATGGTCGTTGAGATTAACGGCACACCCCACAGCGTCAAGACCATTGAGGCGAAGAGCCCATCCTCACGCGGTGCCTCCACGCTCTACAAGGTTCGTTTCACCAACCTGCAGAGCGGGCAGAAGCTGGATGAGTCCTACAAGGGGGATGACCTGCTCAGAGAGGCGGATTGCCAGCGCCGGGAGGTTCAGTACTCCTACAATGACGGGGAGCACTACGTCTTTATGGATATGGAGGACTTCTCCCAGTATGAACTCAACGGTGAGGAGCTTGCAGCGCAGGCCGGATACATGAGCGAGGGGATGGGCGGCATCATCGCCCTGCTTGCCGATGAGAAGGTACTGGGGGTTGAGCTGCCACAGACTGTCGTCCTCACCATCACCGATACTGCACCCGGAATCAAGGGGGCAACGGCAACCGGACGCACCAAGCCGGCCACCCTCTCCACGGGGCTGGAGGTTCAGGTACCGGAATATCTGGAGCCGGGTGAGGAGATCAAGGTACATACCGGGACCGGAAAATTCATCTCCCGGGCCAGATAACGCCTGAAATCTAACCCCTCTCTTTGGGAGGAACCGGATCATGCCCCCCCTCATGCCAGGGGTGGCAGCGCCCGATCCTGCGAATGGCCATCCAGCTCCCCTTCAATGCACCATATTCACGCAGGGCATCAATCGCATAACTTGAGCAGGTGGGGGTAAAACGGCAGCTCTGCCCGACCCAGGGGCTAAAGACAATCTGGTATCCACGCACCAGCAGGATCAGGATCTTTCTCACCATGGAGGCCGGTAGAGAAGGGCGTTACCCGGCAGATAAGGCACGGCGCTGACGCACTGCCTCGGCCAACGCCTCCAGCAGATCAACCGTCGCCTCCCAACCGATACAGGCATCTGTCACACTCTGGCCATAGACCAGATCCTCTCCCTCCCTGATATCCTGTCGACCCTCAACCAGATGGCTCTCGATCATGACACCCATGATATTGCTGTTTCCATGTCGAATCTGGTGAGAGACATCACTTCCAACATCCATCTGCCGCCTGTAGTCCTTGCGGCTGTTGGCATGGCTCAGATCGATCATCAGTCTTGTGTTCTGCCCCGCATCCTCAAGGTTGCTCACTGCATCCTGTACGCTCTCTGCATCATAGTTGGGGCGCCCATCGCCACCACGCAGGATGACATGGCAATCCTCGTTGCCACTGGTAGAGAAGATCGCAGAGCTCCCCTTCTTGGTCACCGAGAGGAAATGATGAGGCTGTGAGGCGGCCCAGATTCCGTCAATGGCGATCTGCAGCTTTCCATCGGTACCGTTCTTGAACCCAACAGGACAGGAGAGGCCAGAGGCCAGCTCACGATGAACCTGGCTCTCCGTTGTACGGGCCCCGATTGCACCCCAGCTGATCAGGTCCGCCACATACTGCGGAGTGATCAGGTCGAGAAATTCCGTTGCTGCCGGCACCCCAAGATCATTGATCTCCAGCAGTACCTTACGCGCCAGATGGACCCCCTTGTTGATATTGAAGCTCCGGTCCAGATCGGGATCATTGATCAGCCCCTTCCAGCCAACACGGGTGCGCGGCTTCTCAAAATAGACACGCATCACCACCACCAGCTCCCTACCAAGCCGCTCACGCAGCTCACGCAGTCGCCCTGCATACTCCTTGGCAGCATCGATGTCATGAATCGAGCAGGGGCCCACCACCACAACCAGGCGGTCATCACTGCCATGGAGTACGTGGTGAATCGCGTCTCTTGTCTTCCAGACCGTCCCCGATGCCCTCTCGGTTATCTGGTGCTGACGATGAACCTCCTCAGGCGCAGCAACCTCCTGCATCCCTCTGATACGAAGATCATCCGTGTTATGAACTGTCATCTCTTCTCTCTGCTCCAGATCCCTACAAGGTGTTGGAATTCTACTGGATTCCTCTCTCCGGGTGAATGACGTTTTTCAGATGGTAGTCCCTGCTCAGACCGGGTCAACCGGATCGGGGGGCTCCGGAAAAGGCATCCTGCCTCGCCTGGGCATATCCATGCGGCCACTCATCCCCCCATCGACAACAAAGGTCTGGCCACTGATCCAGCCGGCCCTTCCACTGGCCAGATAGAGAACCATCTCTGCAATATCCTCCACCACCCCATAACGCTGTTGTGGAATATGGGGAATCCACTCCTCTCTTGTCGCCTCCAGCACCTCCTGGGTACGTTCGACTGGAACCACCCCGGGAGCAACACAGTTGACACGAATCCCCCGCTCTGCCCACTCCAGCGCCTGCACCCTGGCCAGCGCCTCCAGCCCCGCCTTGGAGGCGGCATAGGCACTGAAGTTCTGCACACTGTTGCCGGCATGGATGCTGCTGTTGTGGATAATGGTTCCCCCCTCCGGCATATGAGGCAGTACCGCCCGGCTCAAGAGGTGCGGGGCGCGCAGATTGATATTGAGAACATCGTCCCAGTTCGAGGCGGTCGTGTCCTCGGCATACCCCTTGAGGACCACTCCGGCATTGTTGACCAGACAGTCGATCTTCCCGAAGGCGGCAACCACCTCCCCCACCAGCCGCTCAATGGCCTGTTCGGAACGCAGGTCGGCATAAAACTGTTCCGCAGCACCTCCATTCCCGACAATCTCCTCAACCACTGCATCGGCACCCTCTCTCCGGGTACGGTAGTGGACCGCTACTGTCGCCCCCTCTCTGGCAAAGGCCCTGGCCATCCCTGCCCCCAGACCACCCGAGGCACCGGTAACCAGAACCACCTTTCCGGTGAACGCAGCCAACGACCCAGTCCCGCTCACTCCACCCAGAGCCGTGCGTTGCGGAACATGCGCATCCAGGGTCCATCCTCTCCCCACTCCTGTGGATGCCAGGAGTACTGGGCGGTGCGGAAGACGCGCTCCGGATGGGGCATCATGATGGTGAAACGGCCATCACGGGTTGTATATCCGGTCTCACCATTGACAGAGCCGTTGGGGTTCAGTGGATAGCGCTCTGTTGGATTGCCGTGGTGGTCGATATAGCGCAACGCAAGTGCAGCCTGTTGCTGCCTCTCTCTGCTGGAGAACTCGACCCGTCCCTCGCCATGTGCAACCGCAATGGGGACTTTCGCCCCCGCCATCCCCTGCAGGAAGATTGAGGGGGACTCCACCACCTCAACCAGTGAGAAGCGCCCCTCAAACTGCTCGGAGCGGTTGCGCACAAAGCGTGGCCAGTGCTCCGCACCGGGGATCAGCTCATGGAGAACCGACATCATCTGACAGCCATTGCAGACACCGAGACCAAAGGTCTCCTCACGCTCAAAGAATTGAGAGAAACTGTCCCGCACACGGCTGTTGAAGAGTATGGACTTGGCCCACCCCTCTCCTGCACCCAGCACATCCCCATAGGAGAAGCCGCCACAGGCGACCATACCGCGGAAATCGTTGAGATCAACCCGCCCCTCCAGCAGGTCACTCATGTGAACATCGCTGCAGTCGAACCCTGCACGATCAAAGGCCGCAGCCATCTCCACCTGACCATTGACCCCCTGCTCCCGCAGGATTGCCATTGCGGGCCGAGCCCCACGCTGGATCCAGGGTGCCGCCACATCCTCGTCCGGATCAAATGGCAGAGCAACCCCCATGCCCGGATCCCTGTCGTCCAGCAGCTGCTCATACTCCTGGTCGGCACAATCCGAATTGTCGCGTAGCCGCTGCATCTGCCAGCTGGTCTCCGACCAGGCACGTTGCAGATCGACACGACGCTCCTCAATCAGAACCTCACCACTGTGGCGAACGGTGAGACGATCATCATCCGACAGCACCCCAATGACATGGGTGTGGCTAAAGAGGCCAAACTCACGCAACTTCTGCTGTATTGCCTCCAGATCAGCATGCCGAACCTGGATTACCGCACCCAGCTCCTGATTGAAGAGCGCGGCGACCGGATCGTCTCCAAGATCATCTGTCAGAATCGAGAGCCCCGTATGGCCGGCAAAGGCCATCTCGCACAGGGTGGCAAAGAGGCCACCATCCGAACGGTCATGGTAGGCCAGAATCTGCCCCTCACTGTTCATTGACTGAATCAGGGCGAAGAAGTGCTTCATTGCCTGGGGATCATTCAGATCGGGGGCATGATGCCCCACCTGCTTGTAGACCTGTGCCAGCGCAGAACCACCCAGGCGGTTGGAGCGCTTGCCCAGATCGATCAGCAACAGATCGCTCTCTCCACCGTCGGTGACCAGTTGAGGGGTCAGGGTCTTGCGGACATCCAGACAGGGTGCAAAGGCACAGGCAATCAGTGAGAGCGGTGCAGTGACAGACCTCTGTTCACCATCCTGCTCCCAGACACTCTTCATTGACATCGAGTCCTTGCCGACCGGGATACAGATATCCAGCTGTTGACAGAGCTCGGATACCGCCTTGACGGTATCAAACAGCGCGGCATCCTCACCCGGATGGCCTGCTGGTGCCATCCAGTTGGCCGAGAAGCGGACCCGGTCCAGTGCATCGATCCTGGAGGCGGCAATGTTGGTCAGCGCCTCACCGATCGCCATGCGTCCGGATGCGGCTGGATGGAGCAGCGCCGTTGGTGCCGACTCCCCCAGCGCAGTCGCCTCTCCGGTGTAGGTATCAAAGCTGGTTGCGGTGACTGCCACATCGGCAACCGGAACCTGCCACGGACCCACCATCTGGTCACGCGCCACCAGCCCGGTGACGGTACGGTCCCCAATGGTAATCAGGAAGGATTTGTTGGCCACTGTTGGAAGTCGCAACAGACGGTAGATCGCCTCTCGCAGATCGATGGCAGCCGTCTCGAACTCGGGCTTCTGGAATGGTCTGTGCTGTACCTCCCGCAACATCTTGGGGGGCTTTCCGAATAGCACATCCATCGGCAGGTCGATCGGGGTGTTGTCAAAGTGACCATCCCCCAGCACCAGCCTCTGCTCCCGGGTCGCCTCCCCAATCACTGCATAGGGGCAGCGCTCACGCTCACAGAGCATGCGGAACTCCTCCATCCTGGAGGTCTCAATCGCAAGGATATATCTCTCCTGCGCCTCGTTGCACCAGATCTCCAGTGGGGACATGCCCGGCTCATCATTGAGCACTGTACGCAACTCAAAACGCCCCCCTCTGCCACAGTCATTGACGATCTCGGGGACGGCATTGGAGAGGCCACCAGCGCCCACATCATGGATCGAGACGATCGGATTGTTGTTACCCATCTGCCAGCAGCGGTCAATCACCTCCTGACAGCGCCGCTCCATCTCCGGATTGCCACGCTGAACCGAGGCAAAATCGAGATCCTCCGCACTGCTGCCACTGGTCATCGAGGAGGCGGCACCGCCCCCCAGACCAATCAGCATGGCCGGCCCACCAAGCACCACAATCTCCGTGCCCGGGGGGATCTCGTTTTTCTCGACATGAGAGCGTCGAATATTGCCCATGCCACCGGCAAGCATGATCGGCTTGTGGTAGCCACGAACCTCATCCCCCTCCGGCCCCGGAACCCGCTCCTCGAAGGTGCGGAAGTAGCCGTGAATTGCAGGGCGGCCAAACTCATTGTTGAAGGCGGCCGCACCGATCGGTGCCTCCAGCATGATATCGAGCGCACTGACAATGCGCGATGGCTTTCCATGATCCGTTTCCCAGGGCTGCTCTGCACCAGGAATTCTCAGATTGGATACCGAATAGCCGGAGAGTCCCGCCTTGGGCTTTGCCCCCCGTCCGGTCGCACCGCCATCACGGATCTCGCCACCCGCACCGGTTGCCGCACCGGGATATGGGGAGATGGCCGTCGGGTGGTTGTGGGTCTCCGCCTTGTAGACGATATCAATCTGCTCCTCTTCCGTCCGGTACGCCCCGTTGCCCCGCTGTGGAAAGAAGCGCCCCCCACGGAACCCCTCGATAACCGCTGCATTGTCCTTGTAGGCAGAGAGCACCCCCTCGGAGTTGTTGTGGTGGGTATCACGAATCATCCCGAACAGGGTCTCTTCACGCGACTCGCCATCAATGACCCAGTCTGCATTGAATATCTTGTGTCGACAGTGTTCGGAGTTGGCCTGGGCAAACATCATCAACTCCACATCATGGGGGTTTCTTCCCATGGCTCTGAAGTTCTCTACCAGATAGTCAATCTCGTCCGGTGCCAGCGCAAGACCCAGCGACTCATTGGCCAGCTCCAGCGCCTGGTGCCCTCCTCCCAGCACATCCACGCTGGTCAGTGCTGCAGGCTCTGCCGTTGAGAACAGCGCCGCTGCATCAGACTCCCGCTCCAGCACCGTCTCGGTCATCCGGTCATGAATCATGGAGAGAAGTTCTGCCTCCTCATCGGAATCGACTGCTCTGGAGAGCTCAAGACCCCACTCGACACCCCGCTCAATCCTCTGTACCTCGCTCAGCCCACAGTTATTGGCAATATCGGTGGCCTTGCTGGACCAGGGTGAGATGGTCCCCAGGCGGGGGACAACCAGCCACTTTTTCCCCTCAATGGTGGTCTCCTCATGGGCAGGGCCATACTCCAGCAGCCGTTCCAGAACGGCCTGCTTCTCTTCACTCAGTGAGGCATGCAGATCCACAAAGTGGATCAGTTGCGTGGTTACACCCTTGACGGCGGGAACTGCTGCCGAAAGCAGCTGCTCCATCTTCTCTGTCCGGAACCGGGAAAGTGCCGGCCCACCCTTAATAATCAACATATCGAATTCCCTTTACTGATCCTCTCGCCAGCGATCCCGCTCATGCCACCTCTCGCCAATCCAGCCCATCCTGCTGGCTGGCCACCTCGATCCACCTCTGCTCACAGCAGAGCGCCTGACTGATGGCTGCAGTTGCCTGCTGAACACAGTTGTTCTGCTCACTCAAATGCATCACAACAAGGTGTTGCAATGAGCTGGTATCCAGATTCTCCAGTAACGCAGCCGCCTGCTGGTTGCTCAGGTGCCCCAGTCGTCCTGCCACTCTCCTCTTGAGAAAGGGTGGATAGGGGCCCCTATCCAGCAGATCCGGATCATGGTTGCTCTCCAGTAGCAGCGCCTCACAGCCATCCAGTTGAGACTCGATATAGGGGGTTACCTCTCCCACATCAGTCAGCAGCCCCACACGGTGTCTCCCGTTGGAGAAGGTGAACTGAACCGGCTCCTTCGCATCATGTGAAACATGAAACGGATTGACCTCAACCCCTCCGATCGAGAAAGGGTCATCTCCACTGATCATCCGGATGGAGTCAAACAGCCCATGCCGCCTCTCCGCCTCTCTGGCGGTTCCTGCCGTCATCCAGACCGGGACCCCAGATCGTGCAGCCAGTCGCCGCACGCCACCAAGGTGGTCACTGTGCTCATGGGTCACCAGAATTGCATCGATCTCATCCAGACCTCTTCCGAGACGCTGCAGACGGATCTCCGTCTGTTTCAGCGAGAAGCCACAGTCCACCAGGATTGTGGTCTCCCCGGATTCAAACAGGGTTCCATTTCCCTTGCTGCCACTTCCCAGCGAGGCAAACCGTAGGTGACTATTCCCCATCTCAAGGAGGCAAATTACTACTTCAATTGTTCATGCAGCAGGGTCAGGATGCGTCGTGCGGTTCCGGATCTGTCTGGCTGCCCCTCCGCATTCTGAACCAGGATACGACTGACATTCTCATGAGACTCAACGAGAATCCGGTACTCTCCCTCCACGGGCTGGTCATCACCCCAGAACTTCAGCTTGTCGAGAACCCCCTCCTGCTCATTGTCCTTGAAGGGATCAATGTAGCGGACATAGTAGAGCCCCCTGGAGCGGTCACGATCCTCAACGGTAAAGCCGACACGGTCCAGTGCATGCCCGGCGCGTCGCCAGGTTCTGGGGAAGCCCTCCTTGACCAGCAGAAATATCCCCTCCTCTGCTGTCGTATCCACCAGACGGGCACGCTCCACGATTCCCTTGCCCTCAAGACCGGCAAGTGCGGTGTTGGCACGTGCCGCCTCCATGCCAAGGAAGGACATGATGCGACTGAGCACCTCGGCCTCAAGCTCCGGCATTGCAGGGTGGGGCTGCCAGACAAAGCTCTCGCCTGAGGCCACCTCCTCCATGCGGCGGTGACTCAGGAAGAGCTCTGTCACCCCCTCCCGGTCCGTACGCTCGAGACGGAGGCGGAATTTATCCCGTGTTCCAGTGGAGTAGAGGGCATCCAGTGCACCCTTGAGGAAGCCTCTTATCGGGCCTTCCTGGATATCTGCACGGTTCTCGGCCCAGTCCGTCTCCATAATCCCGATACGCGGGTCCTCACGATCGATCAGGAAGCCATTCTTCAGCCAGAATTCACGCAGCTTGGACCAGAGCTGTTCCGGAGTGGCCTGAACCACCAGCCAGCGCTGATGACCATCACTCACCACATCAATCTCATCCTGTTGTGGCAGGATCTCATTGGCCGATGCCAGGGCACCACCAACACCGCTCTCTACCTCATAACTCTTGAGGGAGGCGACCCCGCCAGGCACCTGGTAGAGATCCTGAATCGTGGATGTTGTCAGATCGGGGGGGACCTCCAGTGGTCTGGTCTCCACACTGCTCTCGTAACTGAGCTCTTTCTTGTACGCCTTGTACTCTTCGACCTTCTGATCCACTGTGCTGCATGAGATCAGTGAGAGGGTGGCAACTACCACCCCACTGGTTGAGAAAAAATTATTATTATTCACAGTGATTCATTCTCCTTGGAGGAGGCGATCGCCTCCCTGATCGTAACCTGATACTGCTCCGAGAGCGGGGTCAGCGGCAGGCGGATCCCCTCGGCAATCATCCCCATCTCATGCAGTGCCCACTTCACCGGAATGGGATTGGCCTCCAGAAAGAGGTCCCGGTGCAGCGGCTTCAGTGGGCCATTCAGTGCATGTGCCCGCTCTGACTCACCCGACATGGCCGCCACGCACATCTCGTGCATCTGACGTGGCACCACATTGGCGGTAACCGAGATGGTGCCGTGGCCACCCTGCAGAATGAAGTCGGTACAGGTTGAGTCATCGCCGCTGTAGAGTTCAAAACCCTCCTCACTCAGGGCACGGATTGGCTCAATACGCCCAAGGTCACCGGTCGCCTCCTTGACCCCGATAATGTTTGGAATCCTGGAGAGCCGCCCAATGGTCTCCGGCAACATGTCACAGGCTGTCCGGCCCGGAACATTATAGAGAATCTGGGGAATATCGACCGCCTCTGCCACCGCCTTGTAGTGCAGATAGAGCCCCTCCTGGGTCGGCTTGTTGTAGTAGGGGGTCACAAGAAGTGCCGCATCTGCCCCCTGCTCACTGGCACAGCGAGTCAGGTCAATTGCCTCCTGGGTTGAGTTGGCGCCGGTACCGGCAATCACTGGCACCCTGCCATTGGATCGTTCAATGACCCGCCGGATTACCTCACAGTGCTCATGCTCGTTGAGCGTAGCCGACTCACCTGTTGTACCGACAGCAACAATGGCATCGGTCCCATTATCAACATGAAACTCGATCAGTCTGTCCAGCGCATCCCAGTCCAGACCTCCATCCAGGTGCATGGGTGTGACCAGTGCCACCATACTTCCTTGGAACATGGCAATTCTCTCTTCAATCAATATGTTTCACCTATAAACTGTAAATGGTACTTCTGCAAAGGTAGGGTGACAAGATATACTCTTCTCTAATGACAAAGAATTCATCAGCAAACCCCGTAACCGACAATCTGGTCATCACCGCAATCGGAAAGGACCGCCCCGGGATCATCAACAACCTCTCAAGGGTTGTCCTTGAACAGAAGGGGAACGTGGTCGACAGTCGCATGACCGTACTGGGTGGAGAGTTCGCCATCCTGCTACTGGTTTCCGGAAGCTGGGACACCATCGCCCGCCTGGAGGCGGCCCTGCCGAAGCATCAGGAGAGGCTTGACCTCACCATTTTAACCAAGCGCACCTCTGATCGAGCCATCAAGCAGGACCACCTCCCCTACCATGTTGAGGTGATCTCCATCGATCATCCGGGAATTGTCTATAAAGTGGCCGACTTCTTCTCATCCAGACAGATCAACGTCGAGGAGATGAATACCAGTAGCCACCACGCCCCTCATACAGGAACCCCGATGTTTGTGCTCAACATGGTGCTTGGGATCCCCAGAAAACAGTCCATCACTCAGCTGCGTGAGAGCTTTCTGGACTTCTGTGACTCACAAAACCTGGATGGGCTGCTGGAGCCGATCAAGTAGCACTCTCCAGCTTGGGCCAGGCCGAGATAACCGCCTTGACCAGCGTTGCCAGCGGGATGGCAAAGAAGACGCCCCAGAATCCCCAGACCCCCCCGAAGAAGAGTACGGCGACGATGATCGCAACCGGATGGAGGTTGACCGCCTCGGAGAAGAGCAGTGGAACCAGCACGTTACCATCCAGCGCCTGGATGACACCGTAGATCAGCATCACAGTTCCAAACTCCCCGCTCCAGCCAAACTGATAGAAGGCGACCGCCGCCACCGGAATGGTGACAACGGTTGCTCCGACATAGGGCACCAGTACTGAGACACCCACCAGCGCAGCCAACAGTGCTGCATATTGCAGCCCAAGGAAGATAAAGGCGATGTAGCTGGCGAACCCGACAATAAACATCTCCCAGAACTTGCCCCGGATATAGTTGCCAATCTGCAGATCCACCTCACGCCAGACCCCCTCTGCCAGCGAACGGTCCTGGGGCAGAAAATCGGTGAACCAGGAGAAGAGATCCCTCTTGTCCTTGAGCATGAAGAAGACCAGTAGCGGAACCAGTACCAGATAGATCAGCATGGTGATGATTCCCGGGATATAGCTCAGGCTCTTCGAGAGTGCCTGCTGTGTAAACTCCGTCATTGAGCGGCTGACCGCATTGGCAATCTCATTCACCTGCTGGGAACTGACCAGTGCTGGATAGCTCTCCGGGAGCTGAGTCAGCATCTCCTTCCCTGTCTGCACCATGGCGGGGACTGCGGAGAGAAACTGGGTAATCTGCCTCGAGAGCAGTGGCAGCAGGACCACGATCAGGAAAATCAGGAAGGTCAGAAAGATCAGGTAGATGAACCAGATCGACAGGTGGTGGGAGACCCCCTGCTGCTTGATCCGTTCGATTGGGGTATCCATCAGATAGGCAAGCACAATGGCCACCAGAACCGGGCCAAGAATCTGCCCAAACAGCAACACCACCGCAAAGAGCGATGCCAGCAGGATCAGCAGGATGACCAGCTGGGTATTGTCAAACTGTCGCTGGAACCAGTGTGAAAAGATATTATCCATCCAGGTATCTCTGATAGTGTTGCTGGAAGATCTCTTCCAGTTCATCAATCACCTCAACAGCAGCTCGTCCATTGACCAGATGGGCACTCATCAGGTCCGCACTCTGCCTGAGCAGACGGTCGTGGTTGAGCATCGGATAGCTCTTTGCCAGACGCCGTATTGCCATCACCACCCGCTCATCATCCGGTCTCGGCAGATCCAGTGGCTCCTGCCGCCCCCCGCTGTCACCTTCCACCCCGGCAGACTCATGAAGATACTCGGCGTAACGCAACAGGGCATGACGATCCTCAACCCCCAGCGCAGAGAACAACTCCTGCAATCTGCCCAATTGATCCATGATTCACTCCTGCCAGAGGGAGGCCGGTTGGGCACGCCCCAACAAACTCCTAGGACTTGTGATCCTCACAATACTCTTTTGCAAACTCCAGCAGCTCATCCATTGCACGAAGCCTGAACTTCTGCTTCTGATGTACAAATGAGAACGGGCGTACCATATGGGGGTCGAGACGAATCATCTTGACGGTTCCCAACTGAATCTCCTTCTGGATGGAGGCCCTGGAGATAATGGTGATACCAATTCCGGACTCCACAGCCCCCTTGATTGCCTCCGGACTGCCCAACTCCATGATTACGTTAAGGTCTGAGGGGTTGATTCCAGCCTCTGTCAGATAGTCATGAATAACCTCGCGGGTACCTGACCCCTCCTCACGCCAGATATAGGGGTACTCCTTGATCTGGTCAATCGTGATCGAGTCCTGTTTGGACAAGGGGTGGTCCGGTGGGACGATCAACACCAGCTCATCCTCCCGGCAGAGGTCAAGCTGCAGCTTCTTGTTGGCAACCGGTGCCTCCACAATCCCAAGATCAATGACATTATTCTCGACCATCGAGACGACACTGTCGGTATTGCCCACCTTGAGACGAACCGTAACGGAGGGGTGGCGCTCGTGGAATCGGCCCAACATGTTTGGAATCATATACTCGGCAATGGTGGTACTCGCTCCGACAATCAGTACCCCACTCACCTCACCGGTCATCTCGCGAACCGCATTGTCCATCTCACTGTAGAGATCGAGAATGCGCTCTGCATACTCGAAGACCCGCGCCCCCGCCTCCGTCAGGGTGATCCGGTTATGGGTACGGTCAAAAAGGCGGGTATTGAAGTAGTCTTCCAGCTGGCGCACCTGAAAGGTGACCGCTGGCTGGGTCATGTGAAGTGACTCAGCTGCCTTGGTAAAACTGAGCATGCGCGCCACGGTGTGAAAAACTTGTAATCTACGGTCTGCCATAATCTTTTCCTATAACTTCTCGCTCCATAAAGAAGTTCCCGATAAAAAGACTTTATACCATAAATATCATCAATGCTCCAATAGAGCTTGTTCGGCTCAGATGGGGCAGATAAGGCCCATCTCAGCAGAAGATGGGCCATAATGATGCCGACAGAGGTGGTGCCCGTAGAGGAGGAAAGGGGCCGTTCTGGCCGTCAGAACTCGCTGCCAAAGGCCTCCCGATAAGAGACCCTGAACTCATCCATTGTAAAGTTGTGGTTCTGGGTGCCGTGCATCCCAATCTTGATCGCCCCCATCAGTGAGGCAATCTGGCCGGTAACCTGCCAATCCATCCCATTCATCAAACCAAAAAGCAGCCCGGCACGGAAGGCGTCACCACAGCCTGTGGGGTCAACTGCGTGGTCAACCGACACTGCCGGAATCTCAATCCGGTGCCCTCCGGTATAGATCAGGGAACCATTCCCGCCCAGGGTAACAACCACCGCCTCCACACGCTGCGCAATCTCGGCAATCGAGAGGCCGGTCCGCTCCTGCATCAGTGCAGATTCATAGTCATTGACCGCAATCCAGCTGGCCTGATCGATAAACTGCAGCAGATCCTCCTTGCCAAACATCGGCAGCCCCTGGCCCGGATCAAAGATAAAGGGGATATCGGCCTCTGCAAACTGGCTGGCGTGCTCCACCATCCCCTCCCGCCCATCCGGGGAGACGATCCCCAGCGAGACTCCCGTCGCATCACCAACCCGGTTGAGGTGTGCCGAGTTCATTGCCCCGGGATGGAACGCGGTGATCTGGTTATCATCCATATCGGTGGTGATAAAGGCCTGTGCGGTATAGCTCCCCTCAACCTCCTGCAGATGGGTGGTTGCAATACCGCTCCGCTCCATCCATTTCCGATAGGGGGAAAAGTCACTGCCAACCGTTGCCATCGGCACCCCCTCTCCACCCAATAAATTGAGGTTATAGGCGATGTTTCCCGCAGTCCCCCCAAACTCCCGGCGCATCTCCGGAACAAGGAATGAGACATTAAGCATATGAACCTTGTCGGGGAGGATATGGTTCTTGAACTGGTCGGGAAAGACCATGATCTGGTCAAAGGCGTAGGACCCACAAATCAGTGCTGTCATCTTATTCTGCTCCTTGGTTGCTGTGGTACCAATTGAGATCCAGTTCACGCGCTGCACGTACATCGTCCAGACGCCGAACCGGAAGGCTCCAGGGTGCACCCTTGACCTGCTCGGGAGACTCCTCCGCCTCCCGGAGAATCTGCACCATCACATCGACAAATGCATCCAGTGTCGCCTTGTCCTCGGTCTCTGTAGGCTCAATCAAGAGGCACTCCGGCACCAGCAGTGGAAAATAGGTGGTTGGGGCGTGGTGGCCATAATCGAGCAGCCGTTTGGCAAAATCCATTGCCGAAATACCCAGCTCCCTGGCCTCCTTTTTCAGGGTAACAATAAACTCATGGGTGGCACGCCGCTCGGGGATGGCGAGGGTAAAGCCCGCCTGTTCAAGACGTCGCATCAGATAGTTGGCATTGAGAACGGAATAATCGGCTACCCGCTCCATTCCCTGACCTCCCAACATCCTTGCATAGACATAGGCACGCAACAGCACACCCACATTGCCACTCCAGGCAGAGAGGCGACCAATACTCTGCGGGCGATCCTGCTCCTCCAGCCAGTAGTACTCACCGCTCTCTCCCTCTGCCCTTCCGACCATCGGGATCGGCAGATAGGGGGCAAGGCGGCTATTGGCCACCACCGGCCCACCCCCCGGACCGCCACCCCCATGAGGTGTGGAGAACGTCTTGTGTACATTGATATGGATAACATCAAACCCCATATCTCCGGGACGGGTCTTGCCAAGAATGGCATTGAGGTTTGCGCCATCATAGTAGAGCAGCCCCCCAGCCTCATGGAGGATCGCTGCAATCTCCTCAATCTGGCGCTCAAAAACCCCTAGTGTCGAGGGATTGGTCAACATGATTCCGGCCGTCTGCGGACCCACAACAGCACGCAGTGCATCGACATCCACATCCCCGGATTTACTGGTCGGAATCTCCCGCACCTTGTATCCGCACATGACCGCAGAAGCGGGGTTGGTTCCATGGGCGGCATCCGGAACCAGAATCTCGGTTCTGTCGTGATCCTCCCGTGCATCATGGTAGGCACGAATCATTGCAACCCCGGCAAACTCTCCCTGGGCCCCGGCTGCGGGGGTGAGCGAGGTTGCCTCCATCCCGGTCACCTTGCGCAGGATCTCCTGCAGCTCATGGAGACAGGACATCACCCCCTGTCCCAAGGCAGCATCTCCGGCCGGGTGCCGGTTCAGAAAACCGGGCTGCATGGCCAGTGTGTTGGAGCTGCGAGGGTTGTACTTCATGGTGCAGGAGCCAAGCGGATAGAAGTGGGTATCGATCGAGAAGTTTTTCTGTGACAGCCGGGTATAGTGGCGTACTGCCTGCAGCTCGGAAAGCTCGGGCAAGTGTGCAGGATCTCTCCTTCTAAGCTGTTCCGGAATACCGGAAAGCGGACTCTCTGAATCAGTCGCATGGAGCTGCTGCGCCCCATTGCGACGCCCCTGTTCTGAACGGTTAAAGATCAACATCAGGCCACCTCCCCTTCATCAGCGAGGATACTCTCCAGAGCCGCTGCAAAACGCTCGATATCGGCACCATTACGCAGCTCAGTTGCACAGACCAGCATCGCATTCCCCAGCTCAGGATAGGAGTCAGGCAGCGAGATGCCACCCACAATATCCTGCCAGACCAGCGCGGCCAATACCTCATCAACCGGACGCGGCAGGGTGATAACCACCTCATGGAAGAAGGGGGCGGAGAAGTGCTGCTCCACCCCATCAATCCGTGTCAGCCGCTCCAGCAGTCTCTGGGTATTCTGGTTGGATTGGGCTGCCATCTGCTCCAGCCCGGAGCCTCCCATCAGACTCATGAAAATGGTTGCCGCAGTGACCATCAACCCCTGGTTGGTACAGATATTCGAGGTCGCCTTGGAGCGACGGATATGCTGCTCTCTGGCCTGTAGGGTGAGGGAGAACCCCTCCTTATCCTCCAGGTCTCGGGTACGCCCAATCAGGCGACCCGGAAGCTGACGCACCAGCACCTTCTGGCAACAGAGGAAACCAAAATAGGGGCCGCCGGAGGAGAGCGGTATCCCCAGTGGCTGTCCCTCACCACAGGCAATATCCGCCCCCTTTTCACCCCACTCTCCCGGGGGACTCAAAAGCGTCATCGCCACGGGATTTACACAACCGATCACCAACATGTTGTGACTGTGTGCCCAATCTGTCAGCGCATGCACATCCTCCATGGTTCCGAAATAGCCGGGGAGTGGGATCACCAGCGCCGTATAGTCGTCCCCCTCATCAACCCGCAGTGAGTGCGGATCAACCACACCTGTCTCAGGGGCATAATCGAGCTCAACCAGCTCAATTCCCTGGTGGCAAACCAGTGTCTCAACCACCTTTCGATAGGTTGGGTGCACCGTCCTTGGCATCAGGATCCGCCTTGATTTGGATCGGCGATTGGCACGCACCGCCATCAGGACCGCCTCGGCCAGTGCAGAGGCCCCATCATAGAGGGAGGCATTGGAGACCTCCATCGCCATCAGCCCGGACATCATCGACTGGTATTCATAGAGCAGCTGCAACGTGCCCTGGCTCGCCTCTGCCTGATAGGGGGTATAGGCGGTATAAAATTCACCGCGTGTGGTCAGCTCCCAAACGGCCGCCGGAATGTGGTGCTGATAGGCACCTCCACCGGCAAAACAGAGTACCCCATCATCGGCTGCCGCCCGCTCTCGCATCAAGCGGCCAACCTCCATCTCTCCCATTCCCGGGAGTGGTTCACCCGGCTCCTGCCCGATATTGGCAACACGCAGTGTCTGCGGAATCTCGTCAAACAGATCTTCAATCCGGGCAGCGCCAATCGTCTCCAGCATTGCCTCGGTTTCGGATGGAGTATGGGGAATAAAGGGCATCTCTAGTACTCTTCTGCGACTGCCGCGTACCCCTCTGCATCGAGCAGCTGGTCAAGATCGTCCGGGTTCTCAACCTTCAGCTTCATGATCCAGGCCTCGTAGGGTGTCTCATTGACCAGCTCCGGCGAATCCAAAAGAGCCTCATTAACCTCAACAACCTCACCGGCAACCGGTGCATAGATATCCGACGCGGCCTTGACCGACTCGATCACACCGCACTCTCCCTCCTCCTCCACCTGCTGCCCAATCTCCGGCAGCTCAATAAAGACAATATCTCCCAACAACTCCTGGGCATGGTCGGTAATGCCAATGGTTACCGTGCCGGCGTCATTCTGCAGCCACTCGTGGCTCTTGCTGTACATCAGATCCGATGGAATCTCACTCATGGTTCTATCCTCTTGCGTAAACTTCGTAACTGCTCTGAAACTGTCCAGACTACTCTACTACCCTACCCTCTCTCACAAAGAGGGGGCGATGGATGGTTACCGGCACTCTCCTGCCCCGCATCTCAACCTCACACCCCCCCTCCAGATCAGCACTCACCCGGGCCAGTGCAATCGTCCGGTTGAGGGTCGGAGAGAAGCCGCCACTGGTGATCTCACCCACCTCTCGCGCCCCATCAAACAGTTTCTGGTGGGAGCGCATGACCCCTCGCCCATCGAGCAGCAGCCCCACCAGCTTGCGAGGCACTCCAGCCTTCCGCTGCTGCTCCAGCGGCTCTCTTCCAATAAATTCCCGCTCCTGTGGCTCCCAGGCAACCGTCCAGGAGAGGGCGGACTCCAGAGGGGTCGTCTCCTCTGTCATATCCGATCCGTAGAGCATCATCCCCGCCTCAAGACGCAGTGTGTCTCTGGCTCCCAGCCCACAGGGGGCAACACCCGCATCCACCATCGCCTGCCAGAAGGGCTCCACATTGTCCCGGGAGAGCATCACCTCAAAGCCATCCTCTCCGGTATATCCGGTACGGGCAACAAAACCCTCCGCTACCTCGGCCGCAACAAAGCGATCCAGGGACTCCACCACACTCCTTGAGCCGCTGGAGAGCCACCCCAGAACAGCGGCTCGTGCCTCCGGCCCCTGCACAGCCACCATCGAGAGATCCGGCTGCTCCGTCAGAGTTGCCGCAAATCCGGAGAGCTGTTGCTTCATCCACCCCAGATCCTTCTCCCGGGTTGCCGCATTGGTGACGATTCGATACCACTCCCCCCCCATCCAGTAGACGATCAGATCATCGATGACCCCACCCCGCTGATTCAGCATGCAGGAGTAGAGTGCCTTTCCTGGCACCTGCAACCGGGCCACATCATTGGCCAGTAGCCTGGAGAGAAAGGGTGCCGAGCCGCCACCCACAAGATCGGTAACCACCATATGGGAGACATCAAACATTCCCGCCTTGTTGCGGACAATATGGTGCTCCTCAACCTGGGATCCGTAATGCAGTGGCATCTCCCAGCCGGAGAAATCGACCATCTTCCCGCCCGCACGCCTGTGCGCTGCATTGAGTGCCGTCTGCTGCAGATCCTGTTGTGGTGCTGTTGTCATGGTTGTCCCGGCTCCAGAGCATGTGTACGTGCATGACAGATCCCTGCCTGCTCGACCCCTCTGTCCAGGTACCTGAGAGATTGGGCGGTTGATACCACCTTCCCCTTCGGTAGGCCCTCCAGGGCCTTCTCCAGAGCCAGTATTTAGATGCCGTAGTCCTTCTGCCTGAGCGTTTCCGGGCTGTTGCGCCTTCGGCGCCCTGTGGATACAGGGTCTCTCCCACGGTCTGAAACTGAACGCAAAATTCTACCCGCAACGGCCGACAACTACCAGTCGGTTTTTTCCTGATCTGCCATCCAGGCCTCAATCTCGTCGACACGCTTGGGGGCACCCTCTGTCAGAATCTCACACCCCCCCTCTGTGACAACCACATCATCCTCGATGCGAATTCCGATTCCCTGCCATTTTCTGGCCACCCCCTTCATCCCGTTGGGGATATAGAGCCCCGGCTCCACCGTCGCCACCATTCCAGGCTCCAGTACCCTCCACTTTCCATCCACCTTGTAGTTGCCCACATCATGGACATCCATCCCCAGCCAGTGGCCCGTCTGGTGCATGTAAAACCGCTTGTACCGCTCCTCTCTGATCAGGGTGTCCAGATCCCCCTTGAGAATCTTCAGCTCAATCAGTCCTCTGGTAATCACCCGCACTGCAGCACGATGTGCCGCATCCCAGCGCCTTCCTGGGCGAATCTGCTGAATGGCCGCCCTCTGTGCCGCAAGGACAATCTCGTAGAGCTGGCGCTGTGGATTGGTAAAACGGCCGTTGACCGGAAAGGTCCGGGTCACATCGGCCGCATAACCGTCAAACTCGGCCCCTGCATCAATCAATACCAGATCCCCATCCTGCAGCCGCTCACTATTCTTGACATAGTGGAGTGTGCAGCCATTGTTCCCGCCTGCCACAATCGACCCATAGGCAACCGTTCGGACACCATGCGCAGAAAACTCATGGAGGATCTCCCCCTCAACCGCCGCCTCGGCAACCCCCGGACGACAGAACTTCATGGCACGGCGGTGCGCCGCCACCGTTATGGTCGCTGCCTGCCTCATCGCACGTATCTCGGGAGCCGACTTGTAGAGACGCATCTCGTGGAGCAGGGGGTCCAGTGAGTGTATCGCCTGGGGAACCACATCTCCCGCACGACTGCGTTGCCTGAGCTGCTTGAGCTGCCTCAGCAGGGCCTGTTCGACCGGGGTCTCCTCTCCAAGGTTGAGATAGACCTGCTCACAACCAGTGAGCAGTTCAGGTAGCTGCTCCGCCCACTGCCCGATCGGCCAGGCCCGGTCTGCCCCCAGCTCGGAGCGTGCCCTCTCCGTTCCCAGTCTCTCTCCTGCCCACTGCTCCTGCTCCAGATTGCGCTCCTGGCAGAAGAGCATCCATGACCTCTTTCTGCCACACCTCCTGAGCACCAGTATGGCATCACTCTCCACAAGACCGGTCAGATAGAGAAAATCACTCTCCTGGTGGTATGGATACTCCACATCACGATTGCGGACTGGATGGGGTGCGGCTACGAGAATGGCAATCGAGTCCGGGGCCATCTGCTGCAGCAGCTTTCTTCGTCGAGCCGCAAAAACCCTTGGTTGCATCACTCTTGCTCCCGCTCCCTAGTGGATCGACTCTGTGGGTGGGGGTGGAACCGGTCGGCTCTCCTCATAGAGCAACATCGCCCCAATGCGGACATGCTCGACCACCTGCATAAAGTCCATCTCATCCTCCTCACTCTCCTCTTCATCAGGGAAACTGGCACGCGAAATGGCCATCAGATCCCGTATAAACTCCTGCTCCACCTCACTCTTGCCCAGTGAGCCAGCGGCAGCGGCAACCCCATAGCCATAGAGGAACCCCTCACACCATGCGGCAAGCGCTTCTGTACGTACGGCAAGCGACTCCTCTTCGGGCAGCAGCAGCTCAAACTGCAGCTCAACATCATTCAGTTGACGCAGCACCTCCCCAAAGACCCTGGCCACAAGGGAGACATCCTCACGCGCCTGCAGATTGGCGCTATCCCGCTCCCCAATCAGCTCTCTGATCCAGGCACCCTCATCCTCTCCGGCACCGGACATCAGTCGCCCGCAAAAGGTGCCCTGGAGCTCTGGCCCATCCATGGTAAGTGAGAGACGGCGCAGTGCGTCATTGACCTCGTTGTACTCTATCTTCGACATGGAACCATTCTCTCAGATCCAGAGAACCGCGCAACCATCAAAGCAGCAACCCACCAGTTGAAGAAAATGTGCGATACCTCTATAGTCCTGTCACTATGGTCAAGAAAACCCGCACGAGCCCGTGGAAGCCAGAGATCAAGAAGCTGGAAAAACGGATCAATGAGCTGGCAAAGCTCTGCAGTACCCTGCATGGAGAGAACAGGGAACTCCGCAGCAAGGTGCAGGATCTCATCGCAGAACGTGACCTGCTGAAAGAGAAAAACCAACATGCCGTCAAGAGCATCCAGTCCGTCCTCTCATCCGTTCGAATCCTGGAGAAGCAGTCATGAGTCCGGTCAGCCCTGTAACCGTCACAATCCTGCAGAAGGAGTACAAGATCTCATGCCCTGAAGAGGAGCAGGATGCACTGGTTGAGTCGGCCTCCATGGTTGACAAGAAGATGCGCGAGATTCGCAGACAGGGCAAGAGTGTGGGACAGGATCGCATCGCAATCATGGCCGCCCTGAACATCGCCCATGACCTGATTCACAATCGTGCCAATCAGCAGCAGGGAGATGGAGATGTGGCCGATGAGTTGATCCGTCTGAGAGAGAAAGTGGAGTCTGCTCTCCATCAGGGGCGTCAATTAGAGCTTGAATAGTTCCTCAAACAGGCGTAACTTATATAGACATAGATTTTGGTGCCTACTGTGGTATTCGATCACCGGGACTCGATCCTTGATCCTTAACTCACGACCCTGGGGGCCGAGCTCATTGAAGGTGTGTGCAGGTCCGTTTAGCGGAAAGCCTAAACCTTCAGTTCAGGCCCCCCTCCTTGAACTTGCTGGTTCAGGGACGCTGATCCGGCCGATACATACGGTAGGCACCACCCCCTATCCCCTCCCATCATGAGAGCCAGCGAACTTCGAAAGAAGATCCGCAACAGAAGACATGCCCTGCCGGAGTCGCTGCGTCAACAACATGCCGAACAGCTATTTGGACATGTTGTAATCCACCCCCTTTTCCAGAACAGTCGCCGTATCGCGGGGTTTGTCGCCAGTGATGGGGAACAGGATCCGGAACTGATCCTGGATCGTGCCATTGAACAGCGCCACGACTGCTTCCTGCCGGTACTGAACCGGCTTCACGGAAATCGGCTCTGGTTTGCCCCGCTCCATGACGGGGATCCACAGACGCTGAACCGCTACGGAATTCCAGAGCCCGACCTCTTCCCCCCAAAACCGGCACCCGTCTGGACACTTGATCTTGTCCTCACCCCGCTGGTTGCGTTTGATCGATCGGGTGGGCGTATCGGAATGGGGGGCGGGTATTATGACCGCACCTTTTCATACCCCAGACGATCCAGTAACCGAAAGCGCCCCTTTCTGCTGGGGATTGCCCATGCATTTCAGGAGGTGGCCCATATCAAGAGAGAGCCCTGGGACATCCCGCTGGATGGTGTGGCAACCGAAAATGGAATTATTATTTTTTGATCCAAACCAATAACAAAATTAA
>CAYFMF010000027.1:0-23091 GCA_964344135.1 uncultured Piscirickettsiaceae bacterium
TCACTTTCCAATACAGAAGGAGGAGAAGATCTTCCCCAGCAGGTCATCACTGGTGAACACCCCGGTAATTTCGGAGAGCGCCTCCTGGGCATGACGCAGCTCCTCGGCCAGCAGTTCACCCGCATGGTACACATCCAGCTGTTTTCTCCCCTGCTCCAGCGCACAACGGGCCTGCTGCAGCGCCTCCAGGTGGCGCCTTCTGGCAAGGAAGGTCCCCTCCCCACCACTCTGATAGCCCGCCACCTCCTTGAGGAAGGCTCGCAACTGCTGGATACCGCTGCCCGTCTCCGATGAGATTGCCAGCTCACCCCCCTGCTGAAGCCCCGGCTCTCTGCCGGTCAGGTCGATCTTGGTACGGACAATGGTGGCCGGTATCTGCTCGATCTGCTGCAGGGTCTGTCGCTCCTCCTCGGTAATCCCCTGCTGGTCATCGACCAATAGCAACACCCGGTCCGCCCGCTCGATCTCCTGCCAGGCGCGCCGTATCCCCTCCTGCTCCACCCGATCCTCACTCTTCCGCAGCCCGGCCGTGTCGATGATATGGATAGGCAGTCCGTCGATATCGATCTTCTCCTTCAGGAGGTCTCGCGTGGTGCCCGGTATTTCGGTGACAATCGCAGACTCCTTCCCCGCCAGCAGATTGAGCAGGCTGGACTTTCCGGCATTGGGACGACCCGCAATCACCAGGGTCATCCCCTCCTGCAGCAATACCCCCTCACGAGCACTCTCAACCACACGTTCCAACTGCTCGATGATCCCCTGCAGGCGGCTGGCAACATCCCCCTCCTGCAGGAAATCGATCTCCTCCTCCGGAAAATCCATCGAGGACTCCACATAGATGCGCAACTCCGTCACCGCATCAACCAGCCGGTGAACCTCTCTGGAGAAGAGACCCTGAAGCGAGCGTACCGCAGAGCGGGCTGCCTGCTCCGAGGCGCTATCAATCAGGTCGGCAATGGCCTCTGCCTGTACCAGATCCATCTTGTTGTTGAGGAAGGCACGTTCTGAAAACTCCCCAGGCCGTGCTGCACGTGCACCCAGAGAGAGCACCCTGCGCATGAGCCGGTCCATTACAACCGGTCCACCATGGGCCTGCAGCTCGAGAACATCCTCGCCGGTAAATGAGTTGGGGTTGGGAAAGAAGATGGCAAGCCCCTGATCAATCGGTTCACCATTTTCATCGAGAAAATCGAGCAGCTCTGCCACTCTGGGTGCCGGAACCCTGCTCAGAACAGATTTGGCAATGGACCGGGAGAGCGGCCCTGATACCCTGAGAATTCCTACTCCACCACGGCCACTGGCAGTTGCCTGGGCGCAGATGGTTTCGTCAGGGGTTGGCAATGATCAGCTGCTCTCGATCTTCTTGGTGATCACCCACTGCTGGGCAATGGAGATGATGTTGTTGACCACCCAGTAGAGCACCAGCCCTGCAGGGAAGAAGGCAAAGAATACGGTAAAGATGATCGGCAGGATCATCATCACCTTCTGCTGGATCGGATCAATCGGTGCCGGGTTGAGCTTCTGCTGAATCACCATGGAGGCCCCCATGATCAGCGGCAGGATATAGTAGGGGTCCTTGGCAGAGAGGTCCTGAATCCAGAGCATGAACGGCGCCTGCCGGATCTCGACGCTCTCCAGCAGTACCCAGTAGAGGGCGATAAAGACCGGAATCTGTACCAGAATCGGCAGGCAGCCCCCCATTGGATTGACCTTCTCCTCACGGTAGATCTTCATCATCGCCTCATTCATCTTCTGGCGATCATCGCCGTAACGCTCCTTCAGTGAGGCAAGACGCGGGGAGAGCTTGCGCATCCGCGCCATGGAGCGATAGCTGGTCTCCGACAGCTTGAAGAAGACCAGCTTGATCAGAACGGTGAGCAGTATGATGGAGAGGCCCCAGTTGCTGACCAGATCCTGAATCTGGTTCAGAATCCAGAACAGTGGCTGCGAGAGGAAGGTGAGCCACCCATAGTCCACTGTAAGCTCCAGCCCCTCAGCCAGCTGCTCCAGACGGTCCTGATCCTTCGGCCCCACATAGAGCTGAAGCGAGAGATTACCACTCTCGCCGGCAGGAACGGAGAGTGCCGGCAACATGGTACCGATGGCATATCGACCCCGTACGGGCTGATAGGTATAGATTGTTGGGCTCTGGCCGGTATGTGGTATGACAGCCCCAAGGAAGTAGTGCTGAATCATCGCCACCCACCCCTTCTCTGTGGAGCGGGTCATTGGAGATTCCGCCATCTCCTCAAAGTCAATCTTCTGGAAAAGCTCCTCGCTGGTGTAGGCAACACCTCCTGTATAGGTGTAGATGAAGCTGTTCTCGGCCTCAGGCGCCTTGTCACTCCTCAGTAGCTGCGCATAGGCACCACCCTTCCACTCGCGGGAACCACTGTTGGTTACCTGGTACTCAACATCGATCGTGTAGCTGTTGCGATAGAAGCGGTAGATCTTGGTGATCTCAACCCCATTGGCCTCATCACGCCACACCATCGGCACCAGCAACTCACTCTCACCCTCGGAAAGAACAAAATGGTTCCGCTCTGCGGTGTAGAGGCTCTGGTGGCTGGGGTAACTCCCCTCCTCTGTACCCTGTGCACCCTTGATTCCGGACTGGGTAATGAAGAAGGGCTCACTCTCACCCATCAACCTGAACGGGATCTCCCTGTGGTCCGAATCCTGTCCGTGTTGCAGCAGCTCTACCTGTCTCAGGTCGCCCCCTTCCGTGTTGAGCACAACACGCAGCAGATCAGTCTCAATCTCTATGGGCTCACCAGCAGCCCGGGGTTCAACCGTGGCAACGACAGCCGGCTCTCCGCCCTCCCCTGCCTCGGGAACCGCTACACCGGGAACCCCGCTGGAGATGTTGCCAGTAACAGTCGGTGTCGGCAGCGCTGGAGTGGATGGCCGTTCAACCGTAGCCTGTTGGGTTTGTGGAATCTGTTTGGCGCCATGGTCCAGTTGCCATGCATCCCACAACATCAGTGAGATAAATGAGAGTGCAACAAAGAGGAGGAGTCTCTGGGTATCCATAATGGTCGAATCTTCTGTCGGTTATCTGTTTTTCAAGCCGGCTATTTTAACGAAAAGAGCATCCACTCTGCGACGGATTTGTGTCTTGTCCAGGCCCGAAGCACCCGCGCGACAGAGAACCACCAGATCCAGCCCTGACAACTGCTCCTGAAGCACCCTGAAGGACTCTCTGGAGACCCTTTTGACGCGATTGCGATCCACTGCACGGCGCAGCTGCTTTTTCGCAATTGCAAGGCCAAGGCGTGCATGGTTCAGGCCATTCCCTCTTGCAAGAACAAGAAATGCATCATCCCCCGCCTTGCAACAGCTATCCTCAAATACCTGGCTGAAGTCTGATGCTGTCAGCAGGCGTCGACCGGAAGCGAAGGAGAACCCCATCCTTTAACAGAAAAAAAGAGGTGCTGAACAGCACCTCCCTCTTTCGTCCAGAGTGTTGTATGCGGTCAGGCAGCCAGACGTGCACGACCCTTTGCCCGGCGGGCATTCAAGATCTTGCGACCGGACTTGGTCTTCATCCTTGCACGGAAACCGTGTGTGCGCTTGCGCTTCAGTACACTAGGTTGAAATGTACGCTTCATGACTCTTCACCTTATGATATCTATGTCCATGTTGGATGGGAGCTGTCGACCCATCTCAGAGAACCGCGAACTTTACTACTCAAACGGCAATAAATCAATCACTAAAGAGTGATCCGGGCAGGTTTTACAGGCGAGGCCCAAAGGTGTCTGAATTTGTGGCAAACAACTGTGGATAACTTTTTCTCTTGGGGCTACAATCGAGTGCTATTCGGGGGGCTGAATTCGTATGGTTTTCACCATGACGAGACCTGTCGTCTAATAGATTACTTTTCAGTTTATTCCTTCGTAAACATTGGGTTAAGTCCGTTTTTGGCTGATCAAATGGTTACCTGGAGAAGCATCAAGGAGGATGTACGGTGGGTGCAGTCTGGTCACGCTGTCTGGAGGTCATGGGCAATGAGCTCCCTGATGAGGAGATTAATGCCTGGATACGCCCTCTTCATGCGGCAGAAAATGCGGAGCTCGTTGAGCTTTTTGCCCCCAATGGGTTGATTCTGGACCATGTTACCGACCACTACCTGCCTCTGATCAGAGAGACTATAAGGCTGGTTGATGACAAGGAGCGTGATGTCGCTCTCTATGTTGGGATGACCCCAAACCCCTCTCCCACCCCCTCATCCACGCGTACAACGGAACCCCCTCTTCCCGACCATTTTGAAAACAACCTCAACCCGTTTTTTACCTTTGAGAACTTTGTTGAGGGAAAAACGACCCAGCTCGCCCACGCGGCAGCAAAACAGGTTGCCGATAATCCAGGGGGTGGCTACAACCCCCTCTTCATCTACGGCTCAACCGGCCTCGGTAAAACCCATCTGATGCATGCCATCGGGCACTACCTGCTGAAAAAGAACCCCTCCAGCCGGATTCTCTACATCCGCTCACAGAATTTTGTAAATGATATGGTCAGTGCACTGCGCCACCACACCATCGACCAGTTCAAGCGGTACTTCCATAGCCTGGATGTACTGTTGATCGACGACATTCAGTTCTTTGCTGGCAAATACTCCTCGCAGGAGGAGTTTTTCAACACCTACAATGCACTGCTTGAGGGCAACAAGCAGATTGTTCTCACCAGTGACAAATACCCAAAAGAGATCGATAAACTTGAGGATCGCCTGAAGTCTCGCTTTGGTGCGGGGTTGACCGTTGCTGTAGAGCCTCCCGAACTGGAGACCCGTGTCGCCATCCTGATGAAGAAAGCGGAACAGATTCCGCTCACTCTTCCCCAGGAGGCGGCTTTTGAGATTGCAAAGCTTGTCAAGTCCAATGTACGGGAGCTTGAGGGTGCCCTCAACAATGTACGGGCAAATACCCAGCTGACCGGTGAGCCAATCACTCTGGAGACCACACGCGGTGCACTGCGCGATTTGATTGCCGTACACGATCGTCTGGTCTCGATCGACAATATCCAGAAAACGATCTCGGATTACTACAATGTCTCACTCTCTGACCTCCTCTCAAAGAGTCGATCTCGCTCCATCGCACGACCTCGGCAGATTGCGATGTGTCTGGCCAAGGAGTTGACCGAGAAGAGCCTGCCGGAGATTGGCAAGGCCTTTGGGGGGAGAGACCATACGACAGTGATTCATGCCTGCAAGAAAATCAATGAGTTGTGTGATAGTGACTCCAGAACCAGCGATGATTACAAAAACCTGCGCAGAAGGTTGAGTGCATGATTGTCATGGGTGGAAAAGTTGTATAGAGCACTGTGGATAAGATTGGGAGTATTTGAGAATAGCGGTTCTGGCAGAAAGTTATCCACAGGTTTGAGACAGTTTTGTCTCACCTGTTGAAACAGTCTGAGATCATTCATAACCAACTGTAAAAAAACAAATAATTGATGTTATCAACACTTTTGCCTAGACACTATTACTACTACTAAATTAAATATAGAACATTTATAGAATAGAGAGAGGAACCTGAAGATGCAATTTTCTATTTCACGGGAAAATCTACTGCAGCCACTACAGTCGATCAGTGGAGCTGTTGAAAAGAGACAGACGCTCCCTATTCTCTCTCATATCTTTGTTGATGTATCGGATCAGAATGAGCTCACCCTGATCGGAACCGACCTTGAGGTCGAGATCAAGATCACCCTCCCGCTGGATGAGCAGTCAGAGAGTGGAACAACAACCATACCGGCACGAAAGTTCTTTGACCTCTCAAAGGCGCTTCCTGATCAATCCACCATAAAACTGATGGTTGACAACAACCGGGCCACGATACGATCCGGAAGGAGCCGATTCTCTCTCTCGACTCTTCCCGCTGAGGAGTTCCCACGTGTGGATGAGATCAGCGAGATCGCTGTTATTGATGAGCTCTCCCAGTCGATTTTGAAAAATCTACTGCATAAAAGCCAATTTTCCATGGCGATGCAGGATGTTCGTTACTATCTGAATGGACTTCTACTGGAGCTGGAGGGCAATGAACTGCGTCTGGTTGCGACAGACGGCCATCGACTGGCTTTTTGTCGGCGCACCCTGGAGCAGGATCACGGTGAGAAAAAGCAGGTCATCATCCCGCGCAAGGCGATTCAGGAGTTGATGCGCCTGCTGAATGATGAGGATGATCCGGTTCGTCTGGTTCTCGGTTCCAACCATCTTCAGGTGGTGCTTGGTGAGCTGACACTGACCACAAAACTTATTGATGGGAGATTCCCGGACTATCAGCGGGTCATACCCAGAGAGGGGGAGCGTACACTGATCGCCGATAATGAGGCGTTCAGAAGGGCGGTCAGCCGTGTCTCAATCCTCTCCAATGAGAAGTACCGTGGGATTCGTATGGTAATGAGTGAATCCTCGGTTACGATTCATGCAACCAACCCCGAGCAGGAGGAGGCTGAAGAGGAGCTTTCAGTGCAGTACAGGGGGGAGCCAATGGAGATTGGGTTCAACTCAGCCTACATGATGGATGCCTTTTCTGTGATTGATGATGCCGAGGTAACCATCTACTTTATTGATGAGAATAGCAGCAGCCTGATCCATACAGAGAGTGGCCAGGAGGAGTACAAGTTTGTGGTCATGCCGATGAGATTGTAGTGTAACTTATTGAAATATATACATTATTTTATAAGTGTCTATACGGTCCATCCATCTCCAGAACTGTCGAATCATTTCTCATGCTGAGATTTCACCCTCACAGAATTTCAATCTGATCGAGGGGGCAAACGGCAGTGGAAAGAGCAGTTTTCTGGAGGCGATCTCTCTGCTGGCAACAGGCCGCTCTTTTCGTACAACCTCAATACCATCCATCGTAACAAACGGGCAGCGCTCCCTCACTGTCTCAGCAAGGGTTGAAACCGCTGAAGGTCACACCATTCCGGTCGGTATAGAGCGTGGAAGGGGGTGCAACCGTCTCCATATCAACCGTGCGCCTGCGAGACGTCTCTCCGAGGTTGCCGAACTACTTCCTCTCCAGACCATAACGCCAGACTCCATCAATCTGATTGTGGGGCCACCACGCGGCAGGCGCTCATTTCTTGACTGGGGAATGTTCCACGTGGAACCTCAACGGTTGAGGATGATTAAACGGTACAACAAGACCCTTCGACAGAGAAACGCATTGCTCAGAGAGAAAACAGCCTCAACCAGTGAGATGGAGTTCTGGAACCGGGAGCTGGCCGAGAGCGGTGAGGAGATTACACAATCAAGGGAGGCGTATCTTGCAGAGCTGACAAGAGAGTACCACGAAGAGCTCTCCGGTAAACTGGATCTGCTATCAGAGCTCAATATCGAATTTGGCTACCGAAAGGGGTGGAAAAGCAGAATCACACTGGCAGATGCGCTTGAACAGGCAGCTGGCAGGGAATCGGCCCTGGGGTATACAGTGGTTGGTCCACACGAGGCAGATTTGTTGATTACCAGCGAGGAGGGGGGGGCGAAAAATATTCTCTCACGCGGGCAGGCCAAACTGCTCTCGTTTGCTCTCTACCTGGCTCAACTGTCTCACCTGTATCAACAAACCGGGAAAAAGGGTGTGGTTCTGGTTGATGATCTCTTTTCTGAGCTCGACCACCAGGCTGGAGAGAGTGTCATCGATTATCTTATCTCCAGCGGCCACCAGGTTTTTGCAACAACAACGGGGGGGCAACAGCAGCTTCTTTCTGGAAGGGAGATGGTGATGTTCCACGTGGAACATGGAACGGTATTAAAAGTGCGGTAGGGGCTCCATGCTGTTGTCAGAAGGGAGGCGCCCTGTAGACAAAGATGGGTCATAACCACTTGAATATGATATAATTCGACCGTTTTAGAGCTATTTTGCGCGTGATTTGACCTTTTTTCTTCAAATAGGAGAGGCGGGCAGAGCCACGATGGCTGAAAAGCATGATTTGATGTGAGTGAAGCGCTGTTTCAGAGGAATCCATGAGTAACGAAAATCAGTATAACGCCTCGAATATTCGGGTATTGAAGGGGCTGGATGCGGTCCGAAAAAGGCCTGGCATGTATATCGGTGACACCGATGATGGTACTGGGCTACACCATATGGTTTTTGAGGTTGTGGATAATGCAATCGATGAGGCACTGGCGGGTCACTGTAACCGGATCAGTGTGACCATTCATACTGACAACTCTGTCTCGGTACGGGATGATGGTCGAGGGATCCCGGTTGATATCCACCCCGAAGAGAACAGATCTGCAGCAGAGGTGATCATGACGGTGCTGCATGCGGGTGGAAAGTTTGATGACAACTCCTACAAGGTCTCGGGAGGGCTGCATGGAGTCGGGGTCTCTGTGGTGAATGCGCTGTCAGAGGAGCTCCAGTTAACGATTCATAGAGGCGGCAAGGTTCACCGTCAAAGTTACCATCTGGGGGAGCCGCTCGCTCCACTCAAGGAGGTGGGTGAGACCGAGCTGTCGGGGAGCGAGATCCGTTTCAAGCCAAGCGCAGAGATCTTTGGTACCACCGAGTTTCACTATGACATCTTGGCCAAGCGACTGAGAGAGCTCTCTTTTCTCAATTCCGGGGTCCATATTGAGCTGCAGGATGAGCGTGGCGATGGGGATCGGCACGATGTGTTTAAGTATGAGGGGGGAATCGGCGCATTCGTTGAGCACCTGAACCGCAAGAAGACGCCAATACATGAAAAGGTTGTCTACTTCAGGCTGGAGAAGGAGGGGGTCGGGGTCGAGGCCGCTCTGCAGTGGAATGACTCCTACCAGGAGAATATCTTCTGTTTTACCAATAATATCCCTCAAAAAGATGGGGGTACTCATCTTGCCGGTTTCAGGGGCGCACTGACCCGTTCGATTAATCGCTATGTGGAGCAGGAGGGGATTGCGAAGAAGTCAAAGGTCTCGCTGACGGGTGATGATGCCCGCGAGGGGCTGACTGCTGTGGTCTCGGTCAAGGTACCGGACCCGAAATTCTCCTCACAGACGAAGGACAAGCTGGTCTCATCAGAAGTACAAAGCATTGTAGAATCAATAAGTTATGATGTTGTTTCGGACTTTCTGCTGGAGAATCCGGGTGAGGCCAAGACGATCACCGGAAAGATTGTTGATGCTGCGAGGGCGCGTGAGGCCGCAAGAAAGGCGCGTGAGTTGACGCGACGCAAGGGGGTCCTGGATGTTGCAGGGCTGCCCGGAAAGCTGGCAGATTGCCAGGAGCGGGATCCGGCACTCTCCGAGCTCTTTCTGGTGGAGGGTGACTCGGCAGGGGGGTCGGCCAAGCAGGGGAGGGACCGCAAGACCCAGGCTATTCTTCCTCTGAAGGGAAAGATTCTCAATGTGGAGAAGGCCCGCTTTGACAAGATGCTCTCCTCGGCAGAGGTGGGAACCCTGATTACCGCGCTGGGCTGTGGAATTGGCAAGGAGGACTATGACCCGGACAAGCTCCGCTACCACAGAATCATCATCATGACGGATGCAGATGTGGATGGGTCGCACATTCGTACACTGCTATTGACCTTCTTCTATCGGCAGATGACAGAGCTGGTTGAGCGTGGCCATGTCTACATAGCGCAGCCACCACTCTACAAGCTCAAGAAGGGGAAACAGGAGCGTTACCTGAAGGATGATGCGGCACTGGAGGATTACCTGCTGCAGACGGCCGTACATGGGGCGCAGCTGACACTCTCCGAAGGTGTTCCTCCCGTCTCCGGCAGCGCACTCGAGACACTGGCCAAGCAGTATCTGCAGGTGGAGAGCAGCATGGAGCGGCTCTCACACCGTTATGACCAGCAGCTTCTGAAGACTCTGCTCAAGGCGCCGCCGCTGTGGCTGGAGTCGGCCGGGGATGGCGAGGCTGAGCAGTGGCTGGAGTCACTCCTCACCCGGTTGAACCGGGATAGAAAAGTGGAGGAGCGGGTCGAGGCACGGGTGGTATCCGACTCCATCAGCGAACGCGCGCTCTGCTTTGATATCAGAACACATGGAGCTGTAGAGTCCACCTACTTTACCGAGGAGTTTTTCCGCTCCGCAGAATATCATGCCATGATGTCTCTGCGAGAGAGCCTGGAGGGACTGATTGAGACAGGTGCCGAGATCAGGAGAGGGGAGAAGAGCCATCCGGTCTCCTCCTTTGCCGAGGTGGTGGAGTGGATGATGAGGGAGGCCAAGCGGGGGCAGCAGATCCAGCGCTACAAGGGTCTGGGTGAGATGAATCCGGAGCAGCTCTGGGAGACCACACTCAACCCGGAGACACGCCGCCTGTTGCAGGTCAATATCGAGGATGCGATTGCGGCGGATGAGATCTTCACCACGCTGATGGGTGAACTGGTCGAGCCGCGCAGGGAGTTTATTGAGGATAATGCGCTGATGGCATCCAATATTGATGTATAGCTGCTCCCCTCTTAACGTTTCTCAATCTCCGCCATCTTGCCATTGATCCAGGACTCGGCACGCTGATTGATCTCACCCGGCTTCAGACCGGAGGTCTCAATTGGGGAGCCGATATGGAGCTCAATGGTTCCCGGCTTTTTCAGCAGTCCACGGCGTGGCCAGAAGCTGCCCGCATTGTGGGCCACAGGAACCACTGGGTACCCGGACTTGCTGGCAAGCATTGCGCCGCCTGCCGCAAACCGCTTCTCGATGCCGGGAGCCAGTCGTGTCCCCTCCGGGAAGATGACCACCCAGATCCCCGCCTTGAGGCGTTCCACCCCCTGGGATACCACCTGTTGAAGAGCCTTGCGGCCTGCAGCCCGATCAATGGCAATCGGCTTCAACAGGGCAAGCCCCCACCCAAAGAAGGGGACCCAGAGCAGGCTTCTTTTCAGAACCCAGGCCTGGGGGGGGAAGATCAGCTGAAGTGCCATCGTCTCCCATGCCGACTGGTGTTTGGAGAAGATAATGGCGCTCTCGATCCCCTCGATATTTTCCAGACCGGTAACCCTGTAATTGAGTCCGCAGGTTACCCGCAGCCACCAGATGACAAACCTTGCCCACTGACTGATGACACCATAACGGATAGAGAAGGGGAGAGGAGAGACCAAGAGCCCGGCAAGAGTCACGATCGGTGCACTCAGCGTCATGCCGAGAAAGAAGAGGATGGAGCGGAGATAGCTCATAGCGGGTGAGTGTGGCGATCCACTATCCCCGGTCTGTCAGGTGGCCACTCAACAGGGCATCAACGAAGCTGTAGAGATCATCAAACTGCAGTACATCATCCAGCCCCTCACCAGCCTCCAGGGTCCTCGTCCCCTTGCCGGTCTTGACCAGAATCGGAATGGCACCGACCGCTCGTGCTGCCTCGAAGTCACGCAGTGAGTCTCCAACGGCATAGCTCCCCTCCAGCTTTTTCCCCAGCCGGTTTTCTATGTCCTGGAGCAGCCCCGGTTTCGGCTTTCTGCAGTCACACTCATCCTCCGGGGTATGGGGACAGTAGAAGATCGCCTCAACCGAGGCACCAGCCTCCTCCAGCTGCAGGCACATCTTTTCATGGATCTTTCCCAGGGTATCGATGTCATAGAGACCACGTCCAACCCCGGACTGGTTGGTGGCAACCACAACCCGGTATCCTGCATGGTTGAGCCGTGCAATGGCCTGAATGCTGCCGGGGATCGCCACCCACTCGCCCGGGCTCTTGATGTAGTCATCAGAGTCCTCATTGATGACACCATCACGGTCAAGAACGATCAATTCCATTATTTATGACTCTTCAGCTGATGAAGCGGGCTGCTCGACCCCACGAAACTCGGATACACGGATCCGCCCATCAACCATCCGCGATTTTCTCTGCTCCAGTTTCTCCATTTTATCCCAGAATGAGTGGTTGAGATCAAACTCGCCGGCGATGGCGGTTCCGATCAACAGGATAAAGAGGTCGGCACACTCCTCGGCAAGCGACTCCCTGCTTTTTCCCTTGGTGATGCAGGAGGAGATCTCACCAAGCTCTTCCGCCATCAGTGAGACACGGTAGGTCATCTCCTCGCCGCCATGCTCACGAAACCGGTGCTTGTGATGAAAGGCCTGGACCGCATCCAGCATCTGCTGGTAGGAGTCCGGGTTTACTGGAGTCGTGTTGCTCATGCAGTGTGGAGCAGAGAGATATCTGCAATTCTCAGGAACTGGTTGCGGAGCTGGGAGAGGAGGGCAAGACGGTTCTTGCGGATCTCCGGATGCTCACTCATCACCATCACCGCATCAAAGAAGTGGTCCACAGGGTCGCGCAGCGAGGAGAGTAGCGTCAGGGCCCGGTCATAGTGGCCCTCATTCAGGATCTCATCGAGTTGTTCGCGTATGGTCTCCAGCTCGGAGGCAAGCGCCTTCTCTGCAGCCTCCTCCAGCAGTGAGGAGTCAACCTGAGCCGGGATCGACTCGTCTGTCTTCTTCAGCAGATTGTGAATTCGCTTGTTGGCTGCGCTCAGGCTGGCCGCCTCTTCGAGGTCAATAAACTCACTGACTGCCAGGATCCGTTGGTCAAAGTCGAGCGGCTGTTGGGGGCGGCAGGAGAGCACCGACTCGAAAACGGCTGGGGTGACCCCTCGATCCTGATAGTAGCCACGCAGACGCTCCAGCACAAACTCAAAGACACGCTGTCCGGTCTCCGCCGCGACCCTGTCGCCATAGATGACCACAGCCTCATGGATCAGCTCCAGCAGGTTGAGCGGGCGCCGGTTTTCAACCATGATGCGCAGCAGGCCGAGCGCCGCCCTGCGCAGTGCAAACGGATCCTTGTCTCCGGTTGGCGTCATTCCGATACCGAAAATACCGACCAGTGAATCAATGCGTTCAGCAAGGGCCAGCGCCTCACCCACCGGGGTAGCGGGGAGCCGGTCACCGGAGAAGCGGGGCATGTACTGCTCATCCAGCGCCACCGAGACCTCTGCCGGTTCATTGCCGTGTTCCGCGTAATAGCGTCCCATGATGCCCTGAAGCTCCGGGAACTCCTTCACCATGTTGGTAAGCAGATCACACTTGCCGAGCATGGCGGCCTGCAGCGCCAGTTCAGAACTGGTTCCCAGCTGCGATGCAATGGTGGCAGCCAGTGTCGCAACCCGTTCCGACTTGTCCAGTAGCGATCCCAGCCTGTCCTGATAGACAACCCTTTTCAGCCCCTCCTGGTGGCTGGAGAGCGGCCTGCTCAGGTCCTGCTCCCAGAAGAAGGCGGCATCAGAGAGGCGGGGGCGAATCACCCGCTCATTCCCACTCTGTACCATGGTGGGATCGGCACTCTCAATATTGCTGACGGTAATGAAGTGGGCCATCAGCTGCCCCTCACCGTTGACCACCGGGAAAAACTTCTGGTGGCCCTGCATGGAGGCGATCAGGGCCTCCTGTGGGACCTCCAGAAAGCGCTCCTCGAAGCTGCCGCTGAGGGCCACCGGCCACTCTACCAGTGCGGTTACCTCATCCAGCAGTGACTCATCAACCACGGCCGTCCCACCCAGACTTTCGGCCACCGCGGTGACCTGATGCCGAATAGCCTCCTTGCGTGCGGCTGCATCCGCCTGAACCATCCCCTCGCTTTCCAGCTGTGTCGCATAGTTTTCCGCAGCTGAGACGGTGATGGGATCCGGGTGGTGGAAGCGGTGCCCCCGGGTCTGGTTGCCGGACTCGATGCCATAGAGTGTTGCCGGAACCACCTCTCCGCCAAGCAGTGCCACAACCCAGTGGACCGGGCGGAGGAACTCTGCCTCCGAATCCCCCCAGCGCATCCGCTTGGGGATCGGAAGACGGTCCAGGGCGCCCTGCAGGATCTCTGGCAGCAGCGTTACGGTGGAAGAGCCCCTGTTCATGACCCGATAGGCCATCCAGACCCCTTTGGGGGTATCAATCCGTTCCAGATCCTCCACCTCGACACCACAGGAGCGGGCAAAGCCGGTGACGGCCTTCGAGGGGTTGCCCTCTTGATCAAAGGCGGCGGCCTCGGAGGGCCCCTTTCTCACTGATTCCCGATCCGCCTGCTCACTCTGCAGATCACGAATCCAGAGGGCAAGCCGACGGGGGGCGGCATAGAGGGTGACCTCACCATGGTCCAGTCCCGCCTTCTCCAGTCCGGCGGTAACCTCCTGACCCAGTGCACGGCTCAGGTTGGTCAATGACTTTGGGGGAAGCTCTTCTGTACCCAGCTCAAACAGAAAGTCCACCGCTCTGTTGTTCGTGTCACTCATGACTCACCTCCCAGCATTGGGAATCCAAGATTTTCACGGCGCTCATGGTAGGCCTGAGCCACGGCACGGGAGAGTGCACGGATGCGACCAATAAAGCGGGCACGCTCCGTAACCGAGATGGCGTTTCGTGCATCCAGCAGGTTAAAGAGGTGCGAGGACTTCAGCATCATCTCATAGGCGGGTAGCGGGAGGCCCGCCTCAATCAGCTTCTTGCTCTCCGACTCGCAGTTGTCAAACTGCTGGAACAGCGCCTCCACATTGGCATGCTCAAAATTATAGGCCGACATCTCCACCTCGTTCTGGTGGAAGACATCGCCGTAGGTCACCTTGCCCAGCGGGCCATCGGTCCAGACCAGATCAAAGACGCTCTCCACACCCTGCAGATACATCGCGATGCGCTCCAGGCCGTAGGTAATCTCACCGGTGACCGGGCGGCAATCGAGCCCCCCCACCTGCTGGAAGTAGGTGAACTGCGTCACCTCCATGCCGTTGAGCCACACCTCCCATCCAAGCCCCCAGGCGCCCAGGGTAGGGGACTCCCAGTTATCCTCAACAAAGCGGATGTCATGGGTGAGCGGGTCAATTCCCACCATTCGCAGGGAGTCGAGGTAGAGCTCCTGAATCTCCAGCGGCGAGGGCTTGATGACGACCTGAAACTGGTAGTAGTGCTGAAGCCGGTTGGGGTTCTCTCCATAGCGACCATCCGTGGGGCGGCGTGAGGGCTGAACATAGGCAGCACTCCACGGCTCTGGCCCAATGGCGCGCAGAAAGGTGGCAGGATGAAAAGTGCCGGCACCCACCTCCATATCGTAGGGTTGATTAAGGACACACCCCTGCTCGGCCCAGTAGTTCTGGAGCGCAAGGATCAGCCCCTGAAAGGTGGATGGATCATTGTTGTTCATGAAAATCCCAACGCCTGCTCTCTGTGCTGTGAAAGCAGCGGATTATACATCATCCCCAATTGCCAGCCCCAGCGCATTTACCCGTTTGAGTGTGATTCAAACTGATGTAGAATTTTATTTGCAGGTTACGCAAAGCGCAGTGTGCGCAACAAAGGGGATGGATGTTGGGCACGCTACGCTTTGTCACACGCACCGCTTTGCCTCGAATGGCCGCAGGCCATTAACAGCCGAAACCTGTTCCGTCAACTCAACGGTACTGGTCTGGAGAAGAGAACGGGGTGTTGGTGTCAGGAGATTGTCAGAGGGTGGTCCGGATCGGCCACCTTCTTGCCCAATACCGAGAGAACCATCCTGCGGATGGTCTCATTGGTAGTCGGCTTCCGGAGAAAGGCATCCACCCAGGGGCGAACCTGCTCCATATCGGCCTCCGCCTCTGCGGTAATCATCAGGATGATGGGCTGTTTATGGTTGAGGTATTCCCGTACCCTTTTGGCAAACTCAAGACCATCCAATATCGGCATGTTCCAGTCGGCAAGGATCAGCTCAGTGCGCTGCATCCTGGTGATGGCAGAGAGTCCGTTGGTTGTGCTCTGGATGTTCTTGCGCGGCACGCCGAGTTCAAGAAGAATCATCCGGTAGGCATCGATATTGGCAGGCATGTCGTCAACAATCATCACCTTGAGTTGAGAGATGAGTGGAGCCAGCCTCTGTTGCAGCTCCGTGTAGGCTGCACTGCTATTCTGTTTCATGGGGTTTTCTCCTGTTGCAGGGGGTGTAAGGGAGTTTGAGGGTGAGGGTAACCATCTGTTCACCGTTCTCTGCCGCAATTGACCCGCCAATCTGCTCTACGATCTCTCTTGCGTCATGAAGTCCGATCCCGTTTCCCTTTCGCTTGAGAGAGAATCCGGGGTCGAAGATCCTCTTCAGCAGCTCTGTCGGGATCGGATCACCCAGGTTGGAGACGCGAATGGTGACGCCCCCTTCATGCAGCTGTGCACCAATCCGAATCAGAGGCTGGCTCTGCAGTGCGGCAATCTGCTCCAGTTTTTCTGCGGGGGCCTCCCCGATCTGCCGCTTAAGATGGTCATTGGCTGCATCAGCGGCATTGTTGAGCAGGTTGAGAAAGAGGGTTTGTCCATCAATCGGGCGGGCATGGATACAGCAGTTCTCCGGAATCTGTTCAAGGTCTGTGGCCACCCGTATTCCCCTGCCCTCGCTGGTGGCCGAGAAGAGTGCAATGCTCTTCTCAATTTTCTCCCTGAGAGGGAGAAAACCCTGGTGGTAGGCATGGGCCTGGGTACTCTCAAGGAGGATCTCTATCAGCATCCCTATTTCAGAGATCTGCTCCTGTATCAGATCCATCCGCTCTGAATTGAGCAGATTGCTCAATGCCTTCGGGTTGTCATGGATGCTATAGACATGCTCGGCCATCCCGTCCAGATAGCTGATTGAGTTCCTCATGGTATGGGTCGTGGAGCGGAAGAGGTTATGGAGCTGTTGTGTATCCTGGCTCCGGCTCACACAGGCGGAGGTGCTGTAGACCATCTGTTTCAGCTCCTCCGGCATGAAGGGCTTTTGCAGATAGTAGAGCCGTTCATCCGGTTCATGCTGGAGTGTGAGAGGCCGCTGGTTGAGCTGGGCAGAGACGATGACAATGTAGATCTGCGGATCCAGTTGCCGGATCTGGGAGGCCGTCTCAATTCCATCCTGAATCGGAGGCATGTGGTTGATAAAGGTAACGGCAAAGGGCTCTCTCTGCTCCACCGCCCTGCGAACCAGTGCAACTCCTCTATCCCCTTCAGAGGTGGTATGGAGCTCGAAGCGGAACCCCTTCGGCGAGGGGGCCGAAGGGGCCAGGATATCCCGGTAGAGATCGGTGACAACAGGATCGTTGTCAATCACCAGCACCCGGCTGTTGCGGGGGGGGGGGTAGGGGCTGTTACTGGATGACATTGGGAGTGGCAAGGGTATATATTGGATGAGTCCTGTTTCAATGCTGTAAACTGGAGAAGGAGGCCCCACTCCTGAATGACTTGTCAGGCGGTGAAATACGCTCCGCATTCTAGTGGAAACAGGAGATGAAGTCAAGTCTGTTCTTGAATGTTAATGTGTGCGACTTGTGATTTCTCTCGATGGTGGAGTGCCACAATACGGAAGTGTAGTCGGCAGCTTGGAGATCCAAAGGGGTTACGCTGACTGTTTCGGGTCTGTTTGGCAGCAGAAAGAAGATAAGAAGTGCCGCATTCGATGGTTCAGGCTCGAAACGGGTTTGATAGAATGGGCAATCTATTGATTTGAATTTCAGGGTGTTGCATGTCTCAACAACGAAGAGCGGCGGTACTGGTCTCGGGCGGACTCGACTCCATGCTTGCGGTGCGTGTACTGCAGGAGCAGGGGATCCATGTCGAGGGGATCAACTTCTACACCGGATTCTGCGTGGAGGGGCACACCCATGCCATTCGCAAGAAGGACCAGAAGAGGGACAAGCGCAACAACGCACTCTGGGTGGCGGAGCAGCTGGGGATCAAGCTCCATATCATCGATATTGTAGAGGAGTACAAGGATGTGCTGCTTAACCCCAAACATGGGTATGGTGCCAACATGAACCCCTGTCTCGACTGCAAGATCTTCATGGTGAAGAAGGCGCTGGAGTGGATGAAGAAAAAGGGGTTCGATTTCATTGCCACCGGAGAGGTGGTGGGACAGCGCCCGATGTCGCAGCGCAAGGATACGATGCCGGTGGTCTCTGGTGAGTCCGGTGCCGAGGATCTGCTGGTGCGCCCCCTCTGTGCGAAGAATCTGCCCCCCACCCTGGCAGAGCGAGAGGGGTGGCTGGAGCGGGAAAAACTCCATGACTTCAGTGGCCGTACCCGCAAGCCGCAGATGGCGCTGGCGAAACAGTTTGGTTTTGAGGACTATGCAACACCGGCCGGCGGCTGCTGCTTCCTCACCGACGAGAGCTACTCCGTCAAGCTGGTCGACCTCTGGAAGGCGCGCGGCAGCCGCGACTACGAGATGGATGACATCATGCTGCTCAAGGTGGGGCGCCACCTGCGCCCCCGCCCCCACTTCAAGATGATTATCTCGCGCGAGGAGGGGGAGAACCACTTTCTGCAGGGGTACAAAAAGCGCTACATCACGATGCGAACCACCGACTACCCGGGGCCACTGGTGCTGATTGATGGCGAGGCGAATGATGAAGATCTCGAGTTGGCGGCCCGCATCACGGCCCGCTTTGGCAAGGGGAAGAGCGCTGACGAGGTGACGGTGGAGATTACCAGGCCGGGAGCAGAGCCCTGCGAGATCGAGGTGGCGCCGATGCCACCGAGCCAGATCGAGAAGGGGTGGTACATATAGTGGCACACTACTCCATCGACACAACCGGGCTGCTCTGTCCAATGCCGGTCATCCGTGCACAAGACAGAATCGAGGAGCTGCAGCCGGGAGATCAACTGGAGGTGATCTCCTCCGACCCCGGTGCCCTCAATGATATTCCCGCATGGTGCCGAATCAATGGACATGCCGTACTGGAGAAGAGCCAGCAGGGGAGAGAGATACGGATTGTGATTGAGGTGGGGTGATTTACGCAGCATTACGCACAACAATGGTGCAAAATATTATCATGTCGCACCATTATTGTGCGCAAATAATTGATTCTTGGCAGTTTTGTCCCATATCCTCTTAAGGATCAACCGATTACAGCATTGGCACATTTTATGCTATATAATCGGGCACTCTTTTCGATTTCGCATCTGTGCTGATTTCGGAAGACCCAATTTTTCAGGCAGGACCACAAGGTAGTGGCAGCCTTTTTTTTACTTTGAATCAGGGGAGTCATGAATGTCTCAGAAAGTACTCAAGCTCATTAAGGACAACAATGCAAAGTTTGTTGATCTCCGTTTTACCGATACCAAGGGCAAGGAGCAGCATGTAACCATTCCATCCGCAGAGGTCAATGCCGGTTTCTTCAAGACCGGCAAGATGTTTGATGGATCATCCATTGAGGGTTGGAAGGGAATCAACGAATCAGACATGATTCTGATGCCCGATGCAGGGACAGCACAGCTGGACCCATTCTACGAGGAGCCAACCGTCATCCTGCGCTGTAACATTGTTGAGCCAGCCACGATGGAGGGCTACGAGCGTGATCCACGTTCCGTTGCATCACGTGCAGAGGAGTACCTCAAGTCCACCGGTATCGGTGACAAGGCGTTCTTTGGCCCTGAGCCAGAGTTCTTCCTCTTTGATGATGTGCGCTGGGGCGCAGACATGAGCGGCTCCTTCTGCAAGGTGGACTCCGAAGAGGCGGACTGGAACACAGAGAAGGCCTACGATGGAGGGAACATGGGCCACCGTCCCGGCGTCAAGGGGGGTTACTTCCCGGTTCCTCCAGTAGACTCCTCACAGGATATCCGTACTGCGATGTGTCTGGTGATGGAGGACATGGGGCTGACCATTGAGGCACACCATCATGAGGTTGCGACTGCAAACCAGAATGAGATTGCAACCGCGTTCAACTCTCTGGTGAAGAAGGCGGATGAGGTACAGATCCTCAAGTATGTGACTCACAATGTTGCACACGCCTATGGCAAGACCGCCACCTTCATGCCGAAGCCAATTGTTGGTGACAACGGCACCGGGATGCATGTTCACCAGTCCATCTCCAAGAAGGGCAAGAATATCTTCTCCGGCAACAAGTATGGCGGCCTCTCTCAGGATGCCCTCTACTACATTGGCGGAATCATCAAGCACGCGCGTGCGCTGAATGCATTCACCAATGCCTCCACCAACTCCTACAAGCGTCTGGTTCCTGGCTTTGAGGCCCCGGTAATGCTGGCCTACTCGGCCCGTAACCGTTCCGCCTCGATCCGAATCCCATTTGTTCCAACTCCGAAGGCGACCCGTATCGAGGTCCGCTTCCCGGATCCAACTGCCAACCCATACCTGGCGTTCTCTGCAATGCTGATGGCTGGCCTTGATGGAATCAAGAACAAGATCGATCCAGGTGAGGCGATGGACAAGGATCTCTACGACCTGCCAGCGGAAGAGGCGGCCGAGATCCCAACCGTATGCCACTCCTTCGAGCAGGCGCTGGAGGCACTGGATGCAGATCGTGACTTCCTGACGCAGGGCGATGTCTTCACTACCGATTTCATCGACAGCTACATCGACCTGAAGATGGAGGAGGTGACCCGCATGCGCATGACGACTCATCCTGTTGAGTTTGACATGTACTACAGCGTTTAATTCGTACAAGGCTGTTTTGTTGGAAGGCCCTCCCTGCCCTGCAGGGGGGGCTTTTTGTTGAATGGGGTTTGCCCTATCGGTTGTATAGCGCACCAAAATGGTGCATATTGGGTTCCGAGGGAGTGTATATGCTTTTCCCGGAATTCGTCGGTATCAGGTAACCTGTTGAATCAGGTGATAATTTCTGCTGAAGAGAGATAATTTCCGCTGCTGGTACAGCGATTGCATTGAATCTACTGTTATGAGTCCCAGTACCCAGTCCAACATGAGGATCCGGCGGCATCCGCCCAACACCGGTTACCCGGAGCTTGCGGTTGACCACACAACCACCGCACTGCTGGTTGTCGGTCGGGATCAGCGGCTGAATTTTCTGAATCAGGCTGCAGAGATGTTGCTGGAGATCAGCGCAAACCAGTCGGTTGGAAAATTGCTCACGGAGGTCGTTGATATTCGATGTGACATGGTAGAGGGTCTGCAGAGGATTGCTGACACCAGCCACCCCTATACCGAGCGAGAGGTGAAGCTGCGTCTGCTGAGTGGTGAGAAGAGGGTTGTGGACTGTTCACTCGTTCCATTGATGGAGCCGAAGGAGAGAGGGCAGGTACTGGTGGAGCTGAGGCGTGTTGATCAGCAGCTGCGCCTGATGAATGAGGAGCAACTGCTCAACCAGACACGGGCCTCTGCTGATCTGCTCAGGGGGCTTGCACACGAGATCAACAACCCCCTTGGAGGGCTTCGTGGGGCGGCCCAGCTGCTGGAGAGTGAGCTCGAGGAGCCGTCACTGAAAGAGTATACCGAGGTGATTATTGGGGAGGCGGACCGCCTGCAGAGTCTGCTGGAGCAGATGCTGGGCCCCAACCGCCCACCACAGATAAGAGAGGCCAATATCCATGAGGTGCTGGAGCGGGTCCGTACCCTGGTTCTTGCGGAGGCCGGAGGGGAGACGCTGACCATCAGGCAGGATTACGACCCCAGCATCCCCACCTTTCCCGCCGATACCGACCTGTTGATCCAGGCACTGCTGAATATTGTCCGCAATGCGGCCCAGAGTCTGAGAGAGCGGGGAGAGATTGTGTTGCGAACACGTATTGTGCATCAGGTGACTATTGGTCAGAGGCACCATCGCCTGGTCTGCAGTCTGGAGGTGCAGGACAACGGACCGGGGATCTCCAGGGAGCTGCAGAAGACCATTTTTCTGCCTATGGTGACAGGGCGTGCTGAGGGGACCGGGCTGGGGCTCTCCATCTCCCAATCCATTATCCATCGGCAGGGAGGGGTGATCGAGTGTCACTCCCAGCCAGGAGAGACCATTTTTACCATCCTGATTCCACTGGAGGAGTAGTCCAGAGCCATGAATCCAGGAATTAACGTGTTACTTCACAAGAGAGAGATATGAGCCAAGGAGAAGTCTGGGTTATTGATGATGACCGTTCCATTCGCTGGGTGCTGGAGCGTGCACTGCAGAAGGCCGGGATGGGGGTCGAGGCCTTTAGTGATGGCAGCCAGGTGCTCTCTCGTTTGGAGCGGGAGTCTCCCGATGTCATTGTCAGTGATATTCGAATGCCGGGGATTGATGGTCTGGCTCTGCTCAAGGAGATCGGGGAGCGGAGGCCGGAGCTGCCGGTGATTATCATGACCGCCCACTCGGATATGGATAGTGCGGTCTCTGCCTACGAGGGTGGGGCATTTGAGTATCTGCCCAAGCCGTTTGATATTGAGGAGGCGATTACACTGACGCAGCGGGCCATCGAACAGGTTCGCAGCAAGCGCGGAAGGAGCAGGGAGCGGTCAGAAATCAGTACCGACATCATCGGAGAGTCTCCAGCAATGCAGGAGGTGTTCCGTGCCATAGGACGGCTGGCCCACTCCAACATGACGGTACTGATCAACGGGGAGTCCGGAACCGGCAAGGAGCGGGTGGCACAGGCGCTGCACCGCCACAGCCCACGGGCGGAGAACCCCTTTATTGCACTCAACATGGCGGCCATACCAAGGGATCTGATGGATTCGGAGCTGTTTGGCCACGAGAAGGGGGCCTTTACCGGGGCAACGGGCAGGCGTGAGGGACGTTTTCAGCAGGCGGATGGAGGCACACTGTTTCTGGACGAGATTGGGGACATGCCACTCGAGACACAGACCCGACTGCTGCGTGTGCTCTCGGAGGGGGAGTTCTATCAGGTGGGTGGACATGCACCGGTCCGAGCGGACGTCAGGATTATCGCGGCTACCCACCAGAACCTGGAGCAGGCGGTGCAGGCGGGCGAGTTTCGTGAGGATCTCTACCACCGCCTCAATGTGATTCGGGTCCATGTTCCTGCGCTGCGCGAGCGCAGGGAGGATATCCCGCTGTTGGCCGCCCACTTTCTGCAGCTGGCTGCAGAGGAGCTTGAGGTGGAGGAGAAGGAGCTGCTCCCGGAGACCATACAGTATCTGAATGGGCTGGAGTGGCAGGGGAATGTGCGCCAGCTGGAGAATACCTGTCGCTGGATTACGGTGATGGCACCCACACGCAAGGTGTGTGTGGAAGACCTCCCTGTTGAGCTCGTTGGGCCAGACCGGGAGAGCGGGGGTGGAGATGGATGGGAGGGCGCACTGGAGCGGTGGATTCGGAGACATCTGGGGCAGGATGAGGAGCGCCTGCTGGATCAGGTGGTCCCCACCATGGAGAAGATCCTGATCAGGGCCGCACTTCAGCACACGGCAGGAAAGAAGCAGGAGGCGGCACGTCTGCTTGGGTGGGGGAGGAACACACTCACCCGCAAACTCAAGGAGTACTCACTGG